>JAFSZU010000119.1 GCA_017455585.1 Bacteroidaceae bacterium | reverse complement strand
TCTCGTTGACCTGCTCGACGGGCTGGCCGACCTTGTCATCAACGTAGCCTCCAATCCGGAGCTGTTTGCTGAGTTAGCCGGACTGTTTGACCTGTAATTAATTAGAAAACGAGACAGATGAGACAAATGAAACTATGGATGTTCGCCTCCATCCTTACCGTCTGCGGCGCAGTGAGCGTGAATGCACAGACCCGTCAGGGTGGGTGGTTCTCATCGGCTTGGTTGGGTGCATCGTGGTCAACCTTCGCGGGTGACATAGAGGACGCTAAAGGTCGCATCGGAATTGCTGCGAATGGTGAGATTGGCTACAACATGACCGACTGGTTCGCCCCTCCATCGGATTGACCAACGTCTATCAGGGTGTGAACTACTCGGTCATCGACAAGAATATGTATATGGACATCCTTAGCGTGCCGCTGCTGGCCAACTTCAGGATTGGGCTCGTTACGCTGAAGGCCGGCATCCAGCCCGACTTCATACTCTCGGCACGGATGAACGACATCAGCTACACCGACCAACTGAAGACGGTTAACTTTTCGGCACCGGTGGCCCTCAACTGGCAGTTTTACAGCGACAGGAATGGTGACCTCTGGTTTGTGGAGCTGCGCTACCACCTGGGCCTGACGAAGATGAACAAGGGCGACATGTTCAGCAACGGCTGGCGCACACCCGGCAGCATCCGCAACAGTTGCCTGATGCTGACCGTTGGCTACAAGTGCGATTTGTAAATAGTAAATAATGAGAATGAAATACTGGCGTTTCAGGGCATGGCAGGAGAATCCGTTCCGCTATGCCATGAACGAGGAAGAGAGCCACCGCTGCTGCAACTGCAATCGCGAGTATGTTGGTAACTTCTGCCCACAGTGCGGGCAGAAGGCCACGCTGGGCGCGGTGAACTGGTCGAGCGTCAGAGAGAGCGTGATGGAGATATGGGGCGTGGGCACACGCTCCATGACCTACACACTGTGGCAACTGCTCTGGAGGCCCGGCTACTTGATTCGCGACTATATCAGCGGCAAGCGGCAGGTGAGTTTCCCGCCGGTGAAGATGTTGCTCATCGTAGCCATCGTGTGTGCACTCATTACCAATCTATTGGGCGACAGTTCCGAGGAAACCCATTCGGCAGAGGGGATGGATGCCGTGGTCGCCTTTTTCGACTGGGCTGAAAGGAATCAAGGATGGGGCTTCCTTATCATCTATTCCACGATGATTCTGCCCACATGGGTGCTGTTCCACCATTCGCCACGCTGCACAGCCCACAAGCTGCCACAGGGATTCTTCATCCAGGTGTTCCTCAGCACGCTGGCTCTTATCTTTGTCACCCTTGCCGATTTTTTCGTGCCCATACTCATACTGATCCCGATATATTACTACATTGCCTACTACCAGTTGTTCGGCTGTGGCCTGTGGGGTACGCTTTGGCGCATGGTGCTGTGTATGGTCGCGGCTGCATTCATCGTGCTGATGATAGTGTATGTAATTGTCGATATGACTGAGAAACAGACAGGGGGACATCCGGCATGGCTCGTCAAGTCGATTGCTGTAGCGGTGTTCGGTATCTGTTGTACCGCCATCCTGGCCGTCGGCTATGCCATTGGCAGATGGAGTCAAAGAAGAAATAATAATAAGTGAAAATCAAATGCAATCATTGTAAGAAAATAGACATAGAGTTATGAATGTGAAAATACAATATCTACCTGAGCGGCATACTAATAAGCGAGATGAAGGAGAAGCTCGCCCAATGCTGGCAGATGATGGACGTGAGCAATGCCGACCTCGCGACCTATCGTCAGAAGCGTGAGGAAATGTCGCAAGCATCCGCCGCCGACAGCATCCAGAACACTCTGCTCGAAGAGGTCGGCCAGAACTACCAGCGACTGCAAGAAGCAAAAGAAAAAGGTAAGAAACAGACAGATAACAAATAGACCGATGAAACAAATGAAACTATGGATGACAGCCGCCATCCTCGTAATCAGCGGCACAGGCCTGCAGGCACAGACAAAACGCTCGGACGACTTCCGGGCACGGTATGAACTGAAGGAGGTGGTGGTGATGAGCCGCCACAACATCCGCTCGCCGCTGTCGTCGGGCGGTGCTGCCTATCAGCGCGTGACGCCCCACACATGGTTCCAGTGGTCGTCGCCGGGCAGTCAGTTGTCGCTGCGCGGCGGTGTCCTTGAGACAGAAATGGGACAGTTCTTCCGCAAGTGGGTGGTCAGCGAGGGACTGCTGCCCGACAACTACCGCCCTACGGGCGACGAGGTGCTGTTCTACGCCAACTCACGACAGCGTACGTTCGCCACGGCAAAGTACTTCTCGGCCGGATTCCTGCCCTTTGCCAACGTGGAGATTACGCATAAGTACGAGGAGGACAAGATGGACCCGGTCTTTACGCCGCAGTTCACGAAGATGAACGACACGTATCGTCAGCAGGTGGTCAGCGAGATGCAGGCGATGCACGGCGGGCCTCAGGCGTGGATGGCAGCCCAGCAGAAGACGCTCGACCTGATGGAGGAGGTGCTCGACATGGCCAACTCACCCGCAGCCAAGAACGACACGACGCACTTCTGGTACGACGACGTGCAGTTCAAGATTGAGAAGGGCGACGAACCGAAGATGACGGGCGGCTATACGCTGGCCAACAGCGTGGCCGACGCGCTGGTGCTGCAGTGCTATGAGTCGGAGAACTTCGCGCCCTTCGGTCATGAGTTGACCATGGAGCAGTGGCGCGACATCTGTGCCGTGAAGGAGGTCTATGACGGTCTGCTCTTCACCGTCCACGCTGCCGCCGTCAATCTGGCCTATCCGCTAGTAAGCCGCATCCGTGAGGAGCTGAACCGCACCGACCGCAAGTTCATGTTCCTTTGCGGTCACGACAGCAACCTCGCTAGCATCGGTGCTGCCCTGCACCTTAACTATCCCGAGACACAGAACGCCCTGGAGCTGCACACGCCCATCGGCTCGAAACTGGTATTTGAGAAGTGGAACGACGGATCGGAGGACTATGTCGTCGTCAATCTGGTCTATCAGTCTGTAGAGCAGTTGCAGAACCGCACGTTGCTATCGACTGATGTGCCACCAATGGTACTCCCCGTCACCGTCGAGGGCCTGACCGCCAACGCTGATGGTCTGTATCGCCTCGCTGACCTCGATGCCCACATGGCCAGTGCAATGGCAGAATACGAGGCCATTGAGGATGTGCCGACCGGCGTCCGCACCGTCGGCCAGACGGAAGCCCCACAGACAGCCGCCATTTACAACCTGCAAGGCCTGCGTCTCGACACCCTCCAGCACGGCGTCAACATTGTAGGCCGAACAAAAACCATCATAAAATGAGAGTGAAACAATAATAAATGAAGGAAGAAATATTATCCTCGACTGAGAATGCCACGATTTATTATACCACGGATGGTTCGGAACCGACCACGGAGTCCATGGAATATGACGGTGCTATTCCTGGATTATACACTGTCAAGGCCATTGCAGTGAAAGAAGATTACCACTTTTCGTCAGGCCATCCTTCTTATAGAGGTGAAAGCCGAGACGCAAGGTGGAATGAAGAGTCTCGAACGTGGTAACATAGGTGAGTCGGCTCACGAACATAGATCCATGAGAAAGGGGAAGTGTTTACTCGGCTTGGCGGTCTTCGATGTTGTCGCCCTCGGTGGGTTTCAGCTTGGAGAAGTCCGTGAGGCCGTTGGCGATGAGGATATCATACCATTGCAGGAGCTTCTTGACATCTGAGGGGAAGACGCGGTCACGGTCGAAGTTGGGCAGTATCTCGGCAAAGAAGTCAAAGAGCTGTTCCTTGGACGCCTTTTTGTAGTCGAGGGAAGCGGGCTGCCCGTTCTCCTTCTTTTGCAGGGCGGTGAGGACATCGGCCAGAGGCACTTCCTCAGCGTCTGTGTACATGGCAATGTCAGCGAGGGAGATTACTTTGTCCGTGGCGAATGCGGGCTGACGGTGATGACGCTCGTCCAGAGATTCCACGATGAGGTTGCGGTTGCCTCGCGATACGAGTTTGTAGAGTCCGGGCTTCCCGGAGATGGCTAAGATGGTTTCTAACATAGTTTTATTTAACGATTTAACGATTTAACGATTTAATGATTTAACGATTTAACGATTTGATGGTTTGATGTGTTAACGTGTTAATGTGTTAACGTGTTAATGAAATGCTTCAGTTGTTCATCCAGGTCTGTGGTACCCTCGTCGTTGGTGATGATGTGGTGGACAAAAGGCAGACGGTCTGTGTCCGAGAACTGGTGGCTCATGCGCTGCAGGATCTCTTGCTCTGGGAGTCCGTCGCGCTGCATGGTTCTGTGGAGGCGGGTCTGCTGTGATGCGGTGACGAGGAGTACGTGGTCCACGTCATCGGTGAGATGAGCTTCTATTAACAGCGCACTTTCCACCGCTACCACCTGTTGCTTGAAATAGGGCTGTTGGAGGGCTTCTTCAGCGGGTGTGAGGCGGACGGAATCTGCCCAGCAGATGAAATCGCGGCGCACGACAGGGTGCACGATGGCGTTGACGGCCTGCACATGTTTCTGGCAGGAGAAGACGAAGCGGCGCAGGATGTCACGGTTCAACTGACCGTTGGACAGATAAGCCTCTGCGCCCAAGAGAGCCGTGAGTTGTTCCCGAATGGCCTGTGACTCCACCATCAGCCGTTTGGCCTCGGCGTCTGTATTATAGACGGGGATGCCATAGCGATGGTGCAGCAGACGAGACACAAAAGTCTTGCCTGTCCCTATCCCACCCGTTATCCCTATGCGGAATCGTTGCTGCATAACTCTTTAACCTCCATTCAACTTTCAACTCTCAACTTTCAACTTACTCCTCCTCCGGGTCATTCATCTCTATCATGAACTGGACATCAGGCGGTGATATGCGGACCTGGGAGACGCCCTCCGGCACCGAACGCAATTGCAGATGGAGGATGGAATCTGGCAGATGCAGGAGTTCCTCATAGGTGGCAGTGAGGACGAAGTTGTCGGCAGTGACTTCCTTGAAACGCATGGAGCCTACACGAAAAGACAGCGTTGCCGTGGGCGGGAACGTGCGCAGGACATAGCCGGCAGGGAAATTGGTACCGATGATCGGCACTTGCACCTGTTTCTCCACATAGACATCCACGATGGCGGACAGACGAACGGCAGCGGGTTCCAGTTTCATTCCGCGGCGTGCCAGCAGCGGAACGTTCTGGACCGTGGTTTCGGTGAGCTCTGTCCAAACGGTGTTGACCGTAGGCATCACGGTGATGGTGTCAAGGAGGCTTTGCTCTGCCCACACATCGATGGAATCTGGCTCGCAGCGGACTTCGGAAAGGAAATAGAAGGGACTGACCTCTATGCGGCCGTGAAACTCCACCGGAATACGCTTGCGGACACCCCGCGTGTAGTAGTATTCCAGTGTGTCTGGCCTGACAGATACGATGCGAGACGACGTTTCGAACGTGGAAGATAACTGCTTGAGCACGTCGGAGTGGCTGAGAACAACGTGGCCGTTGGTCTCGCCGTTGTCATAAAGGCTGAAGTCCACCACCACAGAATCCTTCCTCAACCGGAAATAATAGCCCAGCAACGTGGTGCCCTTGTCGTGGATATTGATAGCAACGGCAGATGGCAGGTCGGTTGTGATGACAGTGCCCTGCGGCACGTTGTTGAGCCTCAGTGGCAGACGGATGACTGTCTCGTAACTGTCATTGAGTGTCTGCAGGAGCCAGAACCCTGTGGAGACGAGCAGGAAAAAGAGAAACACCATTGTCTCCCTGCTGCGATGGCTGGTCAGGGAGGCGTGAATGCGTTCTCTCAGCAGACGGAGACGTTCCGGATCCATGCTTCAAGAAGAAAAAGAGAGGTTACTTCGAGTAGTTCTCTGTGGAAGCTGCCGAGGCAAAGACGGAATTGCGGTCCACACGCACGCGGACACCATTTGCCACCTCAATAATGAGCACATTCTTCACGTCATCAATATCCCTGACAGTGCCATAAAGGCCGCCGGCAGTGATGACTTCTTGTCCGCGCTCAATGCTGTTGCGGAACTTCTGGATTTCCTTTTGCTTCTTTTGTTGGGGGCGAATCATGAAGAAGTACATGATGGCAAACATGGCCACAAGCATGAGAATCATGCCCATACCGCCGTCGCCCTGGGCGGCTTGAAGTAATGTCATATTGATTTACGATTTTACAATTTACAATTTATCAATTTGCGATTTATATTATCGGAATAACGGAATAACGATTTCAACTTTCAACTCTCAACAACGGACAACACGGAAATCATCTGAAATACACGGAAACATATCCGTTACTTCCGTTTCTTTTCCGTTATTTCCGTTGTTTTAACTTTTAACTTTTAACTTTCAACTCTCAACTTTCAACTCTCAACCTCATCCTCTTCTCCCTGCTGCCGCATGTAGTCGGGAGCGGGCATCTGCTTGTGCAGCCGGCCTTCGTCAATCTGTTTCCGGCAGATGGTGTCCAACAGTCCGTTAATATATGCTCCACTGCGGGGTGTGCTATACATCTTGGCAATCTCCACATACTCGTTGATGGAGACGGAAATGGGGATTTGTGAGAAGGTGAATATCTCGGCCATCGCCGTTTGCATGATAATCAGGTCCATGAAGGCCAGACGGTCGATGTCCCATCCGCGCAGGAACTGGGCTATCAGCCCCTTGTAATGCTCGCGCCCGAGGATGGTGGCCCGGAACAGGCGCTTGGCAAACTCTCGGTCTTCCTCGTCGCGGTACTCGGGCAGTAGTTCCTGGGCGGCACCGGCCTTGGGGTCAAAGCGCTTGATGGTCTTGAGCACAAAGCCATCCACGATGAAACGGTCATCGTTCCAGTAGAGACTTTTCTCTTCCAAGAGCTGTTCCAGCGCCTCATTGTCAATGATGATGCGGCGGTAGATGTCTCGCCAGAGCTGTCGCTCCTGCTCGTATGTGGTGGACTCGCGGCCTGCCATCCAGTCCTTGTAGGTGTCGGACTCTGTAATCTGGTTGTATAGTCTGCGGACAAAGTCCTCCTCGTCACTCCATGTCTTCTTCTGGTTCTCGCGGAAGTCCTGGAGCTGGCGGTTGCTCTGCAGCTGCTGGATGAATCGGTTGTCAATAAAACGTGTGTTGGGTGTTGCATCCTGCCCGAGTCGGCGCAACCGGCTCCGTTGTGTCTCCACGGCACGCTCTGCCATCCGTTGAATCTCCACCATGAGCTCAAGCATATACATATAGAGGTCGTAGGATTTGGAGAGGCTGTAGAAAAGTTCTTTTTCAGCTGTATCCAATTTGCTGGAACCATTCTCGAAGTAGGCGTAGGCCAGTTGAACCACTTTCAATCGGATGAGTTCTCGATTTATCATAATAAAAATGAGCGTTGATGCAGTGTTTTCTGAGTTTTTCCGCGCAAAAGTACGCATTTTCGGACAAATCTAACCCCTTTGCATGAAGTTTTTCACTTTTTTTTGGGCTGTTTGCTCAATTATACCTACTTTTGACGCACAAAATGGTATTTAACGCAATAAATAGACATGAAAGAGAACCGAAACAACAACGGACGTGAGAAGGAAATCCTCTTCACTCGCTCCATCAAAGCAGGAAAGCGTATTTATTATGTAGATGTGAAACAGAGCAGCCGCGGCGACATGTATCTGTCGCTCACCGAAAGTAAGAAGATTGTCACGGGCGACGGTGACATGCCGCAGTTCAACTTCGAGAAGCACAAGATCTTCATCTATCCCGAGGACTTTGACAAGTTCACCAGTGGACTGTCTGAGGCCATGAAGTTCATCTATGAGCAGCAGGGAGAAATCCCCCAGCGACCCGACGAACCCTCTCAGGAGATTCAACTGGACGAGATGGAGTTCTGAGACATGCGTGCTCGCGCGCGTATGCGTATATTATAATAGGTCATACCCCAGGTGTGACCCTTGGACATATAGTTTTTTTAACCTTTAAGCAGACCACGTTATGAGAAAGCAGACATTCAGCAAAACCTTGCTCGCTTTCACGGCGGGGGCCGCCATTTTGTCGGCCTGTGTCGATGACAAGTATGACCTGAGCAATATGGATACCACCATCCAAGTGGGCAGTTCAGGAACACTGTCGCTGCCCAAGTGCAGCACGGGAGATATTGTCCTGGACAACCTCTTTGACCTGAAGGACGACGGCCCCATCCAGAAGCTTGTCGGACCGGACGGACAGGAACTATACTATCTGGACAAGGACGGCGAGGCCAGCCCGGCTCCCATACACATCAACCCGATTAGAATCCGAAAACCGTCAGACCAAAGTTTCAATGCAAGTATCGACTTGCGGGCGGCAACCGGGGCCGTAAAAGGCAGCGTTCGCAAAAATATCCTGACAGATGAGTACATCTATGACATTTCTGACTTGGCCAAGGCAGACTTGAAGGATGCACAGGCCACGGGCATTTCCAGTGACGTCCTGGATATCAGCCGCATCAGTTTCTCACCCACCACGGTCACCCTGCAGGTGACACTATCGGGCAAGAACACGGATATCGTCGATCAGATACACTTTGACAACCTGGTGCTGAGTCTGCCCACAGGACTGGAAATCAGTCGTTGCACCTATCAGGGCAATGAGAAAGCGACCGACCGCGCTACCAATGAGGGCATCATTGTCTTGAATGAGTCCAAGGATGTGGACGGCATGTCGTTGAGCACAGGCCTCAGTTTCACGCTCACCCTCAATGCCGCACAACTGGAGGAGGGGCATGGCGTGTCTTTTAACCCCGCCAACCACTCGGCACGCCTCAGCGGGCAGTTTGCCCTCAGCGGCTATGCACGTCTGAACAAAGATGACATCAATCCAGATAAACTGATAGCACATCTGTATGAAGAATTGTCTGGCATGACGCCTTTGGAGATTAAAGAAGAGGTGGAGAAAGTGCAAGCAGGAAATTATCAAGATGCTTTGAATCGAGTGTTGCCCACACTCAACTTCAACGGCACTTGCAAGTTCGACCAGGATCTGACCGTTCAGACCTTCTCTGGCTCCCTACAACATGAAATTGATAATATTAAAGATATCAAGTTGGAGAACCTGCCCGATTTCCTCAACGAACCCGATGTCACGCTCGACCTGAGCAACCCGCAGCTCTATCTGGACTTCTACACCGACTTGGAAACACAAATCAACACCACCATCGATCTCCTGCCCAAGTTCGGACAGACCACAGGAGAAGGAGTAGAAGCCACTCTCACATACGACGGTAATGGTGCAGATAAGGGTAAGCACAAAGTCTTCATGCTGGCACCGCACACCGACCAGGCCGACTTCCCCGAAGCCTATAAGAACTACAACCAAGAGAAACAGACAGCCTCTGTGGGCAACCTCATCCGCAAGATACCCGATGTTATCAAGGTCACCGGCGAGAACGGCAAAATCATGGTCAACTTGCCAGCGTGCGAGAACATAGAAATCAGCAAGGACTACAACGTGGAACTGCGCTATCGCGTCTTCTCGCCCCTCACTTTCGGCGATAATTTCCAGATCGTCTATCGTGATACAGAGAAAAACATGGATCTGGGCGACGATCTGGATGATTTGACAGTGGAGAGTCTGGAGCTCACAGGCGTTGCTCATTCAGATATTCCCCTGAAACTCAACCTCACCGTCACGCCCATCAACAAGGATGGCATTGAACTCAGCAATCTGCTGATTGCATACAAGAACGACGGCGATGGCGACTTCCAGCAGGGCGGCGTGACCATCCGCGCCAACGCCAGCGGCACAGAGAAGGACAAGTTCTCCATCCGCATCCGAGCCGCCCAGGGTCACACTCTCAGCGAGTTCCTGCATTCGGGAGACATGCAGCTGGATGGCATCAAGTATGCTGCAGTGCTCAATGACCCGTCCTCCAATGCCGATGCGCTCAAGACCACTGCCAGTGTGAGACTGACAGATATACAGGTCAAGGCCACGGGGGTCTCCTATGTCGCTAACAAGGATAATGATTAACCCACACTGCGAACCAGAACCGATTATTCACCCATTCAACAGACTTCATCTATTATGAAACCAATTATAAGAATGGCCCTGGCCGCAGCAACTCTCTCCTTTGCCGTCTCGGCCACCGCGCAGAACTCCAACAGCAGCTATTTCATGGAAGGAGCCGTCAACCGTCACATGGTCAATCCTGCGTTTGCACCTCAGCAGGGCTACGTGGCCATGCCCGCTCTCGGCAACTTCAACATTGACTTGAGCACCAACTTCAACATCGGCGACATGCTCTTCCAGCGCAACGGCAAGACTGTCACCTTCCTGCATCCCGATGTCACCAAGGCAGAAGCCCTCGGTGGTCTGGAGGACGTGAACAAGTTCCGCACGGACATCAACCTGCAGATCCTGGGCGTGGGATTCCGCGCCTTCGGAGGTTATAACACCATCACTGTGAGCAGCCGCACCTTTGCGGGCTTCAAGCTGCCATACGACCTCTTTTCCATCGCCAAGGACTTGGAGAACAGGAGCTACCACGTGAGTGACGCCAGCGTCTTCGGACAATCCTTCGCCGAGGTGGCTCTGGGTCACAGCCGGCAGATTACAGAAGACCTGCGCCTGGGTGCCAAACTGAAGGTGCTCGTGGGCATCGCTCGCGTCAAGGCAGAACTCTCAGACCTGGACCTGAACCTCACCGCAGACCAGGAGTGGACGGCCACGGCACACGCCACCGTGGAGGCCAATATGAAGGGTTTGAAGATTACTGAGAAGTCAAAGGATTACAAGCAGACAGACACCAACGGCAATACTCGCACATACACCACCATCGACGACTTCAAGACAGATGATTTCAAACCCATCGGCGGCATGGGCTTTGCCGTGGACCTCGGAGGAGAATATGACTTCAAGGAACTGGTGCCGGGCCTCAAGGCCAGCCTGGCCATCCTCGACCTGGGATTCATCAACTGGGCAGAGAGCCACACCGTGGCAAATCATGGAGACCCCTTCACCTTCAACGGCTTCAGCAACATTCAGGTCAAGGACGGCTCCGGCGAGAAGTTCTCAGACCAGACAGACCGCCTCGTGGATGACATCACCGATCTCTACCGCCTCGAAAACAAAGGTGACCAGGGCAGCAACAGCTACGGCATCGGCACCACGCTGAACGTGGGTGTGGAGTATGCACTGCCGTGGTATGACAAGGTGCGGGTGGGTCTGCTCTCCAGCAGCCGCTTCCAGGAAAACTACGGCTGGAACGAGGAGCGTCTGAGTGCCAACTATGCTCCCTGCCACTGGTTTGACATGAATGTCAATGGGGCCATCGGCACCTTCGGTCCCAGCTTCGGATGGATGTTGAACCTGCATCCCGTAGGCTTCAACCTCTATCTGGCCATGGACCGCACCCTCGGCAAGGTCAGCAAGCAGTTTGCGCCCATGAACAAAGGCACCCAGTTCTCGATGGGTATCAACTTCCCCTTGCAGTCGGCCCGCAAGAAGATTTGGTAATTGAGCAGCAGACGGCTACGCCCAGCATAATGATCCCTCCTGCTTCCTGTCTCGGGGAAGCCGGAGGGATGTTTGTTATTCCTCATGCCAGAGCGAATATGAGCAGGATGGCGGTGGGAGCCACCCAACGTATGAGGAAGAGGATGGCGCGGATGAGAGAGAATTGGAAATTGAAAAATGAAAGTTTAAACTTGGGGTCGGGGAGACTGCCGTGGTTGGTGAGTTCCTCCACAAGCAGTCGGAGAGGAAGTCGCCATCCGACGAATATGCTGAGGACGATACCGCAAAGGGGCATGATATAGAGAGCGGTAACGTCGTTGAAGCAGTTGAAAAATGATAATTGATAACTGAAAAATGTAAGATCGGCGAGGGGACCGAAGCTGAGACAGCAGAGGATGCCGAGGGCGATGACGATGAGGGTCACATAGAGGGCGGCGCGGCCGCGGCTGAGGTGGCGATGATCCACGAAGAAAGCCGTCACTTCCTCGTGCATGGAGAGCGTGCTGGTGAGGGCGGCCAGGACAAGCAGCAGATAGAACATCACGGAGAAGAGCCAGCCCAGCACGGGGAGACCGCTGAACAGGTTGTTGAAAATGGCGGGCAGGGTGACAAAGACGAGACCCGGACCGGCATCGGGGGCCACATCCGAGACAGAGAAGACAGCGGGGAAGATGATGAAGCCGCTCAGGATGGCCACGGCGGTGTCTATGCCCACTACGCTGGCTGCCGTGCGCACCAGTGGCACGTCGGCACGGAAGTAGCTGGCGTAGGTGCTCAGGCAACCGATGGCGATACTCAGCGAGAAGAAGGCCTGGCCGAGGGCCGAGAGCACGACGGCAGGGGTGAGACGTGTGAAGTCGGGCTGCAAGAGAAAACGCACGCCGGCGGCGGCACCCGGCATGGTGAGGGCTCCAGCGGCCAGCAGCAACAGCAGGATCAGGAGCAGAGGCATCAGCAGCTTGGAGAACCGCTCTATGCCACGCTGGACTCCGCGCTGGATGATGACGTGGGTGAGCAGGATAATGGCGATGGTGCACGCCAGCGGTGTCCATGTGGAGGTGCTGAAGGCGGTGAAGGCCGCGGCAGTGTCGGTGACAGAGGACAGATGCCCCGAGAGGGCCTGCAGCGCATAGTGGAGCACCCACCCTGCCACCACGGAGTAGTAGCTGAAGATGAGCGTCACACAGAGGATGCCCGCATAGCCGGCGAGTGGGAAGACCCTCTCCCCGCTCCCCCTAAGGGGGGAGAGCAGGATGTGTTTGAGTGTCCAGTGACGGATGTGACCATCCTCCCCCTTAAGGGGGAGCGGAGAGGGGTTCTTTGATGCCAATAATTTGTAGGCCGAGGCGATGTCGGTGTGTGTGCGGCGGCCCAGAATGAACTCGGCGGTCATCATGGGGATGCCGAACAGCAGGACGCACGCGAGATAGACGAGGATGAAGGCGGCACCGCCGTTCTGCCCAGTCTCCACAGGGAAACGCCATATATTGCCCAGCCCCACAGAGGAACCGGCGGTGGCCAGGATGATGCCCAGACGCGTGGCGAAGTGGCCGCGATGGGAGTTAGTGGAAGAGGCCGAGTTCATGCAGGAAGATGAGGCCGATGGCCAGGGGAGCCACCCAGCGCAGGATGAAACGATAGACGGGGAAAAGGCGGAAGGCGACCGTGCCGTGGTTGGTCACCTCGTCCAGCACCAACTGACGGGGCAGACGCCAACCCACGAAGAGCGAGATGATGATGCCGCCCACGGGCAGGAATATCTTGGCGGAGACGAAGTCGAAGAAGTTGAAAATTGAAAATTGAAAATTGAAGATTCGCAAATCGGCGAGGGGGCCGAAGCTGAGGCTGCACAGCGTGCCAATGATGATGCAGGAGAGGGTGACCATCCACGTGGCCGTGCGCCGCGGCAGGTGAAAACGCTCCAGCAGGAACGCCGTCGTGGGCTCGTGGATAGACATCATGCTGGTGAGAGCCGCCAGCAGCAGGAGCAGATAGAACATGACGGAGAAGAGCCAGCCCACGAGGGGCACGCCGCCGAAGGCAATCTGGAAAACGTTGGGCAGGGTGATAAAGACGAGGCCGGGTCCTGCGTCGGGGGCCACTTCGGCCACCGAGAACACGGCGGGGAAGATGATGAAGCCGCTCATGATGGCCACCGTGGTGTCGATGAGTGCCACACTGCTGGCTGTGCGCACCAACTTGGCATCATCCGAGAAATAGCTGGCGTAGGTGCACAGACAGCCCATGGCGATGCTGAGCGAGAAGAAAGCCTGCCCCATGGCCGACAGCACCACGCGCGACGTGATCTTGGAGAAGTCGGGCTTGAAGAGGAAGCGCAGACCCTCCTCGCTCCCCGGCATGGAGAAGGAGCAGATGACGAGCACGGCGATGATGAGCAGCAGCAACGGCATCAGCAATTTGCTGTAGCGCTCGATGCCCGCCTGCACGCCCCGGACAATCACCCAGTGACACATCAGCATCACCGCTACCATGCACACAAGCGGCATCCACGGGTCCGCGGTGAACTGGGTGAAATAGGCCGCGCTGTCATCGATCTGTGTCACCTGTCCGCCGATGGCAGAAAGCAGATATTTCAGCGTCCAGCCCGCCACCACAGAGTAATAGCAAAGGATGAACCAGGAGGTGAAGACACCGAGATAGCCCTGGAAACTATAGATCTTGGCGAGTTGAAAGTTGAAAGTTCTTGAAGGGTCAAGCGTCCCGTTTGGACGAGCGGAAAGTTGAAATTTTTTTCCCCCAGTTGCTTTGGGCTGAGCTCCAGCCGAACTTTCAACTTTGAACTTTGTGCTCGACCTCGGTCGCTCCACACTTGGAGAACTTTCATCTAACAATGTGCGGTAGGCATCGGCGGTATTCTGGTGGGTATGACGACCGATGACAAACTCCGAGACCATCAATGGCACACCCAGCACAAGCACGCACAGGATGTAGATGAGGATGAAGGCCGCGCCGCCGTTCTCGCCCACCTCGGTGGGGAAGCGCCAGACGTTGCCGAGCCCCACCGCCGACCCTGCCGAGGCCAGGATGATGCCCAATTTGCTGCCGAAATTCTTTCTCTGTTCCATTCCGGGCGCAAAAGTACAAATAATTCTGCTAACAGAGGAAGAAAAATCGCTATTTTTCCTCCTAACTTCTTTCTTCACACAATCTTCACACAAATGACCACCAATGAACCATGAATCTCTATCAATAGTATTTTTAACCCAAATCGGTCATTAGGTCTTGTGTTAAGAAGATGAGAAGTTAAGAAGTTAAGAAGCTAAGAAGCTAAGAAGATGAGAAGTTAAGAAGTTAAGACATTACCGCTGCAATTTGCTTTCAAGAGCAAAGCATTCGTCTTAACTTCTTAACTTCTTAACTTCTTAACTTCTTTCTCAACTCCTCAACTCCTCAACTCCTGAATGATTATCCGCAATCGTACCACCAAGACGGTGAAACCGTCTCCGCTCAATAACCGGGGGTCGGTACGACCCTCGGTCAGGCTGTACGGTGGAACGCACGCTTGAAGCGTGCCCCATCTGCATGGGCGACCCCTTGAGGGTCGATTCATTGCATCTGCATCACCCGCAGGTACTCGCTGTGCTCGCACCTGCGGTTACTGAGCGGAGACCGCGTC
>JAFSZU010000118.1 GCA_017455585.1 Bacteroidaceae bacterium | reverse complement strand
GTGTCCGAGGCTGCCATGATGCAGGACCTGCTGCAGATGCTCACCGAACACCTTGTGTATATGAAGAGCCGCTACACGCCCTGCGTCTCGCCCACCTCGGCCGGCGAGGAATGCGGCTTCTTCAAGGACACCGAGGGCCAGGGCAACGACGAGAAAGTGGTGCGACCAAACGCAGACTTCAGCATGATCTGTGCCTTCCTCTGCAAGTACGCTCAGGGCAAAGTGACACTGCCAGCGGGCATGACCTGGGACGAGGTAAAGGAGATGGCCATGAAGAGCCTCATCTGGGGCTACAGCAGCCACAAGGCCAACAAGTTGAAGGTCACCAGCCGCAACGCCTACTGGGGCTCGACTTCCACCAGCGACTACACGTGGGAGAGCTCGCTATGGGCCATGTCGCTCTGCTATGCCGCCCACTTCCTGAAGGACGACCTCACCGACACGCAGCGCAACTACATCTATAAAATGGTGAAAGCCGAGTGCAACTATGAACTGGGTCGCACCATCCCCACGGGCTATGCCGGCGACACCAAGGCCGAGGAGAATGGCTGGGAGGCAGACATCCTGGCTTGTGCCCTCGGACTCTATCCCGACGACGCCCTGGCACCGCGCTGGTTCCAGCGGCTCCGCGAGTTCGCCATCAACAGCTACTCACAGGTGGATGATGCCGCCAACCAGACGGTCATCGACCCCGATTATGACCAGAAGACCGTGGCAGACCTCTACCGTGGGCAGAACCTCTATGACGACTATACGCTCCAGAACCACAACCTCTTCCACACCTCCTACCAGAACGTGGTGATGCAGGAGCTGGGCGAGGCGCATCTGGCCATGCTGCTCTTCCAGGGCGACAACCTGAAATGGCGCACCAACGCCCTGATGCACAACCAGCAGAAGGTGATGGACGAGGTGCTGAACCGTCTGGCACTGGCCGACGGCGAGCTGGCCATGCCCAACGGCAACGACTGGAGCCTCTTCCTCTTCGACCAGATCACCAGCTACAGCACCATGGCCTGTTTCCTGCGCGACAAGAACGCCCTGCTTCTGGAGAACATGGCCTACAAGTTCATCAAGGCGCGCCAGCAGACAACCACCGACGGCAGCTGGCTCCTGCGCTCCGACGTGGGCAGCCGACGCATGGGCGTGGAGGCGCACCGCGTGATGATGACCTACCTGATGCACGCCGCAGCCTCCACCGCCGACCTGCAACCCGCCACGTGGCAGGAGTTCAGCCGGCAATATCAGGATGCCCACCTCTTCAAGAGCCAGAACATCGTCCGCGCCTCCAGCAAGGACCGCTTCGTCACCTTCTCCTGGAGTACCGGTCTGAAGAGCTACACCGGCTACTTCACCGACACCACGCCCGACCGCAACAAGATCATCTGCCCCTACCGCGCCAACAACACGGGCAACCTCATCGGATGGTACAACGTCAGCGGCAAGGGCACCAATGCCACGCCCGTCGTGAGCGGCATCTATGACCTGCGGGAGAACGCCTTCACTATGAACGGACGTCTGCAGATGAACGACGGCGCGCTGGAGAACAGCTTTGTGCTGGCGGCCACACGCGGCAACGCCCTCGTCTATCTGAACCATCTGCGCGGTCTGCAAAGCGGCACCATCGAGGGTCGCCGCGGCGGGATGCTGGCCATCACCACCGACCCCTTCACGCGCGCATCGCGTACCTTATATTACAATAGTGGCCGCACGCAGACCGACGGCACCCGGCTGACCACGATTGATGGCGAGTGGGTCAACGTGGATAACAGCATCGGCATCGTCACCCTGGGCGGCACAGGCCGCATGGCGTTCGGCGAGCAGGCCAACAACAACAGCATCCTCTGCTCCAAGCTATACCCCATGTACTCCGCCACGTCCGAGAAGTTCATCAAGGACCGAGTGATGGAGCACGCCGCCGTCATCTACTACAGCCAAGTCGATAGTGCCACTACGGCTCGTCTGGCAGCCGAGACTATCTCCCTGTCCGACCAGATGCCCGAGGGCTGGAACGGACTCATCGTCAGCGACCCCGACGGCGAGCGCAACCTCATCATCGCCAACCTCTGCGGCGGCAGCAAGAACCGCGTGAAGCTGAAAGATGTAACCATCGAGGGGCTGGGCGCGCCAGTGCTGAACACAGAGACCGTCATCACCGACAGCCGTGCCGCTGCCACCATCAACCTCGACGACTGCCACGCCCTCATGCAGCCCCTCACCGTCTTCATCCAAGGCGACGGCGTGGCCGCCAAGATGTTCAACCCGTGGGATGACAACCAGCTCTACGTCCGTTCGCTCTATGACCATGAGCAGACAATCACCGTCACGATGCTCTCCAACGGAAAAACCATCAGCGAAGCCTTCACCTTCGACGGAACGATGATAATCCGCCTGAACAGTGACGAACTCATCGGCTATGTAGAGGAAGTTGAAGATTTCTATTACAAGGACATCACAGCCCAGACACTCCTAAACCCTAATTTCGAGGAGGACGAGACATGGGGCACCACAGGCAGCATCACGCTGGGCGGTGTGACCTACAACCCCTGCTACACGCAGACGGTGAAGGCCGCCAACAGCCAGTTCCCGCAGGTGCTGCCCGTGACAGGCTGGACGGCAGAAAACCAACTCTCCGCTGCCAGCAACTTCGCCCTCCTCTATTCCATGCCCTACAGCTTCACACAGTACTGCGTCTCGCCCTCCAACGTGGGCAACAGCACCAGCATCATGGCCGTGCCCGCCGCCTTCGAGGAGGAAGCGGGCACGCGCTGTCTCAGCATCCTCAACTCATGGACCTCCGGCACCAACGCCATCAGCCAGAAGGTGGAACTGCCCACCAGCGGACGATACCTCCTGACCTTCGACATGCGTTATGACTGCGCCAACGAGAGCCGCCGCACTGCCCCCAACGTCATCGCCACCACGGGCGGCAACGTGAACACCGCCCTCTGCGGGGTCTGCGGCACAGAGGACGGAGACCTCTACGCCCCCTACCCCACTGCCGCCGGCACATGGGTGCAACAAAGCATACCCTTCGAGTTCATCATCCTGCCCAACCTCGACGAGCACCAAGGCGTCACCCTCCGCTTCGGCCTCAACACTTCTGCCAGTCAGGGAGCCGTCAACAACACCCGCCTCTATATCGACAACGTGCGCCTCTGGCAACTCACCAATGAACAGCCCGACGGCATTAGGGATGTCGAGAGTTCTCCAAGTGCGGAGCGAACAGACCCAGGGGCAAAGTTCTCGCAAAGCTCCGGAGGCAATGTTGAAGGGCAGGACGGCGCGATGTGTGACATCGCTGGACGGCGCATCATTCATCAAGCAATGACACCGGGCATATACATCACCAAAGGCCGCAAAGCCATGAAGCCATGATCCGGCGCCATTGTCTCCCATTACTCGTCATGTCTTTGTTGGTACTATTTGCTGCCAACCTCTATTTCGGTTCCGTACACATCCCAGCCCAGGCCGTGACAAATTTACTGTTCGGCGGCGAAGCCGAGCGCCCGTCCTGGCAGTTCATCCTCTGGGAGAACCGTGTGCCACAGGCCATTACGGCCGTGCTCTCGGGTGCAGGACTGGCCGCCGCAGGCCTGTTATTGCAGACCGCTTTCCGCAATCCACTGGCGGGTCCCAGCATTCTTGGCATTGACGGTGGTGCCAATTTGGGCGTGGCCATCGCCATGCTGTTTCTGGGTGGCTCGTTCATGGCGGGTGCATTCTCATTGAGCGGTTTTGTGCTTGTTATTGTGGCTGCGATGGCCGGTGCGTGGGCTGTCATGGCCGTGCTCATCACTTTTTCACGATTCCTGCGTTCAAACACCATGCTACTCATCACCGGTGTGATGATAGGCTACCTCACTTCATCTGCCATCTCGCTGCTGAACTACGGTGCCACCGAGGAGGGCGTGCGCTCGTTCATGGTGTGGGGGCTGGGCAGCTTTGCCAACGTCACCGTGGATCGTCTGCCCGCTTTTTGCGTGTCTATGAGCCTCGGCATCGTCTGCTCGCTGCTGCTCATCAAGCCGTTGAATGCCCTGCTGCTGGGCGAGAACTATGCCACCAACCTCGGTGTCAACGTCTCGCGCACGCGTACATTATTGCTATTATGTACAGGTCTGCTCACCGCCACCTCCACCGCGTTCTGCGGACCCATTGCCTTCGTGGGACTGGCCGTGCCCCATATCGCACGTCTGCTCCTCGGCACGGCCAACCATCGCACCCTGCTGCCCGCCACCCTGCTCACAGGTGCCTGCCTGGCACTCGTCTGTAACCTCCTCTCTACCCTACCCTCCCAGTCTCTGATCCCCATCAATGTCATCACCCCCATCCTCGGTGCCCCCGTCGTCATCTGGGTCATTCTGAGAATTGAAAATTGAAACAACGGAAATAACGGAAAAGAAACGGAAGAATCGGAAAAGAATCGGAAGAAACGGAAATGACGGAAATGTTTCCGTGTATTTCAGATGATTTCCGTGTTGTCCGTTGTTGAAAATGAGAATTGAAAATTGAGAATTGAGAATTGAACAGTGAACAGTGAACAATGAGAGGGTTGGGTGCAGCGCGTATTCGCGCTGAGAGTCCACAGCGTCCCATCACTCATCAAATATCGTAAATCGTCAAATCGTTAATTCTATTCATGTTAGCCAAAACCCATAGCGCCACCGTTGATGGCATCAATGCCATCCCCGTCACCATCGAAGTCGATACCGCCCCCGGCAGCAAAGACCAGACCGTTATGAAGATGGTCATCGTAGGGCTGCCAGACAACAGCGTCAAAGAGAGCTACAGCCGCATCGTTGCCGCACTGGGTAACACGGGCATCAAGCTGCCACCCCAGAACGTGACGGTGAACCTGGCGCCCGGCGACATCCGCAAGGAGGGCACCGGCTTCGACCTGCCCATTGCCGTGGGCATCCTCAAAGCAAACAATCTCATCGGCAGCCGACAGACAGAGCGCTTCATGGTGCTGGGTGAACTCAGTCTGGACGGCTCACTGCAACCCATCCGCGGTGCACTGCCCATCGCCATCAAGGCGCGGGAGCTGGAATATGAGGGCCTGATTGTGCCGGAGCAGAATGTACACGAGGCCGCCGTGGTCAACCGTCTGCCTGTCTATGGTGCCAGCAACCTGCAACAGGTCATCAGCTTCTTCAACGGCATACCGGACGTGCTGGCTCCCACGGTGATAGACACGCGCGCCGAGTTCTATGCCCACCAGAACGACTTGTCGCTGGACTTTGCAGACGTGAAGGGACAGGAGAACGTGAAGCGCGCCTTCGAGATTGCCGCTGCCGGCGGCCACAATCTCATCATGGTGGGACCGCCCGGAGCGGGCAAGAGCATGATGGCGCGCCGCCTGCCAAGCATACTGCCGCCGCTCTCGCTCTCCGAGAGCCTGGAAACCACACAGATACACAGCGTGGCCGGACAACTCAAGGGCGGCACGGGCCTCATCACCGAGCGTCCCTTCCGCTCGCCACACCACACCGTCTCGCAGGTGGCCCTCGTCGGTGGAGGTGCCAATCCCATGCCTGGCGAAATCAGCCTGGCACACAACGGCGTGCTCTTCCTCGACGAGCTGCCGGAGTTCCCGCGCGGCGCCCTCGAGGTGTTGCGCCAGCCGCTGGAAGACCGCAAGATCACCGTCACACGTGCCAAGTACAGCATTGAATATCCGTGCAATGTCATGTTCATCGCCTCCATGAACCCTTGTCCCTGCGGCTATTACAACCACCCCAGCAAACCGTGCCAGTGCACGCCCGGGCAGATTCACAAGTACCTGAACAAAATCAGCGGACCGCTGCTCGACCGCATTGATATACAGATAGAGATCACACCTCTCTCCTTCGATGAGCTCAGCCGCACACAGCCCGGTGAGCACTCGACCGTCATTCGCGAGCGCGTCATCCGTGCCCGGCAAATCCAGGAGGAACGCTATCGCGACCACCCGGGCATCCACTGCAATGCACAGATGACTCCCGCCCTCATGCGCCAGTATGCCACACCCGCGCCGCAGGATATGTCCATGCTGCGAGAGGTCATCAACCGTCTGCAACTCTCAGCACGCGCCTACGACCGCATCCTACGCCTCGCCCGCACCATTGCAGACCTGGAAGGGGCGGCACAAATCCAGACACACCACCTCGCAGAGGCTGTGGGCTATCGCAACCTGGACCGAGAGTCGTGGGGAGAGTGAATCACACTTCGTCGGTTTGAGCCTTGCCCTCTGGGCGAGGCTGCTCATGCTCGGAAGCGTCAAAGCCGCCTTGGCTCTCCGCTTGCTTGAACGCAGCCTTCATAGTTGGATTCTGGTATGTCAGTTTTTTGATGGTCAGTTCCTCAGCTTTGTTATTAGCTATGCGGAGATTGTTCTCTGACCCCAGCAGGTTTGCCTTGATTTTCTGCAGATGGTCAATGCTCTTGTCTATTTCTTCAATGGCTCGCTGGAACTTCTCGCTGGCCAAACGATAATTGTTGGAAAATCGCTCCTTGAAGTCGTTCAGCTTGGTCTCGAAGTTGGTGACATCTACCGACTGGCTCTGTGCCAACACTAACTGACGTTGCAATGCAATGCTCTTCTTCGATGTCTGCACCAATAGCGTGATGAGCGGGATAAAGAACTGCGGACGGATGACGTACATCTTTGGATAACGATGGCTCACGTCAACAATACCCGTATTATAAAGCTCACTGTCGGGTTCAAGCAATGACACAAGAACGGCAAACTCGCAGTTCTTTTGCCGACGGTCTTCGTCCAACTTCTTCAAAAAGTCCTCGTTGCGGTGCTTCGTGGCCGTCTCGTCCATCTCGTTCTTCATCTCGAACATGATGGAGACGTACTCGAAATCACCGTCGAAGTCGCGGAAGATGAAGTCGC
>JAFSZU010000117.1 GCA_017455585.1 Bacteroidaceae bacterium | reverse complement strand
TTGTGGCATTGGACAAGGGCAGCACGCTCAACGGCATCATCCGTGCGGAAGGCGCCTGGGAGGTCAGCGAATGTCCCGACTGGGTGACGGTATCCCCCGCTAACGGCACGTACAAGGAGGAACTCACCGTCACCGTGAAGCCCATGAACAGCGAAGGGGAGCGTGAGGGACGCATCGTGTTCCGCCTGAAGGACAAGGACTACACCATCTACAGCACCGTTCACCAGCTGAACTCGGCCGAATATCGTGAGGACCAGACGTTTGTCCTCCAACAGGCATCGGCAGGTGCACCCAATGAGATACCTCTCTTCATCGTCGGCGAGGGCTATACTGCCGAGGAAATCGTCTCGGGGCAGTACCTGACAGATATGCGCGAGCAAATGGAACACCTCTTCAGCTGTGAACCCTACAAAACCTATCGCAACTACTTCACCGTCAGCACCGCCATCGCCTGCTCGCCGGAACACGCTCTGGACGGCCGCACGCGGTTCAACAGCGGCATAGATACCTACAACGGTGTGTTCTACACCGATGAGAACCGCTTGTGGGAGTATGCAGAGCAACATGCTTCGGGTTTCGGTGGTGAGAGCCACAGCCGTGCACTGGTCATGATGTTGATGAACACCAACCAGATCATGAACACCGTGAGGCTGGATGATAACGGCTATGCCCTTGCCATGTTCGGCAAGAGCACAGACATCTATCCCTTCAGCCAGCACGAGCTGGTGCTGCGCGATGTGGGCGGGCGGGCCTTCGGACATCTGGCCTCGGAGGCCATCAATCACTATACATTCCTGAAAGCCTGTACCTGCCCCGGTTGCCGCGGTTGGGAAGAATACCAGCACGGCCGGGCACTGGGATGGTATGACAACGTGGCCCTCAGTTCCAAGATGAACGAGGCTCCGTGGGCACATCTCATCTTCCACCCCACTTATTCGGCCTACGTGGATATGTTCGAGGGCGGCTACAACCATGCCCGCGGCACCTACCGCTCCGAGAACATGAGTGTGATGGGCAATGTTCCCATTCCCTACTTCAACGCCATCAGCCGCGAGAGCATCGTCCGCCGTATCAAGAAATACGCCGGTGAGACCTTCTCGCTGGATGAGTTCATGGCAAACGACAAAATAGAAATACCAGAATGATGGATCGCAAATACCCTGTTGGCATTCAGACATTCTCTAAACTGATAGAGAGTGGCTTCCTTTATGTGGACAAGACAGACCTGATCTGGCAGCTGGCCCACTATGCGCAGTTTATCTTCATGAGCCGTCCGCGCCGTTTCGGCAAGTCACTGCTCACCTCCACCCTTGAGAGCTATTTCCGTGGTGAGCGGCATCTCTTTGAGGGGCTGAAAATCATGCAGCTGGAGAAGGAGTGGCAGTGCTATCCCGTTGTGCGTCTTGACCTCAGTGGCACGAAACATTTGTCACCATTCTTGGTTCAGAAAGAGTTGGAACGAATCCTGAAACCATACGAAGAGGTTTATGGTTATGATGACTCTGAGGTGACACCAGGCATGAGACTGGCAGGAGTTGTGCAGCGTGCCTTCCAGATGACCGGCCAGCGTGTCGTGGTCATCTTTGACGAGTATGATGCTCCGCTGCTCGACGTGCTCCATAATGCGGAGGGTCTGGCAGAGATGCGCGAGGTGATGCAGGAGTTCTATCAGCGGCTGAAGATGCTCGACTCCTACATCCAGTTCTGTTTCATCACCGGCATCACCAAGTTCTCGCAACTGAGCATCTTCTCTACCATCAACAACCTGATGAACATCACCCTCGACCCAGCCTATGCCACCATCTGCGGCATCACTGAGCAGGAACTGGTCACGACCCTTCGCGAAGATGTGGAGCGGATGGCTGTTGCAAACGAACTGACCTACGCAGCGATGCATGAGAAATTGAAAGCGCGCTATGACGGCTACCACTTCACCAAGAGGTCTGAAGAAGTCTATAACCCCTTCAGCCTGATGAAGGCTTTCCTCTCCAAGGAACTCGGCAACTACTGGTTCGACAGCGGCACACCGTCGTTCCTGATTCGCCAGATGCAACTGTTCAATACTGACATCATGTCGATGGAACAGTTGGAAGCACCATCGTCGGCCTTCGACCAGCCCACAGAGAACATGGAGGATGCGCTGCCTCTGCTCTATCAGACGGGTTATCTCACAATCAAAGACTATGACCCCGAGAATGATGTCTATACGCTCGGTATTCCCAATCAAGAGGTGCGCATAGGCTATACTAGGGGGCTTCTGCCTACATATACAGGTCTGAACACAACAAACGTGCAGATGGGGTTCGCACTGAAATTCTGGCGGGCACTGAAGAAACAGGACATTGACCTGGCCATGCGCGAGATGCAGAGCTATCTCGCCGGTGTCCCCTACGTGGAGGGCTTCAAGCAGAAACTGGCGGAGGCCGCCACGGCCGAGGGCTTCTATGAATACACGCTCTATCTCATCTTCTCGATGCTCAATATCTATGTCCGCACTCAGGTGAAATGTGCCGGCGGCCGCACGGATATGGTCGTGTGGATGCCAGACACCATCTACGTCTTTGAGTTCAAGACCGCAGACACGCCCCAGGCTGCCCTGCGGCAAATCGGTGACAAGGGCTATGCCATCCCATACACCACCGACGGGCGCAACGTCGTCAAAGTCGGTGTCTGCTTCAATGCCGAGACCCGGACAGTAGAGGATTGGCTGGTAGAAAAAGATGAATCAGTGAAATCCGTGTAATCTGTGGTTGTTATATATAAGTACACTATATATGAATAAGTTTTTTCGTTATATTTCTGTTATATGTCCGTGCTTCCCGGTATTGATGCTGCTGTCATCCTGCTCTGATGCCGACTTGGTGGAGCGAGAGACAGACACAGGCGGGGCTATGGAGCTGCGGGCAGAAATCAGTCAGCAGTACACGACACGTGCCAATGACGGCGGCTTTGCCGATGGCGACCAGATTGGCGTGTTCATCGTCAACTATGAAGATGGCCAGCCGCAGACGTTGCAGCCCACCGGCAACCATGCCGACAACGTGCGCTTCACCTACGATGAGGCCACCGGCAAGTGGACGGGTACCTACCAGCTCTACTGGAAGGACAAGAAGACCCCTGTGGATGCCTACGGCTACTACCCCTTCAATGCAGAACTCAACAACACGGCGGCCTATCCCTTCAGCGTCCAGCAGAACCAGCGCGATGCCATGAAGACGGGGCGCAGACTCACCGGCTATGAGCAGAGCGACTTCCTCTGGGCCAAGAAAGAGGGGCTCATCCCCACGGCAGGAGCCGTCACCCTGCAGCACCATCACCTCATGGCTGGCATCAAGGTGATTCTCAAAGAAGGAGAGGGATTCGAGGACGGCGAGTGGGATGACATCCAGAAGATTGTCTTGGTGGAGAACACGGTCACCGCAGCCACCATCAACATGCAGACAGGTGTCGTTACTCCTGTGGGGGGCACCACCAATGTCATCACACCTCTATCTGCAGGGAAAAGGGACGGAGGCGAGGTGTTCCGGGCCGTTGTCATCCCCCAGACGGTCGCCAAAGGGACAACACTTTTCTCGCTCACCATTGACAACAAAAGCTACAAGTTCACGCGGGAAGACCCCATGGTCTATTATCCTGGCAAGCTGCATCAGTTCACCTTCGACGTTCAGAAAACAATGGAAACCGGTGACTATCTGTTCACGCTAACTGCCGAGTCTGTTACCCCGTGGGACAGTGACCCGGAAAGCCACAACGGCACGGCGCGCGAGTATGTCACCGTGCATGTGGAGGAGGGACAGTTCCTGAGAGATGTCATCGAGCAGATGGGGATTGACCCTGCATCTATTGTCAACCTGAAACTGACGGGCATCTTAACAGGACAGAATGAATATTATGGTGACCATGTATCTGATGGCAATTTCTGTTATATCCGCAGGAACATGCCGCAGATAGAGGCCCTCAACATGAAGGAATTGCGCACCAAGCACATGAAAAGCTACCTGTCATATTATGATGATAGTTGGTTAATTGTTGATGAATATGGTCAGCCACAGTATGCCGATGATTATATCCCAGCACTTGCATTCCAAGATATAACGACGTTAGCATACGTGGTATGGCCAGATAGCTTGAAGGGTATTGGTGATGTGGCATTTCTCAATACCGGCCTCAGAGGCTCGCTTATTTTACCCGAAGGCTTGAAACATATCGGTGGTGAAACATTCCGAGGACAAAAACTCCTCACAGGAGATTTGTATATTCCATCCACTGTGGAGTATATTGGCGGTGGAGCTTTCTATGAATGCAACTTTACCAACGAACTGATTCTGCCAGAGCGAATGGTTCATTTAGGCCCAGGGGCCTTCTGGAGTTGTAAGTATATGTCAGGCACCATTCGCATACCAGATGGTCTTGATGAGGTAAACAACTCATGGGAATATACCTCGATAGGAGGTCCAGTGATTGTACCGCAAGGGGTAAAAAAGTACAACCAGATTCTGGCTCCCATAACATCGCTCCATTTGCCGGAAGGCCTTGAAGAAATAGGCGGAGCATGGAATGGCTGGAGAACAGACGGACCCAGCGGCTCGTACAGAGTGAAACTCACGAAAGTCAACATTCCCTCTACGGTTAGAATTATAGGTGAGAACGCTTTTGCCAATACAGGAATCAGCCATATTACGCTGCCAGAAGGAATAGAGATATTAGAGAGCGGCATCTTTGCCAATACTTATCTTCAAGATACGCTAGTCATTCCCTCTACTGTCAAGCAAATCAGGCACAATGCTTTTGGTAATTGCCGTATGCTGACGGCTGTCATTCTCCCTGCCGGACTTGAGGGCATACAGAACGACGCGTTTGGTGGTTGTTATTCACTGGATTACATCCAATGTCTCGGTTCAACGCCACCTGTTATAGAAGATAACACATTCTCGGGTGTGGAGAAGAACAACTTCACGGTGGTGGTGCCAGAAGATGCTGTGGAGACCTATAAGAATGCCGATGGCTGGCGCGAGTTCAAGCGCATCTCCGCCTACCGCAACTTTGTCTGCCGCCCCATGAAGGCCAAG
>JAFSZU010000014.1 GCA_017455585.1 Bacteroidaceae bacterium | reverse complement strand
TTGGCCTTGGCTAAAGCAGCAACTGTTGTACGATGCTTCTTGGCTATGCTTGACAACGTTTCACCCTTGCGAACTTTGTGGATGCGTGTGTTCCGGGCAGCACGGGCTGCGCGATTATCTTGGACGGTCTCAGAAGAAACGTAGGTCACTTCTTCCTCATCAGCGCCCTCTACCTCAGCAAGTTCAGAGCCCTCTTCAGTCTTCGGGGCATTGGGGTCGTGGCGACCCAACAACGTTCCTTTTCCACGGCCACGGAAGACGTAAAAGTCGCCCGTAACATCCTGGTTGGCAAAGTCAAAGAGCTTGGCAGGGTCTATGTACTCGCCCAACAGGCGGGTCTCGAAATGGAGGTGCACACCTGTGGAACGTCCCGTGCGGCCGGCCAGACCAACGGGTGTACCTGCCTTGACAATGTCACCTGCCTTGACCAGGTTCTTGGAGTGATGGCCATAGACCGTCTCCAGTCCGTTGGGGTGGCGGATGACGACCACGTTGCCGTAGCCTCCCTTCTGAAATTCCACGATGCGGACTTTGCCATCGAAGGCTGCACGGATGGTGTCGCCACGGTTGGCGTTGATGTCGATGCCCTTGTGCTGACGGCGGAACCGACGGCGATAACCATAGTTCGATGTGACAATGCGGTTGGTCGTAGGCATGCAGAAATGCCGCAAGTCGATTTTATACTCTTTCGGCAACTCTACATTTCCAAAGGCATTGATGAACCGGTCTTCCCAGTTGGGATAGAGGTCAGCTGCGGGATTCTCTAAATTCTCCTGCTGAAACAGGCGCTGGATGGCGACACTGTCCACGGCTCTCATCTTCTTGTCAACAGGTGCCTGACGTGCAATCAGATCCTGTCCCATGGAAGGCAGAGCCAAGGTGGCAAACAGCAGTGTGGCTGTAGTCTTTCTAATAAGATGTCCGATCATTCAGTGTTTGTTTATAAGGTTTGGTGTTTAACATTTAGGGATTCATCGAGCACGACTCTCATCCCATCTCACCCGCACCATAGAGGAAGGCCTCAACAGCGCTGTGATAATCAAAGATCTCTTCAGGGCGGAAGAAGCGAGCCAGTTCTATGGCAGCATTCTCAATAGAGTCAGATGCATGTACGATATTCTGCTGGTTGCTCATGGCGTAGTCACCACGGATGGTGCCGGCATCGGCCTTGCGGGCGTTGGTGAAGCCCGTCATATCCCTCACGACCTGCACAGCCTCCACACCGGTGAGCGCCATGGCCACGATGGGCGATGCCATCATGGATTTAGCGAGTCCGGGGAAGAAGGGGCGATCTACGAGGTGGGCATAGTGCTGACGGAGGATGTCCTCGTTCAGCTGCATCATTTTCATGCCGGAAATGCGGAGTCCGCGACGCTCAAAGCGGTTCACAATTTCACCGATCAGCTGACGTTGCACGCAACTGGGTTTGAGCAATACGAGTGTCGTTTCCATTTATTATATTACAAGGTATAGTATGGCTCCCCGTGAGAGCCTATTACACGTTTCGCGTGCAAAGGTAGCCAAAAAGATTGGAACCTGCCTAATCTGTTAACTTTTTTTTGAATAATTATGGCTAAGTGATACCTCGTTGCAATTTTTTTCTATTAAATGGGAACTTGTTAGATAAAAATACATTATATTTGCCGCGCATTATTCACTAATTATTCGTATTACATGAAAACAAAGATTCTTCTTCTGGCATTGTTCATGCTGGGTATCCGTGTCTGTGCACAAGAAACCGAAGCTCCTTTCGAGGGCGAGATCCATTACACCAATACGGTGGCAGTTGATAAGACCCTTGCCAAGCTGTTTGGCGGTGCCAAGAGCGGTGAATATATCATGAAGACTGTTGTCAAGGGCAACAAGGAGTATGGCGAGGAGAGCTACTCCGGCATGTATTCTATCACGCTGCCCGACGAGGATGCTGTTTACATCTTCAGCAAGCTGACCAAGACAGGGTATAAATATCCCTATTCCTACTATGCCAAGAACGCGGAGCATATCAAGGAACTCTTCGAAGGCAACATTGCCACGACGGGTGAGAAGAAGGAGATCTTTGGCTATACGTGCGAGCGTTATAAGGGTGCAGAGAAGAGCACGCAGGACATATTCGGTGCGAAGATGGTCACAACCCGCATTGTGGACTACTGGGTCTGCAAGAATTTTCCCAAGGAGTGGGTGGGGTCGCTGGAGGTGCCTGGCAAGCCTTTTGACTATGAAGACCAACAGACGATCACTCTGCCCATCGTGGGTGATGCCGTGCAGGCTCAGACGGTGCATGTCTCAGACATCAAGCCCCGTGCTGTGGATGACAAGGAGTTTGAACTGCCCAAGGACATCGTCTTCGAGAAGTTGGATGACGGCTACTCTGCTCAGCGCAAGCTCCAGAAAGAGATCCGCAAGTACATGAAGAAGAACAAGCTCACCAGCAACGGCGTGGGCGAGATCAAGACAGAGGGCGTGGCCACCACCAAGGATGAGTTTGACTTCTGACCCATCCCCCAAAACAAGCAGAATATGATGAAAAAGACATTGATCCTGGCTGTCCTGGCTGTATGCCTTTGCCTGTCAGCCGCGGCCCAGCGCGATGAGAACTTCAAATATATGCGCGGCTCGCTCTACATGATGATGGTGGAGCATCCCACCCTCCAGTTCAACGCGCAGATTGAAGCAGTGTTCAAGAAGATGGACATCCCCGAACGCTTCAACAACCATGACTTGGGCGTGCGCGTCATCGGCTTTACCAACGATGACAACCAGCTCCAGAACATCAAGGTGTGGGGCACCAAGCAGCAGATTGCCAAGCGGCTGGTGTCGCGTTGGTTCGACCGCAAGAAGGAAACGGGTGCCTTTGACACCGAACTGCTGCGGGAACGCGGTCATTACAGTGCCACGAAGATCGATGTCCGGCTGGCCGAGCAACAGCAGCGTAAGTCGGCCATTCTCGAGGACTTGGGCGAGAACCTGCTCCATCACACCTACTGGGTGGTGCACGACATCCGCTATGTCAACCAGGCCAGCTTCCTCGGCAGCATCAAGGAAGCCGTGGTGGTGGGCTCCAGTCTGGTGGGCACGGCCTCGGACCTCAAGCATACGGTCACAGATAAGGACTATGAGAGTGGCAAGGACAAGAAAAACGAGGAAAATGCCAACGAGGCGTTGTCGTTTATGGACAAGTACAAGGGCTTCAAGCTGAAAGTCACCTCCTACCTTTTCCGTCTGAAATGGGACGAGGAGGTTGCCAACACGTTCTACCTCAACTATTATACAGAGACACCCGACGAGGAGGCGGACAAGGTGAGTGCGTTTCAGGCAGACAAAGACCTCTTTCAGCTCGAATACTTGGGGGAGGTGGAAAACACCAGCACCAAGATGTCCTACGCCGGCACCAAGACAGAGGAAGACATCGTCCGCAAGGTCTGCACACGCGCGTTGGACAAGAATCTGGCCGATTTGCAGCATAAGTTCTCGGACTTCCGCATCAAGGCGCCGCTGGTGTCCAACGGCCCGCTGAAGGCCTACGTGGGCATGAAAGAGGACATCACCGAGAAATCCAGGTTCGAGGTGCTGGAAGTCGTTCAGGACACAGAGGGGCGCACAACCTACAACCGCGTGGGCATCATCCGCCCCGTCAAGGGCAAGATATGGGACAACCGCTATATGGCCGACGAGGAAGGTTCGGCAGAGGCCAAGTTGGACGGCACACTCTTCGAGAAGGTCTCCGGCAGTGACTTCCAGCCTGGAATGCTCATCCGGGAAACCAAATAATCCCTCACATTTCCTGTTTCCCCCAGAAAGCGCAGATAACACAGAACTGTTTTCCAACTTTTAATAATCCATTCCTCATGCGCGCACGTACCTTATTTATTTTATTAGGAGTAGTCGTCGGATTGATGAACGTCTCTGCCGCCGATGACGTGGATACCAGCATCCCGCTCAATTCAGTGACAGACGAGAAGACCTTTGTCCTTGTACTGGCCAATGAGCATTACAAACATGTGGCTCCCGTCCGCTTTGCCGAGAATGACGGCGAACTCTTTGCCCTTTACTGCCAGAAGACACTCGGCGTGCCAGAGAAGAATATCCATCGCGTGACAGATGCCACCAAGGGCGACATCGACCATGAGCTGGGATGGCTGCGCTCGATGACCGAGGCTTACAAGGGCGAGGCGCGTGTCATCTTCTATTACAGTGGTCACGGCATGCCCGACGAGTCCAGTCGCGAGGCGTTCCTGCTGCCGGTGGATGCCTATGCCACCGACCCCTCCAGCGGCTATAGTACCACCAAGCTTTATAAGACCCTGTCCGAGTTGCAGACGCGGGCAACCATCGTTTTCCTGGATGCCTGTTTCAGCGGTGCCCAGCGCGGCGACGGCATGTTGATGGAGGCACGCGGCGTGGCCATCAAGCCCAAGGCCGCCGCTGTCAGTGGCCCCATGGTCGTCTTCTCGGCCGCCACGGGACAGGAGACCGCCTACCCCTACCGCGAGAAGGGACACGGCATATTCACCTACTTCCTCTTGCAGAAGTTGCGGGAGAAGATGGGCTGTGTCACGCTGGGCGAGTTGGTTGATGATGTCACAGACCTCGTCACCAAGACGGCTCCCAACGTGAACGACGGCAAGAAGCAGACGCCCACCGTGTCGTCCGTGGCCAAGGACTGGCGCGAATGGCTGACGGCAGAGGCCCCGGCCAAGCGCTATGACCGCCGCGTCGTGAGCCAGCCCAAGGAGGATGCGACCACACCCGTGGCGGTGGCACCCGCCAATCCCAATGCCACACCCTTCCCCATGGAGGATTATGCCCTGGAAGGCAGCGGCACGGGCGTGCAGGGGAGTTACCTCGTCACCACCTCCATCACGGCCAAGAAGAATAATGTCACCGACGAGCAGCTGTTGCGCTGCGCCGTCCATGGCGTGCTCTTCCGCGGCTTCACCAGTGCCGCCAACCGCCAGCGGCAGCGTCCGTTGGCCGGCAGTGCCGACGTGGAGACGCAGCAGGTGGCGTTCTTCTCGGACTTCTTCTCCTCGGGCGCGTTCAAGAATTACGGGCAGGTGGTGCCCGACACCCGCACCGTGGTGAAAGTGGGCAAGGAGTATCGCGTCACCGCCACCGTCTCCGTGGCCAAGGACCAACTGCGCAAAGACCTGCAGCAGAAGGGTGTCATCAAGGGACTGGGCAGTAGGTTTTAGGAATGAATAATGAATAATGAAAAGTGAATAATGAAGAGTGAGATGAAGAAGGTTCTTATATACATTCAACTTGTCATCGGCTTGTGCTGCATCAGCCTTGACGCACAGGCACAGGCCAAGCGCCCCACGTTGATGGTGATTCCTGCCGACGCATGGTGCCGTGAGCACGGGTTCATGACTGCGACCGAGCCGCAACATGCCGACTACGCCCGCGCGCTCACCACCGACGAGGACCTGCTGCCCGTGGTGGCCAAGATCGGCGAACTCATGGCCGAGCAGGATTTCCCCCTCAAAGATCTGGGGCAGCAACTGCGTTCCGGCGACACCTTGCTCCAGCGTGTGCAGGCCGATATCTTCCTCGAAGTGGCGTGGAAACTCAACAAGATAGGGCCCAAGCGGTCTGTCACCTACACCCTCCGCGGCTTGGATGCCTACACCAACAAGCAGGTGGCCACGGCCAGCGGCACCGGCAAGCCCTCGTTCTCGGCCGAGCTGCCCGTGCTGTTGCAGGAGGCTGTCATCGAGCAGATGGATGCTTTCCAGGAGCAGTTGCTACAGCATTTCGATGACCTGTTTGAGAACGGGCGCGAGGTGAGCATTGCCGTGGTGATCGACGAGGGCGCGGACTTCAACTTCGACACCGAGTTCGACGGCGACCCGCTCACCGACCTCCTTGACGACTGGATGGCACAGAACACCGTGGGGAATCGCTACAGCCTCAGCCAGGCACAGGAGCGCAGCCTCCTTTTCGAGCAGGTGCGCATCCCCATGATGTCCGACAACGGCATGGCCATGGATGCCCGCCGTTTTGCCACGCAACTGCGTCGTGACCTGCAGCCTCTGGGGCTCAAGGCGCGTGTCACCACCGACGGTCTCGGCAAGGCCACGGTGCATCTTTCAAAGAATTGATTAACGGAAACAGACATGATATCCTTTTCTCTTTTAAGTATTCAGCTCCTGCAATCCGCAGAAGCGGTGGCAGACACCACAAGTGTAACGCCGAAGGTGGAACAGGTGGCTCAGGAACTGGCTTCGGGCAATGTGCGCTGGGACCAGGTGGTGAGCCAGCTCATCACGTGGTCGCTGGATGCCGGGCGGCATATCCTGATAGCCGTCGTGGTCTATCTCATTGGGCACTACCTCATCAAGCTCTTGAACTATCTGCTGGCTCGCTTCATGGAGCGCAGGAACGTGGAAATCAGCGTGCAGACATTCGTGAAAAGTTTCGTGGGCGTCCTGCTACAGGTGTTGCTGATTGTGACAGTGGTGAGCGCGCTGGGTGTGAACACCACGAGCTTTGCCGCCCTGCTGGCATCCTTCGGTGTGGCCATCGGCATGGCACTGAGCGGCAACTTGCAGAACTTCGCCGGCGGCATCGTCATCCTGTTCCTCAAACCCTACAAGGTGGGCGACTGGATAGAGGCACAGGGCACCGCGGGCACGGTCCAGTCCATCATGATCTTCCACACCGTGCTGCTGACGGCCGACGGCAAGCTCATCTATGTCCCCAACGGTGCCATGAGCAGTGGCACCATCACCAACTACACCCTCACGCCCTCGCGCCGTGTCGAGTGGGTCATCGGCATCGAGTATGGCGAGGATGTGGAGCGGGCGCGTCAGGTGGTGCTGGATATCCTGAAGGCCGATAGCCGCGTGTTGGCAGACCCCGCTCCCGTGGTGTGGCTGGGCGAGCTGAACAGCAGCAGTGTCGATATGACCATCCGCTGCTGGACAGACAATACCGACTACTGGAACGTGCTCTTCGAGACACGCGAGAAGATCTACAACCGCTTCAACGAGCTGGGCATCGGGTTCCCGTTCCCGCAAGTGACGGTACACCAAGGGTAAGATGGAAGCAATGATTGTTGACCTGGCGCTGATACTGATTTGCGCCGGTGTGATGACCTTGGTGTTCAAGCGGCTGCGGCAGCCGCTGGTGCTCGGCTATATCGTGGCGGGTTTCCTGGCATCGCCCAATATGCCGTACATGCCCAGCGTGACAGACCTGGAGAATGTGCATCTATGGAGTGACATCGGCGTCATCTTCCTTCTGTTTGCCCTGGGTCTGGAGTTCTCCTTCAAGAAGATCATGAAGATGGGCTCGGCGCCCATCATCGCCGCGTGCACCATCATCCTGTGCATGATGATGGTGGGCATGTTCACGGGCTTCCTCTTCGGTTGGAGCCAGATGGACTGCATCTTCCTGGGCGGCATGCTGGCGATGTCTTCCACCACCATCATCTTCAAGGCATTCGATGACATGGGTCTGCGCCAGCAGCAGTTCGCCAGCATGGTGCTGAGTGTGTTGATTATCGAGGACATCCTGGCCATCGTCATGATGGTGATGCTCTCCACGCTGGCCGTGAGCCAGCAGTTCGAGGGCTTGCAGATGGTGGTGAGTATCAGCAAGTTGGTGTTCTTCCTGGTGTTGTGGTTTGTGGTGGGCATCTATCTGATTCCACTGTTCCTGCGCAAGGTGCGGTCGCTGATGAGCGACGAGACCATGCTCATCGTGTCCCTGGGACTGTGCTTCGGCATGGTGGTGCTGGCATCTGCGGTGGGCTTCTCGCCCGCTTTCGGAGCCTTCATCATGGGCAGCATCCTGGCCGAGACGGTCGAGGCCGAGCGTATCGAGCATCTGGTGAGTCCCGTCAAGGACCTGTTCGGTGCCGTCTTCTTCGTCTCCGTGGGCATGATGGTCGATGTGGCACTCATCGTGGAGTACATCATCCCCATCCTGTGCATCATTGTGGCCATCATGGTGGGGCAGACGGTGTTCAGCACGGGTGGCTTCCTGCTGGCAGGCCAGTCACTGAAGACATCGATGCAGTGCAGCTTCTCGCTGACGCAGATCGGCGAGTTCGCATTCATCCTGGCCACGCTGGGCACGTCGCTGGGGGTGACCAGCGATTTTCTCTATCCCATCGTGGTGGCCGTGTCGGTCTTCACCACCTTCACCACCCCCTATATGATACGTTTGGCCGTGCCCGCCTACAACGCCCTCTACGGCCACCTGCCCGCCCGCTGGCGCACGCTGCTGGACCGCTATGCCAGCGGTGCTCCGAAGGTGGTGGGTCTGGAAAACCACTGGCGTGCACACCTGCTGGAGGTGGGGCGCGTGCTGCTCATCTACGGCGTGTTGTGTGTGGCCATCGTGGCGGTGATGTTCAACTTCGTGGCTCCCTGGACGGCGCGTCTGCTGCCCGAGGCATGGAGCAATGCCCTTGTGGCCTCGGTGACGATTGTGCTGCTGTCGCCCTTCTTGCGCTCGCTGATGATGAAGAAGAACCACAGCGAGGCGTTCCAGGCTCTGTGGAACAACAGCAATTTCAACCGCGCCCCCTTGATAGCTGTGAATCTCCTGCGTATCGTCTTGGGAGCCGCCTTCGTGGGCTATGTGCTGGGACACACCATGCACTGGAGCGGTGCCATGGGACTGTTTGTCGTCTTGGCGGCAGTCTTTGCCATCATCATGAGCCGCGGTCTGAAGCGGCAGAGCCGCCGGCTCGAGCAGACCTTCATGGGCAACCTCAATCAGCGCGAGCGCCAGGCCGCAGAACGTGCCGGGCGTCCCAAGTTCGCGGGCCGGCTCATGGAGCGCGACATACACCTGTCTCTGTTCCCCATTCCTGTGGGCATTCCCTGGGCCGGCAAGACGCTGGCGCAGTTGAGTCTGGGGCGCAGGTTCGGCGTGCATGTGGTGGCGGTGTTGCGTGGCAACCAGCGGTTGAACATACCGTCTGGCAATACCCTGATTATGCCGGGTGACCGTTTGCAGGTAATTGGCTCCGACGAGCAGATCGCCGCCTTCGGACATGCCCTTGAGAAGCTGGGTGCCGAGGCCGCTGCTGTGTCCGACAACAGAGAAGAGATGATGTTGCGCCGCATCATCATCGAGTTCGGTTCCCGCTTCGTGGGCAAGAACATGCAAGAAAGCGGCATCCGACAGGAGTTCCGCTGTCTGGTCGTAGGGTTAGAGGAGGAAGGTTCCGAGAACCTTGTGGCACCGAATCCGCAGACACCTTTCCGCGTGGGCGATGTCATTTGGGTGGTTGGCGCAGAAGACAACCTGTCTGCGCTGGAGCGGGCCTGCCACGAGGAGATTGCACACAGACGATTATTGCAATAAGTTCCAGCGGTGGCGCTCACCATTACGTCCGCACGTAATCGCTTTCACGTGCACACGTAAATGCTTTCACGTGCACACGTAAATGCCTTCACGTCCGCACGTGAAAAAGAAGAACGTACACACGTTGTCATTTTTGCCGCAAGACCTCGCAGAAAATGCATCCCTGGACATCAGGAATGACGTTCCTTGTTATACCTCCAGCGGGCATAAGCAAAATATAACAAGCCTATTACGGCACCGGCCACGGCAGCCATCGGCAGGGTCTTGAGCAGCAGGGGCCAAATCTCCACCACATCTTTCAAGGCTGCATAGATAAACACCAGCATCATCAGAAACGCCAGAACCGTGAACCCGATGAGGGTGGCTCGCTGGCGCATCACCTTCATGCGGCGACGGCGCGACGAGTGATGGTGATGGTGGTGATGCTCAGATGATGACGAGCTATGTGAATGATGGTGGTGATGTTTGTGCTCGCTGCTGGTTGTAGTCGTTTCGTTTGATTCCATGATGACTGAATATCGCTTTTGTGGGTGCAAAGGTACTATATTCTGGACAAAATAACGACAAAAACTGCAATAATTTTTGTCATCGTGTAGAAAACGTGTAATTTTGCCGCAAAAACCACCAAACCATGACCCCACTTCTTGACCTCCACACACACTCTGTCGCCTCCGGACATGCCTATTCCACCATTCAGGAGATGGCGCAGGCTGCCGCCGACAAGGGACTGCAGATCCTCGGCATCACCGAGCACGCGCCCAGCCTGCCCGGAGCCTGTGCTTCCATCTATTTCCGCAACCTGCACGTGGTGCCGCGCCAGATGTATGGCGTGCGCCTCCTCATGGGCGTGGAGCTGAATATTCTTGACACCACCGGCCGACTGGATCTCGACGAGACACATTACCGCTGCTGCGACCTGCGCATCGCCGGCATACACAGCCTCTGCTGGCAGGGCGGCACGCGCGCGCAGAACACCGAGGCCATGCTCGCCGCCATACACAGCCCGTGGACACACATCATCAGCCACCCGGGCGACGGCACGGCAGAGGTGGACTTCGAACCCATCGTCCGCGCCGCCGCAGAGACCCATACCCTGCTGGAAATCAACTCTTCCAGCATGATACCCCTGCGCCACAAGGACGTGGCCACGCCCAATAACCTGCACATCCTGCACCTCTGCCGCCAGATGGACGTACCCGTCATCCTGGGATCCGACGCCCACATCTCCTTCTCCATCGCCGACTACCGCTACGCCCTGCCCCTCCTCCACGAAACCGCCTTCCCCGACGAACTAGTGATGAACTATTGGCCGGAGCAGTGCCTGTCATACCTGAAAATAGAAACGTGACACTTTGGAACCTTTGTCACTTTTTCCCCAATTTGTTTGGGAGATAAGCAAATACTCACTATCTTTGCCGCGCAAATAACATATTCTTTATGGACAAGTATATCCGATTTGACTGGGCTGTAAAGCGGATGCTCCGCGACAAAGCCAATTACGTCGTGCTCGAGGGGCTGATGACCGTGCTCCTTGAGGAACCTGTGAAGATTGTTGAGATACTGGAGAGCGAGGGCAA
>JAFSZU010000116.1 GCA_017455585.1 Bacteroidaceae bacterium | reverse complement strand
TAGTCGCTGGTCTCGGCCTGGCCTTGCAGCACCTCCTGGGGCTTGGGTAGGAAGATGCCCACGAGGATGACCAGAGCCATCACCGCCACCAGCACGAGGGCGATGATGAGCAGATTGTTGAGTTTGGTTCGTTTTGCCATATTTTCACGGGCATTGCCCGTAGTTTAATGTTTAATGTTTAAAGTTTAATGTTATTTGAGGTATGCTATGCTGTCAGAGAAGTTTGTTGTCTAAAGTATTTGCATTAAACATTAAACCTTAAACAATAAACTTCGAGAACGCGAAGCGCGAACTAATGCAATGTCCCCAGTGCCCTCAACAGATAGAGGTCTGCCAGTTTGACGTCAATCTCGGCTTCCACCAGCGTGGAGTGGGCAGAGAGCCATGCCGTCTGTGCCTGGAGTACGTTGGAGACGGGGATGACACCCTCCTTCATGCCGAGGTTGGCGATGCGCAGGTTCTCGTCGGCCTGTTCCTGAGAGCGCAGGGCGGTGGCCAGACGCTGACGAGCCTCCTGTAGCTTCTGCTGGTTCTGGTTGACTTGCAGGGTAATCTTTTCACGTACTTCATCCAAGCGGGTACGGGCCATGGCGGCTTCGGCCTTGGCCTGACGTACTTTGTACGTGCGGTCGCCCCAGGTGAGGATGGGCACTTTCAGCACCACGCCCACGTTCCACATCCCGTTGAACTTCTTCTCGAAACCATTGAAGACGTTGGGGTTGGAAACCAGATAGCCGGCGGTGAGGGCCAGGTTGGGCATATATTCAGCCCGTGCAACCTTCACCTCTTCGTCCTTCACGCGGGCAGCGATGTCCAGGGCACGCAGTTCCGAGCGGTGGGCGAGGGCTATGGAAACGGCAGACCCAGACCCACCCCCTTGCCCCTCCCTGTGAGGGAGGGGAGTGGTCACTATTTGACTGCTGAGGGGATTGCTGCCAGTCAGACTCATATCGCTCCCCTCCCTCACAGGGAGGGGTAAGGGGGTGGGTCTGCTGGGTTTCCTTTCGTCTTCGAGTGTGAATGCCTCATCCATGGGCAGCCCACATATTTGTGCCAGTGCCATCCGGGAGAGGGCGAGGCCGTTATCCACCTGAATGATAGCCACCTCTGCCTCGTTGACTTTCACCTTCACGCTGAGGCCGTCGGCCTTGGTGGCCATGCCCTCTGCAATAATCTTATCCACGTCGGCATCCAGCTTCTTCACTGTCTCCAGAAAACTCTCGGCCAGTTGCTTCTTGCTTTGCAGGGCCACGATGCGCCAGTAGGCTTCGTCCACGCTGACGCGCAGGTCCTGTTCCTCCATCGAATGCTGTTCGCCAGCGGCCTCTTCGGCCAGACGTGTGATGTGGTCGTAGGCGCGAATCTTGCCACCCATATAAAGGGGCTGTGTCAGCATCACGGCAGCACCCGTCATGTTGCGGGTGTCTGTGCGGAAGGCATCCACGATGCTCTGTCCGGCTCCATCCACCATAGCGGCCATGCTGGTAAGCATCCCGTTGAAGGCGGTGGATGCCTGCTCCAGATACGGTGCAGCCATCTGTTGTAACATGGTGGGGTTGGCCAGCATCTGTGCCAGCTGCGGGTTCTGTGCCAGGATGGCTTGCACTTGTGGGTTTTGCATCAATGCGGCAAACTCCGGCGATGAGGGCAGTGCGGCTAAACGTTGCTGGAAGTCAGCCGCTCCCTGCTGAATGCCTTGATTGATGGCGTTGGCCATGTTGGTGCCGGCGTGGGAGAGCGCGTCCTTCTGGTCATTGTTCAGCAACGACACCTCCTTGGACGTGCGCTGGTAGGTACCCACGGCAGAAATCTTGGGCAGGTAATTCGTCATCACGCTCTTGTGCTGCCAGTGGGCGGCCTCCTGTTTGAGGGCACTCATCTGTAGCTCCTTGTTGTTCTTGATGGCCAGTTCACGGCACTCTTCCAGCGTCAGCACCCGCTGCGCCGAAGCAGTGACGGTGACCGTCCAAACCGTGAGGGCCATCATGAGGATTCGTCTTGTCATATACCTTATTATATATACTGTTGTTTGCGGGTGCAAAGGTCGCTACTTTCTTCCATCTATACAAGCAAAATCCGCCAAAATATTGGCGGATTTTGCACTTTCTTTATCAGAATCGTTGAATAATGTCTTGTTTGTGTGCTCATGCTAATACTGCTTCGATGAGTTGCTGCGTGCTGACAGCCCTCTGTTCGCCCGTCTGCATGTTCTTCAGCGTGAAGGTGCCGGCGGCCATTTCGCTCTCTCCGGCCAGAGCCACGAAGGGGATGGCGCGGGCGTTGGCGTACTGCATCTGCTTCTTCATCTTGGACGCATCGGGGTAGATCTCGGCACGAATGCCGGCCTGTCGGCAAGCAGCCAGGGCGGGCAGTGTATAGGCGGCCTCGGCCTCGCCGAAGTTCACGAAGAGCAGTTGTGTGGCGGTGCTCACCTCCTTGGGGTAGAGGTCGAGCTGGTTCAGCACGTCGTAGATGCGGTCGGCACCGAAGGAGATGCCCACGCCGGAGAGGCCTGGCATCCCGAAGATGCCCGTGAGGTTGTCATAGCGGCCTCCACCCGTGATGCTGCCGATCTCCACGTCCAAGGCCTTGACCTCGAAGATGCAGCCCGTGTAGTAGTTGAGGCCGCGGGCGAGGGTGAGGTCGAGTTCAACGCCAGCGGACAAACCGCTGGCAACGGCGCAAGGCTGGAGGGCATGGAGAGTGTTGAGCACAAACTCCACCTCGTCACAGCCTTTGAGGCCGATTTCCGAGTATTGGACATCATCAGCAGAGCATTCAACTCCCTCCCTCACAGGGAGGTCGGGGCTGGGTCTGTTGGCTCCAAAGAAATCCCGCATGGTGGCGAGCTTCTCCTCGTTGGTGCCACTGAGCTTGATGATGGGTTGCAGACGCTCGATGGCCTCGGCGGGGATGCCGTCCTCGGCCAGTTCGGCATTGACGGCATCGAGGCCAATCTTGTCGAGCTTGTCGATGGCCACGGTGATATCCACGATCTTGTCGGCCTGGCCAATCATCTCTGCAATGCCGGTGAGTATCTTGCGGTTATTGATCTTGATGCACACGCGGATGCCGAAGCGGCGGAACACCTCGTCAATAATCTGCATCAGCTCCACCTCGTTCAGCAGGGAGTCGCTGCCCACCACATCGGCGTCGCACTGATAGAACTCGCGATAGCGTCCCTTCTGCGGGCGGTCGGCGCGCCACACGGGCTGGATCTGGAAACGGCGGAACGGCAGTGTCAGCTCCTCGCGGTGCTGCACCACGTAGCGGGCGAAAGGCACGGTGAGGTCATAGCGTAGACCCTTCTCGCAGATGCAAGCAGCCAGCTTGGGCGTACCACCTTCACAAAGAATGGAAGGATCCACGCCACGCATGAAGTCGCCGGAGTCAAGGATCTTGAACAGCAGCTTGTCGCCTTCCTCGCCGTACTTGCCCATGAGGGTGGAGAGGTTCTCCATCGCGGGTGTCTCTATCTGCTGGAAGCCATAGAGGGCATAGACACTGCGGATGGTGTCGAAGATATAGTTGCGGCGCGCCATCTCGGCAGGGCCGAAATCGCGCGTACCTTTAGGAATACTGGGTTTCTGTGCCATGTAGGATAAAATATGCAGGTTGAAAAGCTGTAATGATGCTCGCAATTGCGCCGCAAAAGTAGGCAGAATTCCTCAATAGGCAAAATATTTACCATCTTTTTATACCTCCCCTCTCATTTTCTCCCCGAAATGTTTGGGCGGGAACCGATTTGTTGTTACTTTTGCAGCGCGAGAGTTCTCATGTGTTGTTCCTTCATCTCAGAAATGTGCCTATGACCACCGACGCCATGATACAGAAGATAGCTGAATACTTCAAGACACAACCTGTCTTGAAAGCATGGCTCTTTGGTTCCTTTTCCCGAGGTGAAGAAACACCGCTGAGTGATGTGGACATTTTAGTTAGATATGATGACAGCGCAAGAATTTCATTGATGACCATCTCTCACATGATGGGTGCTTTGGAGAAAACTATCAACAGGCGTGTTGACCTCGTAGAAGAAGGTTGTTTGTTGCCGTTTGCTGAAAAATCCGTTAACCGTGACAAATATTTGATTTATGAGAGAACTGCTTAGAGACCGCGAACGACTGGAGCACATGCTGACAGCCATTAACGTGTTGCTTGCAAACAAGGATCGTCACACATTGGAAGAAGTGATGGCAGATCCGATTATCTTTTTTGGATATGTCAAGCAAGTTGAGATTATTGGTGAAGCGGTTTATAAGCTAACTTTTCAATTCCGTGAAGAGCATCCGGAAGTGAACTGGGATGATATTGAACGAATGCGTCATGTCCTCGTGCATGGTTACTATAAAATCCGTCCACAACAATTGTGGGAAACAGTCCAAAGAGATATTCCAGAACTAAAACCACAGATTGAAGCATTGCTCAAGGTTTGTCCATAGTTAGATAGTGATTTGGGACAAAAATAGTTTTACTCAAGTTTCGGAAGTGGAAATCCATTCTTCTTCTGGCCTATTCACCCACGTGTGTTGATTATTCCATCATGATGGAATGATTATTCGGTCATGATGGAATGATTATTCGGTCATGATGGAATAATCATTCGGTGGTGATGGAATAATCAACACGTGTGGTTGAGTATGCCAGAACGGTCACGTCCTTGGGGTCATTCCTTCGCACAACCTTTCATGACAATGCATGCGCCGCTCATCTGTTGGGCGGCGCACACTGCATTTAATCCTTCAAACAGCCTATGGGGATGACATATACTCCATCTTGCCTTTGATAGGCATATTTTCCAACACCGATGATAATTGCCATAAATGATGGTGCTGGCATCTTATCAGTATCTATATTCCCTGCAAGTTCTATCATGTTGGCTGCGCCAGCATTGATATGTTCTTCACCTCCCAGTTTCACCTCAAACAGGGCGTAGCTGCCATTACGCCTATGAAGAACTGTGTCACATTTATGGCCATTGCTGTCTCTGTAATGATAAAGCAGACCATCCAAGGCTTCTGCATACACACGCAGGTCTCGCACGACCATGTCCTCAAAGAAAAGTCCAAACGTATCTAAGTCATTAATCAAATCTTTTGGACCAAGCCCCAATGCGGCAGTCCCGATGCTCGGGTCCACGAAATGGCGTGTGTCGCTTGTCCTGATGGCTGCTTTGCTTCGTAGATTAGGATTCCATGCGGCGAGGTCTTCGATCACAAACAACTTCTTCAAGGCTTTGATGTAGTCTGCTACAGTGTCTTCGTCCAACGTGCTGGCATCGTTGGCAAGCATGTCTTTACGAATGGTAGCATACGAAACCGACTGGGAGATATTCCTTGCATACGAACGCAGGAGCAGCCGCGCCCGTTCTGGGCTTCTCTTTATCTTATCCACACGCTGTATGTCTCGCTTCGTTACGGAATCAACATAGTCGAATGCCTGATCAAGAGCAACATTCTTGGAAATCAATGTGGCCCACGGCCATCCACCTCGGCAGGTAAGATAGGCAATGTCATCAATAGTAAGGTCACATTGCTGAACTTCTGGCGTTTTGCCATCGAACAAATCCTTCAGACTAATTGTACCCGATGATTCACCTGATTCATACAAGCTCATGGGGCGCATCATGACATGTGCGAATCGTCCCGTGCCGCTATGAATTGTCTCATCGGCATCAGGAAGCACGGATGACCCTGTAAGGATAAATTGAGAGGGTTCACCTCGCTTATCTACTTCACTGCGGATGGAATCCCAAATGGGAGGCAACGCCTGCCATTCGTCAATCAAACGAGGCGTCGTTCCTTCCAGAAGAGACTTGGGACTTATCTCTATCATTTGTGTGCTTTGTTTCAGCACCGATGCATCCCCAAGGTCAAGCACGCTCTTTGCTATTTGTTTTGCCGTTGTTGTTTTGCCACACCACTTAGGCCCTTCAATAAGAACGGCACCTTTTCCGAGAACCTTACGTTCAAGGAGTCTGTCTGCTATTCGTTGTTTGTATTTAGTCATAACATTACCGTTTAGGCCACAAAGATACAGCTATTATTGCAAACGACCAAAGAAAATTACATATTTTCGGTGATTTGAGGTGCTATTATTCGGTTATTTATAGAGGTTGCATTCGGTTGTTTGTGGACTTGTAATGGAGTAATGTCTTTGACTTCAGTTGGAGATAATCCCGCGCACACCCTTTCATTATGATGCGTGCGCCGCCCATCTGTTGGGCGGCGCACGCTGCATTATACCGATATTACCCATTCATTCAGTTCATGAGTAATTATATGGTCAACTCTTGATAATTCGTGTTAAGAAAAAGATCTTAGCGTCATTACCTATTATCTCATGAATAATTCAAGTTAGAGCAGTGCCTCGACCTGTTTCTCCACGTCGGCCATGTCGTGGGTGGGCTCGAAGCGGGCTACGACGTGACCCTGACGGTCAATGAGGAACTTGGTGAAGTTCCACTTGATGTCGGGCTTGGAGGCGAAGTCGGGGTCGGCTTTGCCGAGTAGGTCGTTGAGGATGGGTGTGAGCTGATGACCCTCGTCGAAGCCCTCAAAGCCTTTCTGTTCTTTGAGCCAGGTGTAGAGGGGCATTTCGTCGGGGCCGTTGACATCGGCCTTGGTGAACTGCGGGAACTTGGTGCCGTAGTTGAGCTGGCAGAACTGGGTGATTTCCTCGTCGGTGCCGGGAGCCTGCTGGCCAAACTGGTTGCAGGGGAAGTCGAGGATTTCCAGGCCGCGGTCGTGGAGGCGCTCGTACATGGCCTCCAGTGCTTCATACTGCGGGGTGAAGCCGCAACGGCTGGCGGTGTTGACGACGAGGAGCACTTGCCCCTTGAACTGACTGAGGCTGACCTCGTTCTTCTTCTTGTCTTGTACGGTGAAGTCGTAGATAGTCTTCATAGATGTGTTGTTAAGGGTTAGGGAATCGGTGGAAGTGTCGTTGGCCTTGAACTTGGCCGTGCAGGCGGTCATGATGGCCATGGCCGAGAGGGCTGCCAGTGGCAGCAGGTGGCGGAAAGTGTGTATCATTTTGAAATGTTTTTGTGTGTTTGCATATAGCGCAGGAACCACGCGGCAAGGACGATGGCGAGGGCAAATCCTGCGATGAGGGATGGCGTGTGGGATAGGCTGAAACCCTCGGGTGCCGCGAGGATATAGGAGGTGACCACGACGGTCATGAAGACGGCTGGCAGGAAGGCAATCCACGCATTGCGTTTGTGGTGGAGCAGCCAGACGGCGGCTGTCCAGAGGAAGCAGGTGGCCAGCGTCTGGTTGGTCCAGGCGAAGTAGCGCCACAGCACGTCGAAATCCACAAAGACCAGTGCGGCGGAGATGGCGAAGAGGGGCAGCGCCAGAAGGAGGCGGTTGGCGATCTTCTTCTGGGTGAGGTGCATGAAGTCGGCCACGATGAGGCGGGCAGAGCGGTAGGCGGTGTCGCCGCTGGTGATGGGCGCGGCCACCACGCCGAGGACGGCCAGCAGGGCTCCGATGCGGCCCATCCATGTCGTGCAGATCATGTTGACGAGCAGGGCGGGGTTGCTGGAGGTGGTGCCGTTGCCAGTCAGCAGTTGCAGGAGGGCGGAATAGGCGGAGGCTCCGGCGGACGAACCGCCGGAAACAGCACAAGAGGAGGCGAGGGTGGCAGAGGCCGCGAGGGCATCTGTGGAGCCAGCGGCGGCAGAGAGGGTGTCTGCGGCGGCAGAGAGGGCGGTGGCGCTGGCGAACTTGATGGCGGCGGCGGCCCAGATGAGGGCCACGATGCCCTCGGTGATCATGGCACCGTAGAAGACCAGGCGTCCACGCCGCTCATTCTGCAGACAGCGGGACATTAGGGGCGACTGTGTGCCGTGGAAACCACTGATGGCCCCGCAGGCAATGGTGATGCAGAGGAAGGGGAAGATGGGCAGTCCCTTGGGGTGGTGGCTGACAAAGGGCGCATCCGTGATTTCCGGCAGTAGGCCTGTCTGCGTGAAGAGGCCGAAGCCGACCCCGATAGCCATGATGAGCAGGGCAGCGCCGAAGAGGGGATAGAGGCGGCCGATGAGGGTGTCGATGGGTAGGAGGGTGGCCAGCACGCAGTAGAGGAACACGAAGCCTATCCACAGCCAGCGCCATGCGGTGAGGTCCATGCCCCAGGCGCCGTTGGTCATGGTGGCGAGCAGACCAGCGGAGGTGGTGACGAAGACGGTGCCCACGAGGACAAGGAGCACGATGGAGAGCACGCGCATCCCCTGACGGGCGGTGTTGCCCAGCTCGTTACCCACCAGCTCGGGCAGCGAGGCGCCGTCCTGTCGCAGCGAAATCATGCCGCAGAGGTAGTCGTGGACGGCACCCATGAAGATGCAGCCGAAGACAATCCACAGGTAGGCGGCGGGGCCGAAGAGGATGCCCATGATGGCACCGAAGATGGGACCCGTTCCGGCAATGTTCAGGAACTGAATGAGATAGACGCGCCATGTGGGCATGGGGATGTAATCGACGCCGTCCTGCAAGCGGTAGGACGGGGTTTCGCGCTCCGGCTGAATGCCGAAAGTGCGTTCTACGAAGGATCCATAGAGGATGAATCCAAGAACAAGGGCGATTAAAGCGATAACAAATGTAATCATGATACTTTCTCGGCGGCAAAACCGCCGAGCACACTAAAGATGGGTTGTTTTATGAAGGAGATAGGCATCTAGAATGGTCATGGCGGCCATGGCCTCGACGATGGGGACGGCACGGGGCAGGACGCAGGGGTCGTGGCGTCCGCGCGGGTTGATGGTGACGGGGTTGCCATGGATGTCGATGGTCTCCTGCGGGCGGAGCAGGGTGGCCACGGGCTTGAAGGCGACGCGGAAGGGGATGGGCTGGCCATTGCTGATGCCGCCCTGGATGCCGCCGGAGTGGTTGGACTTAGTTGAAAGTTGAAAGTTGAGACTGCGAAAGGCGAGTATCCTCTTGTTCAGAGGAATTGTTATCAACTTTCAACTTTAAACTTTCAACTTTAAACTTATCATTCTGCTCACTTCCCCGCTGGCTCACCCCTGCGAAGCCGTCTCCATATTCAAAGCCCTTAACGGCGTTGATGGAGAGCATGGCGGCAGCGAGCTGGGCGTGGAGCTTGCCGAAGACCGGCTCGCCCAGGCCCACGGGGCAGCCCGTGATGACGCCGGCGATGATGCCGCCGATGGTGTCGCCCTCGCCCTTCACTTGCAGGATGAGCTCTTCCATCTGCTGGGCAATGACAGGGTCGGGGCAGTGGACGGCGTTGTCCTCGATGCGGCTGAGGTCCAGCTTGGTCCAGTCACGCTCACAGGCGATGTCGCCCACCTGCTGCGTCCACGCCTTGATGTCGATACCGAGCTGACGCAGGGCGAGTTTGGCGATGGCACCGGCCACTACGCGGCTGATGGTCTCGCGTGCCGAGGAGCGTCCGCCGCCACGGTGGTCGCGGAGGCCGTATTTCATATAATAGGTGTAGTCGGCGTGCGAGGGGCGAAAGACATCACGCAGGTCGTCGTAGTCACTGCTGTGCTGGTTCTGGTTGCGGACGATGAAACCGATGGGGGTGCCGGTGGTATGGAGCTTCCCGCCGCCGGCGGGAAACTCCATTACCCCAGACAGTATCTCCACGCGGTCGCCCTCCTGACGGGCGGTGGTGAGGCGGCTCTGCCCTGGGCGGCGGCGGTCCAGCTCACTCTGTATGAAGTCCAGGTCTATCTCCAGCCCTGCGGGACAGCCATCAATGACGCCGCCGATGGCAGCGCCGTGGCTCTCGCCGAAGGAGGTCAGACGGAAAAGGGTGCCGAAGGTGTTCAATAGTTGAGGGTTTAGGGTTGAGAGTTGAGGGTTTAGGGTTGAGTGAGAAATGATGGCTATTCCGTGGTGCCGCAATTGCCGCAACCTCCGCCGCAGCCTCCACATCCACCGCCACAGCCTTCGCAGTCACACTCGCCAGCCAGAATCTTGGAGGTCTCTTCGATTTCCTTCAGCGTGGCCTCGCGGTTGGTATAGACGGTGCCCATGAACTCCAGGGCCTTGCCGGCCAACGGGTTGTTCAGATCTACCGTCACCTCGGTGTCGGTCACCTTCACGATGGTGCCCATGAAGTGGTCGCCCTCGCTGTTCATGAGGGGCACCTCGGCACCGGGATAGACTTCTTCCTCGATGAACTTGCCGCGGACCTCGAAGACCTTGCGCGGCACGGCACGCACCAGTTCCTCATCTCGTTCGCCGAAAGCGTCCTTGGCTTGCAGCGTGAAGTCAAACTGTTCGCCGTCACGCAGTTGGCTGATTCTTTCCTCGAAGGCATCAATCATCAGGCCCATGCCTGTGACGAATGCCACGGGTTTGGTGACTTCGGTTTCATAGAGGAGTTTGTGGCTGGCGGCCGTGTTCGTGTACATGCGATAGGCCAGTTTGATGTATCTCTGTGCCATGGGGATTAGATAGTTTTGCGTTTATAGTTTAGTGTGGATGTATGAGTGTTGAGGCGTTAATCGGCTGCAAAGTTACGTTAAATTTTCCATCTCTATGCACAAAATCTGCGAGAAATTTGCTTATCACCCCGCTTTGACGTAATTTTGTCGCCAAAATAACTAGACCCTCCGCTCTTATGAGTCTCGCAGAAAGCGCAGAAAAGGATTGATTCAGTCTCTCGAAGAATGCGCAAATAATGCAGAAAGGGTCGAATAACTTTCAACTTTCAACTCTCAACTCTCAACTCTCAACTCTCAACTCTCAACTTCCACCATGACACATCCCCTTCGCAGTTCCGTATGCACCGAAGGTCGCCGCATGGCCGGTGCCCGCGCCCTGTGGGTGGCCAACGGCATGAAGCGCGAGCAGTTCGGCCAGCCCATCATCGCCATCGTCAACAGTTTCACACAGTTCGTTCCGGGGCACACCCATCTGCATGAGGCCGGACAAATCGTCAAGCGCGAGATAGAGGCCATGGGCTGCTATGCCGCTGAGTTCAACACCATTGCCATTGACGACGGCATTGCCATGGGGCACGACGGGATGCTCTATTCGCTGCCCTCGCGCGACATCATCGCCGACTCGGTGGAATACATGGTCAACGCCCACAAGGCCGATGCCATGATCTGCATCTCCAACTGCGACAAGATCACGCCGGGAATGCTCATGGCCGCCATGCGCCTGAACATCCCCGCCATCTTTGTCTCGGGAGGCCCCATGGAGGCGGGTAAGTACAAGGGCGAGAACCTGGACCTCATCGCGGCCATGGTGAAAGGTGCCGACCCGTCGGTCACCGACGAGGAACTGGCCGAGGTAGAGAACCGCGCCTGTCCCGGCTGCGGCTGCTGCAGCGGCATGTTCACTGCCAACAGCATGAACTCGCTGACCGAGGCCATCGGCATGGCACTGCCCGGCAACGGCACCATCCTGGCCACACATGTCAACCGCGTGGAACTGATGAAACAGGCCGCCCGGCAAATCGTTATTAACGCGCGCGCGTATTATAATAAAGGTGATGAGAGCGTGCTGCCCCGCAGCATCGCCACCCGCGAAGCTTTCCTCAATGCCATGACGCTGGACATCGCCATGGGCGGCAGCACCAACACCATCCTGCACCTGCTGGCCATCGCCCAGGAGGGCGAGGTCGATTTCAAGATGAGCGACATCGACGCGCTCAGCCGCCGCGTGCCCTGTCTGTGCAAGCTGGCTCCTAACACGCAGAGATATAGTGTGGAGGACTGCAACCGCGCGGGCGGCATCATGGGCATCCTGGGAGAATTGGAACGGGGGAAGCTCATCGACACACATGTCTTGCGTGTAGAAGGCGGCACGCTGGGTGATGCCCTAGCCAAGTATGACCTCTGCCGACTGAGTGTGCTGTTCACCGGATTTGACGATGATGCCATGCGCATCTACAGCAGCGCCCCCGGCGGCAAGTTCTGTAATCAGCTGGGCGTGCAGGACTGCCACTATGACAGTCTTGACACCAACCGCGCCACGGGTTGCATCCGCGACATCGAACACGCCTACACGAAGGATGGCGGTCTGGCCGTCCTCTTCGGCAACATCGCCCAGGACGGCTGCGTGGTCAAGACAGCGGGCGTGGATGAGAGCATCTGGCATTTCCGCGGACCAGCCAAGGTCTTTGACTCACAGGAAGATGCCTGTGAGGGCATCCTTGGCGGCAAGGTGCAGAAGGGCGACGTGGTGGTGATTACGCATGAAGGTCCCAAGGGCGGACCGGGTATGCAGGAGATGCTTTATCCCACGTCATATATCAAGTCGATGCATATGGGCAAGGAGTGTGCCCTCATCACCGACGGACGCTTCAGCGGCGGCACCAGCGGCCTGAGCATCGGACACATCTCGCCCGAGGCAGCCAACGGCGGCAACATCGGCAAGCTGGTGGATGGCGACATCATCGACATTGACATTCCCAACCGCACCATCAACGTGCTGCTCACCGACGAGGAACTGGCAGCCCGTCCGCAACAGCCCATGCGCCGCAACCGCGTAGTGAGCAAGAGCCTGCGCGCCTATGCCCAAAGCGTTTCCTCGGCCGACAAAGGCGGCGTGCGCATCATCCCCTAAACTCTAAACCTTAAACTCTAAACCGAATAATGCAAGCAGACAGCATCGTTATCATCCCCACCTACAACGAGAAAGAGAACATCGAGAACATCATCCGCGCCGTCACAGGACGCGAGGAGCACACCTTCAACGTCCTGGTGATAGACGATGGGTCGCCCGACGGCACCGCTGACATCGTCAAGCGGCTGATGGCCGATGAGTTCCGTGACCGCCTCTTCCTGGTGCAGCGCAAGGGCAAGTTGGGACTGGGTACAGCCTACATTGCCGGGTTCAAGTGGGCACTGGAGCATGGCTATGAATACATCTTCGAGATGGATGCCGACTTCAGCCATGCGCCTTCTGACCTGCCGCGGCTGCTGGCTGCTTGTAAGGACGAGGGCTATGACATGAGCATCGGGTCGCGCTATGTCACGGGGGTGAACGTGGTCAACTGGCCTATGGGGCGTGTGCTGATGAGCTACTTCGCCTCCAAGTACGTGCGCCTCATCACAGGCTTGGACATCCACGACACCACGGCGGGGTTCGTCTGCTATCGCCGCCGCGTCTTGGAAACCATTGAACTGGACAAGATACGGTTCAAGGGCTATGCCTTCCAGATTGAGATGAAGTTCACCGCTCACAAGTGCGGCTTCCGCATCAAGGAGGTGCCCGTGGTGTTCGTCAACCGCGAGCTGGGTACCAGCAAGATGTCCGGCGGCATCTTCTCCGAGGCCGCCTTCGGTGTCATGCGCCTCCGCTGGGACGGGTGGTTCAGGAAGTATCCAAGTGTCAAAGTGCATAGTGCTGAAATGCATAGTGCTGAAGTGCATGGTGCAAAAGTGCATAGTGTTGAAGTGCATAGTGCATAGTGATTGCTGTGACTTTGGATTTCCATCTGCAAAATTGTATCACTATGCACTATGCACTTCAGCACTATGCACTTTAACACTATGCACTTCAAAGATATTCTTTATGTTTCTGACGGCAAGATGCGTCGGGCAGATATCGTTGTTGAAGGTGACTACATCTCGCGGATTACCGATAAGGAGGAGGTAAGTAGTTTCAACTTTCAACTTTCAACTCCTCCTCCCAGGCATCATCGACGACCACGTCCACACCCGTGAGCCAGGCCTGACCCACAAAGGCGACCTCGCCACCGAGACCCATGCGGCGGCCGCGGGTGGTGTGACCTCTATTATGGACATGCCCAATGTGGTGCCGCAGACCACCACCCTCGAAACACTGGTCGACCGCCAGCAACGGGCTGCAGACCACGCCTTCGTCAACTATGCCTTCCACTTCGGTGTCACCAATTCCAACCTCGACCAGATTCCGCAGTTAGACCCCACTGCTGTGCCAGCCCTCAAGCTCTTTATGGGCAGCAGCACGGGTAATATGCTGGTGGACCGGGAAGATGTGCTGGACGCGCTCTTCGCGCAACCGTCGCCCCTGCCCATCATGGCCCACTGCGAAGACACCTCCATCATCCAACGCAACATGCAACGTGCTGTGGAACAATATGGTGATGACCCCGAAGTCCGTCATCATTCCGAGATACGCAGCCGTGAAGCATGTTTCGCCTCCTCCCGCCGCGCCGTGCAGTTGTCACAGAAGCACCACCGCCGTCTGCACATCGCCCACATCTCCACTGTAGAGGACCTGGAGCTGATCGACAAAGGACGATGGGCAATGGACAATGAGCGGACCACAAGTTATTATTCACAATTCACAGTTGACAATTCGTCAAGTGCGCGGCGCGCAAACTCGGGCGAGCAACTCGCCCCTCAGAGCGCGTTGGTGTCCGTCGGTTTTCCCGACGGAGAACCTGTCACCCTCGAAGCCTGCCTCCCCCACCTCCTCTTCTGCGACGAGGATTATGCCCGCCTGGGCACACGCATCAAGTGCAACCCCGCCGTGAAGACCGCCGCAGACCGTGCCGCCCTGCGCGCCGCCCTGCGGGACGGCCGCATCAGCGTGATTGCCACCGATCATGCCCCTCACCTCCTCACTGAGAAACAGGGCGGTTGCCGCCGCGCCGCCTCCGGCATTCCCATGGTGCAGTTCTCGCTGGTGGCCATGCTGGAGTTGATGGAGCAAGGAGTCATTACCCTGCCGGAGATGGTGCAGCTGATGTGCCATAACCCTGCGCGGATCTTCGGCATCCGGAACCGTGGCTATATCCGCGAAGGCATGAAGGCCGACCTCGTGCTGGTGAAACGCAAGCCCTGGCAGCTCGCCGCCCGCGACATCGTGAGCCCATGTGGATGGAGCCCCCTCGAAGGCCAGACCTTCCACTGGCAGGTCGCCCAGACCTACTGCAACGGACGCCTTATCTATAATAAAGGTGTCTTTGCCGATGGCAACCGCCACGCCCAGGCTTTGAGGTTTAGGGTTTAGGGTTGAGAGTTTGGGGTTGAGAGTTTAGGGTTGAGGGTTGGGAGTTGAATAACAGAAATAACGAAAAAACGGAAAGAGCGGAAAAGTTTCCGGTTATCTCAGATGGATTCTGTGGTTTCCGTTGTTGAGAGTTGAAAGTTGAAAGATAAGGTCAATGGTCAACGATGTCTGCATGACGCTTCATTATCAAATTCATGAAATAGTTCCGTATATCAATTGGGTCTATTTCTTCCACGCCTGGGGCTTCCCACCGCGCTTCGCGGCCATCGCCGACATTCATGGCTGTGACGTGTGTCGGGCCACATGGCTTGCCAGTTTCCCCGTGGAAGACCGTGCCCGTGCTGCCGAAGCCATGCAGCTACACAAGGAAGCCCTGCGGATGCTCACCCTTCTTGACAGCCGCCTTTATCGTGCCCACGTCCGCTTCGGCCTCTTCCCCTGCAACAGTGATGGAGAGGACATCATAGTGCATAGTGATTCTGAGTGCATAGTGCATAGTGATTCTGAGTGCATAGTGCATAGTGCAGAAGTGCATAGTGATACCTTTGTAGTTGGAAATCCAGAGTCACAGCAATCACTATGCACTATGCACTCTGGCACTATGCACTTGAAAGACACTATGCACTCCAGCACGCTCTCTTTCCTCCGCCAGCAGACCGCTCCTTTCCTGTGCCTCGCAGACTTCATCCGCCCTTTGAACCAGGAAGGTATCACTGACCGCATCGGCATTTTTGCGGCCTCGGCCGATGCTGCCATCGAGCACGCCTTTGAAGGGGAAGACGATTACCGTCACCTCCTTTGCCAGACCCTTGCCGACCGCCTTGCCGAAGCTGCCACGGAGCGTGCCCATGAGGCCATCCGCCGCATCTACTGGGGGTATGCTGCCGGCGAGGAGCTGTCTATTGCCGACCTCCACGCCGAGCGGTTCCGCGGCATCCGGCCCGCGGTGGGCTATCCCTCCCTGCCCGACCAAAGTCTCAACTTCGACCTTGACCGTCTCATCGACTTCTCTGCCATCGGCATCACCCTCACCGAGCACGGTGCCATGCGTCCCCACGCCAGTGTCAGCGGCCTCATGCTCGCCCATCCCGATGCCCATTATTTTTCCATCGGACGCATCGGCGAAGACCAGCTCCTCGACTATGCCCACCGAAAAGGGCGCACTCCCGAGGAAATGCGCCCCTATCTGGCTGCCAACCTGTAAGGTTGTTATTTCACAATCACTTTCTTTGTGCCGCCATTGCCCGACTGCATGATATACACTCCTGCGGGCAGTGCCGGCATATTGGCTTGTTGGCCGTGATATACCTCTGAGCCTTGTATGTTATAAACAACTATTCCAGGATGTGTCATCGCGGAGTATGCCGGATTCAACAGATGTTGTATGCCCGTCCCGCCGTGCAGATATTCCTCGCATTCGGTCAGCAGGGCACGGATTTCGGTGTCGGTGGGGCCGGTGACGTAGTTGTTGCGCAGCTGGAAGATGGCGGTGTCATCCACCTTGCTGCCGCAGGTGACAGAGGGGTCGGTTGCGGCGTTGGTGCAGACGTGGGCGGCGCGGCGTCCAAGCATGAAACCATTGCCACGGAAGGTGAGATTGATATTTGAGGGTGTGTCGCTCAAGGTCACTTGGCCATCTGCAATGGTCAGATACTTCTGTGTGCCAAGGTGATAGAAATAGTATTCGCCGTAGGCATCCGAGCGCAGGATGAGCCAGTTGTCGGACAGGGCAGAGACGCGCGTGGGCTGCTTGGCGGCGGTGGTGGCCGTCTCTGTGGTGGCACCTCTCACGGTGAGCTGTCCTGTCTCGTCGGCCACCAGGTCGCCCAGTCCGGCCATGTTGTGAATCTGGTAGGCGGAGAAGGATGTGAGGTGTGCCAGCTTATCCACCGAGCCCCAGTTGAGCGGTTGTGCTGTCTGTCCGAGGCGTGCGATGGCAGCGCGCAGAGCATCGGCATCGGTCACGGTGCCGTCGGCATAGATCTGCTTGAGTTCTGTGAGGTCTGCGGGTCGGAAGCCGCTGAAGCAGTCCTCGCGTGCCAACAGTCGTTCGGCCAGCTGTTTCAGGTCTGCCAGACGGTATTCGTGCTTGAAGTATATCTCGTTGATGGCCAAGTCGTTTCCGTGGCCGTTGAGGAAACGGCAGCGGAAGTAGCGGGCGGTGACAGGTTCGCTGAGTTCCACTGTGGGCGCGTCGTCGTTCTCGAACTTCAGTCGTCCCAGACCTTTCCATTCCTTGCCGTCATCAGAGACATGCAGTTGCATGTCCTTGGCGCGGTAGTGGAAATCCTGCCCTTGGTAGAGTCCTATGGCACTGACGGTTACTGGCTCGCCCGCATCAAAGAAGAAGATGTGCGGGAACTGTGACCAGTAGCGGTTGCGGTAGTAGGTGGAGGTGTTACCGTCCATGATTTGTGCGGCGCGTCCATAGTCACCCTCGTTTGTGGTTTCCTCGTCGGAGAAGTCATAGAGTGTCCACGTGTCGGGGTTGGAGACCACGCGGGTGGCCTCCAGCTGCATGGTCACGTCCTTGTTGTTGTTGCGCAGCAGAGCCAGGTCCACGCGCTCGCGCAGTGCCTGAATATCAATGGTATCCACCCATGGCATCTCGCCCTGGCGGCAAGGCTCGTAGGTGTCGGCGCTGTCTCGCACACCCAGCTGTCCGCCCGTCTCGATGTAGAAGCTGTTGTCATAGAGGCTGGTCACGCCATGGCCGTAGTCGTCGCGCGAGTTGCGCTGCGTCTCCCAGTGCTGGGTGCTGCCGAAGCCCGCGTGGTTGAGGCTGTACCACTTGCCGCTGGCGGTGGAGCGCATGGCACCGTTGCGGTAATAGACGCGGCGATAGAGGTCGCCGCCGAAGCCGCTCCAGTTCTCGAGGAAACTATACATGCCCGAGTGGTTGCCCTCCATGCGGTAGGTGGCGGCGGCGCGGATGGTGCCGAAGTAGTGCCACTCGGTCTCCTCGGCTTGTTTGTACCAGAGGGAGAGCAGTGTGCTGCGTGCGGGGGTCGTGACTTGCTGGCCGTTCTCGTCGGTGCTGACGGTCTCCATGTAGTCGGGTCGTTCATTCATAATCATTTGCACCCAATGGTCGGTCTGCCAGCGTTGTCCTTCGGGGTAGCGCAGACTGGCTCCTGTGCCCTCGCCGCCAAAGCGCACGGCGTATGCCTCGGGACCCACATCGACTGCTCCCGAACGCAGGTAGTCTGGCAGGTTCTTGTTCTGATCGACGTCGCCAGCGTCCCAGGCAGAGAAGATGACGGCATGTGTCCATGTGTCCTCGTTGAGCAGGTGGTTGGTCTGTATGCCGGAGTAGAGACCCGTGGAGCCGAGCGTCATCTGGTAGGTACAGGACTGCTTCAAGGCTTCGGGGATCATGGCTTCTGTGTAAATCCAGTCGCAGGACTCGTCAGAGGGGGAGTCGGGGTCTGTGCTGCTCCACCAGAGGTGCACGGCTGGAGCCATCATGGAGTTGGCATCTGTCACGGCGAGGCGCGATGTGCGCTGGAAGAGCAGACAATTGAACTGGCTGAGGCTGTTGGACGCGTCGGGACTGGTGATTTCCACGCGATACCAGCCGTCCTGCGCCAACTCTGTGTCCGGCATGATTTCCAGACGCTGTGCGGCCCCCTTGCCGCTCTCGCTCTTGACGGTGAGGTCGCTGATGACGGTGTTGGTTTTGGGAAAGAGCACACGCACGTTGAGCGTCACGGTGCGACTGCTGACAGGTGTCAGCAGCGCGTCGGCGCGGACATGCCCGTCGGGCATGTGCAGGACAAAGACCATGGTGCTGCCGTCCTCGAACTTCCAGCTGGTGGGGCCTTTGTATTCCTGGTTGCCGGTGGCCAGGTTGCCTTTCTCGCGGTAGTGGCGTCCCGCCCAGATGGTGTCTGTCTTGGTGTTCCAGTCGGTGGCATGGACGGCAGATGCCATCGTTGCCAGCAGTGTCAGGCATGTCAGTTTGCGCAGTAATGTTAGTTTCATCATATCAGCTATTTAGGTTAGTAAGTAAAAAGGACTTGACGGGAATGAAAAAGTACCCTGGGCGTGAAGACCATTACGTCCGCTCGTGAAGGCCATTACGTCCGCTTGTGAAGGCCATTACGTCCGCTCGTGAAGACCATAACGTCCGCGTGTATATTTGTTGACTCCTAGACGAGTTCATTCTTGGTGCATGGCTTCCTCGTTCTCGCGGGCCATCCGGATATACTCCTGCACGTATGGGTCATTGAGGAAGGCGGGCGAGGCAAAGGTGATGAGTTCTTCGATGCGAGGGTTGAGCATGGGGTAGGGGAGGGAGGAGGTCACAATCATGAAGACACCCGGTCCGAGCACATTGTCCATATTGGCCTTGATGAATCCCATGACGAGGTTGTCTTCTTGCGCACCCAGCTGTGCTGCCTCTTGGTTCAGTTGCATGAGGATTTCGTCATGGTCCATGCCCTCGAGAATCATGCGGCTCTCACGGCGTGGCAGTTCTGCCAGCTGGCGGTCCAGTGCGGTTTTGCGGCGTATGAAGGCGAAGAGCGTGTCGTTGAGTGCTGACCCCTCGACCTTGCGCTCGTTCTCGCTGAGGATGATGCGCAGGGGGCTGCCGTCGATGACCACGGGCATGAGACTCTCATCGCCGATGAACAGGTTGGCCATGAGGCAGGTGTCGCGTTGCGGCCCGGTGAACTGGAACTTGCCGTGGATGATGCGCGAGGAGTCGATGGTGGCCAGGTCGCCGTCCTTGTAGATGCGCAGGTAGAGCATTCTGCCTTCCAACTCATGCAGCGAGCTGATGCCTTGGATGTTCATTTGCTGGCGGTTGCAGCCAGTGAGGAAGATTGCAAGCAGGGCGAGCAGTAGGGAAACCGCTTGATGGGTCTTATAGGTCATATGGGTCTTATAGGTCTTTTGGATCATATAGGTCATATGGGTTTTATTTCAATGCACTGGCGATGATATCGCGCGCCTGTTCCATGGTGGCGTGTTCCGCCTCCGGGCCTTGGCCTTGGGGTGGGATGGGGTGGTGGATGGTCATGGAAAGCGGGTGCCAGTCAACAAAGTTGAATCCGCGTGTGCGCGGGAGGACTTGGAACGAGCCGTTGATGGTCACGGGCAGCAACGGCAGCTGCAACTCGTCGGCCAGCTGGAAGGCCCCGCGCTTAAAGCGCCCCAGGCTGCCATCAAAGGTGCGGGCACCCTCGGGGAACACCACCAGTGAGGTGCCGCCTTGCAGGATGGCGCGGGCGCGGTCGTGGGTCTCTTTCAGGGCCTTGGGGCCGCCTTTCTGATCGACAAAGATGAAGCCCGCGGCCTCGCAAGCCCGCCCCACCAGCGGCATGTTACGCAGTTGCTTCTTCAACATCCACTTGAAGTTGCGGCCTATGAAGCCATAGACCAGGAAGATGTCGAACGCTCCCTGGTGGTTGGGGATGATGACGTAGCTTTGTCGTGAGTCCATGTGCTCGCGCCCCTCCACGTGGACGGGCAGCAACAGCACGCGCAGGAATGCCCAGGACCACCACTTGCCGGGATAATAGCTCCACCATGAGGCGTTGCCGACGGTGCAGCCCACGGTGGTTGCTATGCTTGTCAACAATGTCAGCACCAGCAAGATGGGTGCTGCAATGAACAGCTGATATAGTTTATAGAAAAACATCATCTTTTCTCTTTGCTCAGTTCTGCGGGAATACGGAAAGCAGTATAAAGCAGCAGCACACAGGCCACGGCGAGGCACACCACCCACTCGTTGCGACGAGCGAAGCCGAAACGGAACACCTGCATGGCCATGAGGCAGGCGGTGACCAACAAGGCCGCACAGCCGAGCAACTGCTGCCGGCGCAGACGGCGGAGGATGAAATTGTGCCCTTCATACTGCTGCTGGAGCAGCATGGCACTGAACAGCACTGCACCCACGGCAAACAGCACAAACGCCGCCACGGGCCACAGCATGAAGGCTGCCGCCCCAGCGATGACCAGCACCCCGCCAGCCATCAACAACCTATTCTGTAAAGGACTCAACTCTCGCATTTGTTTTTGTTCCAGACTTTCTTAGCACCACAGATTTCACAGATTGCACGGATTCTTCACCGCTTGCTTTCATTTGTGTTCATCATTTCTTCAAGTGTGAAGCGTCTCTTCGAGCCGAGCGCACAGATTTCTGAGAGACACACGACCAAAGAACATATACACTAAAGGAACGCTCTACATGTTTAGAGTGACATGTGACTAACATATAACTGTTTCATCCGTGTTTCATATTGAGCCTTACACTCGACACCTGCGTAGCGTGTCGCTCAATAATCTGTGAAATATAAATAGATTTTCATGACCAAAGGATATGTAATCCGTGAAATCTGTGTAATCTGTGGTGTGAAAAGATATGTTGTTGTTTAGGGTTCTGTCTTTGCACTGTCGGCTTGAGCTGTGAGGCTGTCGGCTCTTACGACTGCCGTGGCTGCGGTGTCCAGTGAGATCGTTTCCACGGTTTCGCGATGTTGGCGAGCCTCGTTCTGAACCTGATACTCATTGGCGTCCATGAAGACGAACACGTCCTCGTTGTCGCGCTTCATCAGGTATTTCTCCCGTGCCAGCCGCTCCACGGCGGCAGGGTTGTTCTCCAGGGCTTGCAGCTGGGCTGTCTCTGCGTCATACTGCTCCTGGAATTTCTGGATTTGGCGATACAGGTTGCCTATTTCCACCTGCCGCTGATAGCGCACCCACAGGCTGTTCTCGTCCAGAACACCGAGGATGAGCAGGAAAATCACCACCGCCACCACATACTTGTAGCGTCGGATGTACCCCCAAAGGGTGATAAGTCGTCCCATGTTTCTACGTTTTAGTCCTTATTTCTTACGTTTCACGGGGCGAAGTTACAAAAAAGTTGAGAGTTGAGAGTTGAAAGTTGAAAGTTTTTTTCCGCAGAGGCACCTTTTTCAATCTTTTTATGTATTTTTGCACGCACAAAGAGGCTTAGGTCTCGCAGAAAGCGCAGATAACGCAGAATAATTGTTCAATCGTAAATTGTCAAATCGTCAAATAAAACCATGTCAGAGTATATCGTTTCGGCGCGCAAGTACCGCCCGATGACCTTCGACACCGTGGTGGGACAAGGCTCCATTGCCACGACACTGAAGAACGCCATCCATGCGGGCAAGCTGGCGCACGCCTATCTCTTCTGCGGCCCACGCGGCGTCGGCAAGACCACCTGCGCCCGCATCTTCGCCAAGACCATCAACTGCCTGAACCCGCGCGAGGACGGCGAGGCGTGCAACCAGTGCGAGTCCTGTCAGGCGTTCAACGAGCAGCGGTCGCTGAACATCCACGAGCTGGATGCCGCTTCGAACAACTCCGTGGATGACATCCGCAACCTCATCGACCAGGTGCGCATCCCGCCGCAGATCGGGAAGTACAAGGTGTTTATCATCGACGAGGTGCACATGCTCTCCACCGCCGCCTTCAACGCTTTTCTCAAGACGCTGGAAGAACCGCCCGCCCATGCCATCTTCATCCTCGCCACCACCGAGAAGCACAAGATCCTGCCCACCATCCTCTCGCGCTGCCAAATCTATGATTTCCAGCGCATGACCATCGACAATATGGTGCAGCATCTGGCGCACGTGGCGCAGCAGGAGGGCTACACCTTCGAGCCCACGGCTCTGCACATCATTGCCCAGAAGGCCGACGGCGGTATGCGCGACGCGCTCTCCATCTTTGACCAGGTGGTCAGCTACACGGGCGGCAACATCACCTATCAGCGTGTCATCGAGAACCTGAATGTGCTCGACTACGACTACTATTTCCGCCTCGTGGATTTCATGCTGGAGAAGAAGGTGAGCGAGAGTCTGCTCCTCTATAACGAGGTGCTATCCAAGGGTTTCGAGGGTGGACCGTTCATCAGTGGGCTGGCCTCGCACCTGCGCGACCTCCTTGTGTCCCGTGACCCGCAGACCACCCAACTCCTGGAGGTCAGTGACGACCTGCGCCAGCGTTATGCCCAGCAGGCCGCCCGCTGCCGCGTGCAATGGCTCTATCAGGCCATCCGCCTGTGCAACACCTGCGACCAGGCCTACCGCACCAGCCGCAACAAGCGTCTGCAAGTGGAACTCACCCTCATCGAGTGTGCACAAGCCACCGACGACGAGCCTGGCGCGGGGCGCCGCCCCATACGTCAACTAAAGCCAATATTTAATACCCCCCTCCAACAGACCCAGCATAACCTGCACCCCCAACAGACCCACCCCCAACCCCTCCCCGTGAGGGAGGGGAGTGGTCACCAATCGACTGCTGAGGGGGGTGCCTCCAAGGAGAATACAAACACGGCCACTCAAACACATTCTGCTGAGGGGGTAACTTCCGAGAAACCAAATACTGCCACTCAAACACATTCCGCGCCCCTCCCTCACAGGGAGGGGCAAGGGGGTGGGTCTTTCCCTACAAGGGAGGGGCAAGGGGGGGGGGCTGTTGGGTTTGCTGTGTCTTCTGTCCCTCCCAAACTCAAGACCCTCAAGCTCTCCGGCCTCGCTCCCTCCATCCGCGGCCTCTCTGGTAATGCTGCCGCGGCAGCCAATGGCATCCCGTCTGGGGACAGTAGTAACCAATCCCCCCTACCTAACAGGGGAGGGGACGGGGGAGGGGCTGTAGGAGTCTCTGCTACCCCAGCCGCCCAGCCCGTCACCCAAGAATCCCTCACCCTCCAGTGGCAGGCATTCATCAATACCATGCCGCAGGAAGAAACTGCGCTGGCACAACGGATGCGCATCATGCAGCCTCGTCTCACCAACGAAGGATCCACCACCGCCGAGGTGATAGCAGAGAATGAGGAGGTTGCGACCATGCTCGTTGCTATTAAACCCCGCCTCCTGCCCTTCCTGCGGCAGCAGTTGCAGAACGCGCAGGTGGATATCATCGTGTCGGTGACCGAGCAGACCGCCCAGCCCCAGCGGACTTATGACAAGCGGCAGCAGCTCCGCCACCTCTGTAATCTCAATCCGTCTCTCATCACCTTGGGCAAGACCTTCAAGCTTGAACTGACGTGAGAGTTGGAAGTTGAACAGCAGAAGTAACGGAAAAAAGTGGAAAGAGCGGAAATATTTCTGGATATTTCAGATGTTGTGTATTGTCAATCGCTTCATAACATTTGCAGGCTTCACAGCCATCAACCTCTTCGGACTCATCTTCGTGCGAAGGGGTCGAGAGTTCACCGATACAGACATGCGTCATGAGCAAATCCATACCCGTCAGATGCTGGAATTGCTCATTATCCCTTTTTACCTTATATATATTATTGAGTGGTTGCTGCGGCTGGCGCAAACCCGTAACCTCTTGATCGCCTATCGCCGTATATCCTTTGAACGCGAAGCCTACCTCCACCAGTCCGACCCCGATTATCTCCTTCATCGCCGCCCCTACGCTTGGCTGTCTTGAACCTGACAGAACCCAGCTAAAGGGAGTCGGGAGGGAGTGCTACCGATGATGGAAGCGTGGGCTCGGAGGTGCTTATGACGGGAGATTCGCTGAAACTTACGCCCTCCATGGGGCCAAGAAGGGATAGCGTGTCCGGGTCATAGGATGGTGCCTCGTAGGAGACGGCACACTCGTAGTCGGCACGGTTGATTTCCTCGCGGGGCGGGGCGAAGTGGGCGCGATAATGTGCAAAGCGCGGATCCTTCAGGGTGCGGGCGATGAAGTTGCCGAAGATGGGCAGGGCGGTGCGGCTGCCTTGCCCGAGGGCACCCGTGCGGAAATGGATGCTGCGGTACTCGCCTCCCACCCATCCGCCGGCCACAAGCTTGGGCGTGACACCGACGTACCACGCATCGGAGTGGTTGTTGCTGGTTCCCGTCTTGCCGCCGAAGTCGGTGTCGCGCACCACAGGATTGATATACTGCCAGAGGGCTTGCGAGGTGCCGCCGGGCTGTGTGAGGCCGCCGCGCAACATCTGCTGCATGAAGAAGGCAGAGCGGTAGGGGATGGCCTGTGTCGTGCGGTCGGTGCGGGCTTCATAGATGATGTGGCCGTTGCGGTCCTCGATGCGCTGGATGAGGTGTGGTGCCTGGTAGCGTCCGTCGTCGATGACAGTGCAGTAGGCGTTGACGAGGTCGAAGAGGGTGACATCGCTGGCACCGAGGCTGAGGGCCGGCACCTCGTCGAGCTGGGAATGGATGCCCATCTTATGGGCCGTGATGGCCACATCATGGATGCCCACTTCCTTGCCCAGACGGGCGGCGATGCTGTTGGTGCTCTGTGCGAAGGCGAGTTTCAGGCTCATGGTGGCGCCGGAATAGGTGCCGTTGGCGTTGTGCGGTGCCCACTGCTTAACGGCACCGCGCACGGTGTCGTTGATGGTAAACCACTGATCGACACGTATATCACAGGGCTTGAAACCCTTGTTCATGGCCTCGGTATAGACGAAGAGCTTGAAGGTGGAACCGGGTTGGCGCTGGGCTGTCACCTTGTCATATTTCCAGAAGTCGAAGCTGATGTCACCCACCCAAGCGCGAACGAAACGGGTGTCTGGCTCAATGGCTACGAAGCCGCAGTGGAGGAAACTGACCATGTAACGGATGGAGTCCATGGTGGAGATGTCACGGAAGACGGGGCCGTCATAGCTGAATAGTTTCACGCGGTGGGGCTGGTTGAGGTAGAAGGTGACGCTGTCCGGCTCGTCGGGGAATCGTTGTTGCAGGTACTTATAATGCTCTGTGCGGCGGGCGATGTTCTCGATGAAGCCTGGTATCTCGCGGTGGTACTGGTCCTGCCACGGGTTCTGCCCGCGCCAGTGGTCGTCGAAACGTTGCTGCAGGGTACGCATCTGGCGGATGGCAGCCTCCTCGGCATAGCGTTGCATGCGGCTGTCGAGAGTGGTGTAGATGCGGAGACCGTCGGCGTAGAGGTCCAGACGATCGCCCTCGTTGCCACCGATGAGGCCTTGGTCGCAGAGGCCGTCGATATAGTCTTGGAGATTGGTGCGGAAGAAGGGTGCCAGTCCGTCATAGCTGCTCTCTTCCACATGATCTACGCATACCATGGGCAGTGCCATGAGGCTGTCGAGCTGGCCGGCGGTGGCCGGGTAGCCATGGAGGATGATGCCGCCGTGGTCATAGAGGTTGCGCAGCACCAGGTTGCGGCGTGTTGTGGAGGTCTTGGGGTTGCGACGGGGATTGTAGGTGCTGGTGGCCTTGAGTAGTCCCACGAGTGTGGCGGCCTGCTCATAGCTGAGACGGCCGGGGGTGGTGCCGAAATAGGTGCGGGCGGCAGTCTGTATGCCGAAGCTGTTCTGCCCGAAATCGACCGTATTGAGATACATGGTCAGGATGTCCTCCTTGGAGAAGATGAGCTCCAGCTTGGTGGCGACAATCCACTCTTTAGCTTTCATAATCAGTATCTTCAGTCCGGGGATGTGGCCGAAGAGGCCTGTGCTGTACTGTGTGCGCACGCGGAAGAGGTTCTTGGCCAGTTGTTGCGTGATGGTGCTGGCACCGCGGGCGTGGCCCTGGGTCATGTCTTTGGCGGCGGCAAAGAGGCCGGCAAAGTCGATGCCATGGTGGTGGTAGAAGCGCTCGTCCTCGGTGGCGATGAGTGTGCGGATGATGACGGGGCTGATGTCTTCATAGCGCACGGGCGTGCGGTTCTGCGAGAAGAAGCGGCCGAGCAGGACGCTGTCACAACTGTAGATCTCGCTGGCCTCGTTCTGCACGGGGTGCTTGATTTGTTCAAAGCCGGGAGAGCGGCCAAAGAGCCATAGGAAGTTGACATCCACGGCTCCGAGGAAGAGTAGGAAGGCGAGGATGACCGTGATGAACCAGATGGCGATGCGCCGATACCACGGGCCGCCGTAGAGGCGGCGCAGGGCGGGCTTGATGGAGGAGAGGGAGAGGGTCATGGGGCGGAGAGGAGAGAGAGGATGGCGGGGAGGAGGGGGAGGGGG
>JAFSZU010000115.1 GCA_017455585.1 Bacteroidaceae bacterium | reverse complement strand
GTGAAATAGTTGGTCAGCAGCGTGCTGCCGAACTTGGCCTTGGACGTGTCCAGTGTCTGCCCATTGAGACAAATCTGTGCAGCGTGTTCCAGCGCCTTGGGAATCACGGGAATGGAGGAGGCTCCTGTGCCACCGAAGACGGAACCGAAGACGAACACACGTGCCTCGTCCTGGTTCTGCTGCAGGTGCTCCACGAAGCTCTTGAGGCTCTTCTCGTGCATGGTGGCAGCGTCGCCATTCTCGCTGGCATGGCGCGCCGCCTCGACAATGCCGTGGTACATTAGCAGCGAGCCCAGGTGTGTCTGGGCTCGATAGCCATATTCCAGCGCAAACTGCTGGACAGAGCCGACGTCCATGAAGAGGGCCGAGAGGTCCTCGTTCTGCCGCGCGTTGTCCTTGTCCTGGGCCAGATGTGACAGTTGCTTATAGGTGTTGCGGGTCTGGTCGGAATAGTCTGTGCAGAACTCGTAGGGGATGAGTTTGGCCGAGAAGAAGGTGTCCACATTGGCGTGGCCGCCATCGACGGGGTTCTCCTTCTCGCTCTTCACCTTATTATATATCTGTATCAGCTCCTTCACGCGTCCCAGGTTACCGTTGCTCTGGTCGGTATCCAGCGTGAGGATGTGGATCTCCTGATTATCGAACATGCCTATGGCGCACAGGTGGACAAACGACTCCAGACAGCGCATACCCGTCCCGCCAATAGCGATTACAAACAGTTTCATAACTTTATCTGAAAGTTGAATAACGGATTATTAACGGAATATCAACGGAATAATAACAGAAAGACAGCTGAAAGAGCGAATATGTTTCCGTGTATTTCTGATGGCTTCTGTGTTTTCCGTTGTTGAAACCTGAAACCTTATGAGCTCAGAACCAGCTGGAGAGTTTCCCGTGGTTGAAGATCTTGGCAAGCACCACTCCCACGACGATGTAGGCCACAAAGAAGGCTGCAGAAGAGATGCTCAACGCTGTCATATACGCTTCGGCGCGGGAGGGCACACGGATATTCTGGTAATACATGAAGTAGCCTGCAGCGAAAGTGGCCACAGGCACCAGACCTCCCAGGATCCAGAAGGCCACCTTGCGCTTGCGGCGGTCAGAGCCGTCCGGGGCGTAGGCAATCAGGTTGGCCACGATGGCGGAAATCAGAATCAGGACGAAGAACGCGATGAAGCCGATGATGTAGGCAGAAGCTTGTGAATTATTCATGACGTGTGGGTTATTGATGGTTAGACATTCGTTAGTTCATGGGTTTGAGATAATAGGTGTAGATGATGTCGCCCTCCGGGTTGAGTTCCTGCAGGGTGTTGCGGATGGCATCGCGCAGGTTGTTGTTGCCGTTCCACAGGAAGAGGTCATCGATACGGGCGGAGAGGTTGGGCCGCGCCTTGGCAATCACGACATCCACACGCAGCAGGTCTGCATCATCACCACCGATGATGGCACCGCCGAAGTTGGGCGAGAAGTCAATGCCCACTTCCACTTTCTTGCGGGCGCTCTCCTGCAAGGAGGTCTGGAAAAGTTCCTGGTCCAGTACCAGCATGTCCTTCACCTCAAACGTCTTGCCGGGATTCTTCGCGTAGTCATATTCCGGCAGCTTATTGCCATTGGCATCATAATGGGCATCATTTTCCGGGTCTGTTGCCGTGTCGGCCAGGCGGCATTCCTCAAATTGGCAGAAGTCGTCTTCCACATCTGTCACGCGCACGGCCAGTTGGTCTATCATGTAGGAGTCTGTATCGGAGAAGTCAAAGAAGAGGTTGCGCAGGATGTCGGTGTAGAGCGGCTTGACCCCGGGCTGACGGCAGGCGGCAGCATTCTTGATGGCATTGGCCCATGTCTCGCCGATGGGATAGAACTCCACAGCACCGTCAAGGTTGGTATAGCTCTCCGCATCGCCGTCTTCCAGCACTGCCGTCACGATATCCAGTCCCCCTGCATCGGCACTGTGATAGTTGCCGCCCTTGGTGGCAGAGGGGTATTCGGTGGTATAGGAATAGGCATCGCGCGAGAGGTGGAAGGTCTCGAAGCCATACACGCCATCTGTGGCGGCCTGGATCTGCGAGAGCAGCTGGTGCTCCTTGTTGTCAAAGACGATGAAATAGAGGTGCTTGGGCAGACGGCGTTCCACATAGTTGAACACGAAGAAGGTGATGTCGCCCTGCTCGCGCAGCCACTTGGTGAAATAGCGGGTGGCGAAGGCGGCGTGCTGCACGCGCTTGTCGGGCGTGTATTCCTCGAAGTCGGTCACCAGGACGGCCGTGCGGCCGTCTGTGACAATCTTCTCCAGCGTCTTCTCGATGGGTGCCATGTGCTGGCGATAGGAGCTGGCGTCCATAATCTTGTTATACAAGGCCGTCTGCTTCATCTCCAGCGGGGTGATCTCGTCGTTGGCCAGGGCATAGACCTGGGACTCCTCGCCCGTGATGATGCGCTGTGTGATGCGATTGAGGAAGTCGGCACAGGAGGCATTGCTCTTGTAGGCCACCACAATGCCGTCGGAGAGGTCAAAGTAGGCGACCGTGGATGCCGTGGCACCCGGCAGAACCGAATCCTTGTCATAATAGGCCTTCACCTGTTCCGGATAGGACAACTCCTCACCTGTTGACTTGGAGCCACAGCATGAAGACAGAGACGTAAGCACCAGCGCTGCACACAGCAGCGTCTGCGCTACAATGTTTTGTTTCTTGGACTGAATCATAATCATAATATTTGAGTATTGATATTTATCCGTTATATCGGCAGGAAATGCTTGAGCACAGCCACGACAATGATGACGATGCCCACAATGCGGCACGTCATCTCTATCGCACGTTTCCACTTCTTCTTACGTTTCTTGGTCTGTGCAGCATCCAACACGATGGGCAGCACAAACCAGATGAGTAGGCCAATGATAATGCCAAACCACATATTAAAAATAGTTTATAAGGTTCACAAAACGGTGTTAGTCGGCGACAAATGTAGGAAAAATAATTGAATCACACCTAATAATTCACCTATTTTTTTCATCCTGCCCTCTATTTTGTTCAGCACACCCGCGTGTGAAAGCAATCACGTCCGCGTGTGAAAGCAATCACGTCCGCGTGTGAAGGCAAACACGTCCGCACGTGAAGGCAATCACATCCGCACGTGAAGGCCGTCACGTCCGCACGTAAAGGCCGTCACACGCGGGCGTGTTTTTCTTTGCAAATGAAGGGGGAGCCGTGAAGGCCATCAACTGATGTTGCTCCAGTCGATGTCCACGGGGTTGAGCTGTCGCAGATAGGCCCACATGCGGGCGTTCTCGGGGCGGTTCTGGGCGGGGTCTTCGTCGAGGATGCGGTTGGCCACATCGCGGGCCAGCTGCACCAACTGCCCGTCCCGTGCCAGGTTGGCGACATGGAGGTCAAAGGCCATGCCACTCTGCTGCGTGCCCTCCAGGTCGCCGGGGCCGCGGAAGCGCAAGTCGGCTTCGGCAATCTCGAAGCCGTCTGTGGTCTCGCACATGATCTGGATGCGCTGCTTGGTCTCTTGTGAGAGCTGGTATTTGGTGACCAGAATGCAGTAGCTCTGCTCGGCACCGCGCCCCACACGCCCCCGCAACTGATGCAGCTGCGCCAGCCCGAAGCGCTCGGCGTTCTGGATGACCATCACCGAGGCATTGGGCACGTTCACCCCCACCTCTATCACCGTGGTAGCCACCAGAATCTGTGTCTCGCCGCGCACGAAACGGTCCATCTCGGCATCTTTCTCGGCACTCTTCATGCGGCCGTGCACCTTGGAGATGCGCAGGTCGGGAAAGACATGACACAGCTCGGCATAGCCGTTCTCCAGGTCCTGCATGTCCATCTTCTCGCTCTCCTTGATGAGGGGATAGACGACATAGGCCTGCCGCCCCTTGGCAATCTCGGTGCGAATGCCGCGGTAGAGGCTCTCGGGTCGCTCGGTCCAGAAGTGAAGGGTCTCGATGGGTTTGCGGCCGGGCGGCAGCTCGTCGATGACAGAGACGTCCAGATCGCCATAGAGCGTCATGGCCAGTGTGCGGGGGATGGGCGTGGCCGTCATCACCAGCACGTGCGGCGGGATGGTGTTCTTGCGCCAGAGACGGGCACGCTGTGCCACACCGAAGCGGTGCTGCTCATCGATGACAACAAGTCCCAGGCGTGCAAACGCCACAGTATCCTCCAGTACGGCATGGGTGCCGATGAGAATCTGCACCTCGCCCGTGCGCACGCCTTCCAAAATCGGTGTGCGCCGCTTCTTGCCCTTGACGGCTCCCGTCAGCAGTTCCACCCTGACGGGCATGTCCCGCAGGAACTCACGGAAGGTGGCGTAATGCTGCTCGGCCAGTATCTCTGTGGGTGCCATCAGACAGGCCTGATAACCGTTGTCCAGTGCGATGAGGCAGAGGAGCAGCGCCACCAGTGTCTTGCCGCTGCCGACGTCGCCCTGCAGCAGACGGTTCATTTGTTTGCCGCTGCCCATGTCACGCCGCATCTCGCGGATGACACGTTTCTGCGCGCCGGTGAGCTCAAAGGGCAGGTAGTTGTGATAGAACAGGTTGAACAGCGTGCCCACCACACTGAAGACGTGGCCGCTGACCTGTTGCTGCCGCTGGCGGGCATAACGCTGGATGCCCAGCTGGATGAAGAACAGTTCCTCGAACTTCTGGCGATAGGTGGCGCGGCGCAGAGCATCGGCAGTGGCAGGATAGTGCAGGTCACGCAGCGAGCGGTCGCGGGAGACCAGGGCGAGCTGGTGCAAGATGCTTTCCGGCAGACACTCGGGCAGCGTATAGTCCTCCAGCTTCTGCATCAGCGTGGAGGTGAAGCGCTCCATGCTGCGACTGTTCAGCCCCGCCTTCTTCATCCGCTCGGTGGTGTTGTAGTAGGGCTGCAACCCCATCTTGCCCAGCTGCAACGTGTCGGCAGGATCGATGTCGGGGTGGGCAATGTTAAGGCGTCCATTGAAGACTGTGGGGCGGCCAAAGACGATGAACTGCTTGCCCGAGGGGTAGCTCTTCTTGATCCATTTGAACGTCCCGGCCTGGAACCATACGAGGTCGAGAATGCCCTGCCCGTCGGTGAAGTGGGCGATGAGACGACGCTTGCGGCCCACACCTTCTTCCTCATAGCTCAAGATCTCACCCCGCACCTGCACAAACGGCATGTCGGCCGTCAGCTCATGGATATAATAGAGCCGCGAGCGGTCGATGTGCTTGTAGGGGAAGTAGTACAGCAAATCCCGAAACGTCGTTATGCCGAGTTCCTTCTCCAGCACTTGGGCGCGTTGCGGTCCCACGCCGGGCAAATAGGTGATGGGGGTTGAGAGTTGAAAGGTCAAAGTTGAAAGTTCAAAGTTGAAAGTTGAAAGGTCAAAGTTGAAAGTTGAAAGGTCAAAGTTGAAAGTTGAAACAACGGAAATAACGGAAAAGATACGGAATTAACGGAAAAGATACGAAAAGAGCGGAGAGGTTTCCGTGTATTTCAGATGATTTCTGTGTCTTCCGTTGTTGAGAGTTGAGAGTTTAAGAGTTGCTATCGGTGTGCAAAGATAGGGCATTCTGTGGAATTCCAGATGTTTTGATGGACAAAAATTGCATTTTGACAAGAAAGTTATGAAAAAAGATGCGAATTTGTCTGCTTGTTATCCATCATTATGCTTACCTTCGCACCGTTAAACTCGACATTTACCTTATAGACACATGGACAGACGACATTTCCTGAGAAACCTGGGGCTGATGGGCACCGGCGCACTGGCCGCCACCAGCCCCTGGCTTTCAACCTTTGCCTCCGTGGAGGACACGGCGCACGAACGCTGCCGCATCGGCTTCATCGGGCCAGGGTCACGCGGACGCTTCCTGCTCAGTTTCCTGGCCCAGAATCCCAAATGCGAGGTGGTGGCGCTGGCAGACATCTACCAGCCCTCGCTCGACGAGGCGCTGAAGCTGGTGCCGGAGGCTAAAACCTATAAAGATTATCGTCAGATTCTGGAAGACAAGAGCATCGACGGCGTGGTCATTGCCACACCGCTGAACACACACTTCCAGATGGCCATGGACGCTTTCGATGCCGGCAAACACGTCTATCTGGAGAAGGCTCTTGCCTACACGATGGAGGAGACGCTGGCCCTCTACCGCCGCCACAAGGAGACGGGGTGCATCTTCTTCACGGGTCAGCAACGCCTCTTCGACCCGCGATACATCCAAGTGATGGAGATGGTGCACCAGGGGGTCTTCGGCGACATCAACGCCGTTCATGCCTACTGGAATCGCAACGGTGACTGGCGACGCGAGGTGCCGTCGCCCGAGCTGGAACGCCTCATCAACTGGCGATTATACAAGGAATCGTCCAAGGGACTGATGACGGAACTGGCGTGTCACCAGTTGCAGGTGGGCACGTGGGCTCTCGGCCAACTGCCTGTCCGCGTCATGGGCACAGGAGCCATCACCCACTGGAAAGACGGCCGCGAGGTCTATGACAATGTCCATTGCATCTATGAGTTCGCCGATGGCCGCCAGATGACCTACGCCTCCGTCATCAGCAACAAGTTCTACGGTCTGGAGGAACAACTCCTCGGGCATCTGGGCACCGCGGAACCGGAGCGCGGCAAGTTCTACTTCGAGGACTACGGTCCCGCCCCAGCACCGGCCTTCGTGCAGATGCTCATGGAGTGGGAGGACAAGATATGGGGGGCCAACACCTTCGCCGGCAGCAGCTGGGATCCCGAGGTGGCGCGCAACAATCCGGGAGAATGGATTCTCGGTAAGGCACCGGATTCCGACGGCACTTCGCTCCTCACCGAGGCGTTCGTGGAAGCCGTCTGCACAGGTAAGCAGCCGCCGCGCATCGCCGAGGAAGGCTACTACGCCACACAGCTCTGCCTCGTCGGCCACGAGGCCATCGTCCAAGGCAAGCCCCTACCCTTCCCCGAGGCCATGAAGATCGACTACGAGCCGTATGGCACGAAATCGTTGAAAGGTGAAAGTTAATTCTTCATTATTCATTCTTCATTCTTCATTAACTATAAATGCCTTACTTCTACCTCCCCTCCCGCCGCATCCGCAAGGAAAGTATTTCCCTGCTCGTCTGCTTTGTGATAGCCGTAGGCCTGAACGTCTATGCCATCATCCACTATGGAGCTCCTCTCTCTGAACTGTGGACTTCCATCCTCTATGTGCTGGAAGCCACCGCCGTGCTCTATGCCGTCTGGATTCTCCTGCGTCTGCTCATCTACGGCTTCCTCTGCCTCATCGGCAAGCAGCCCAAAAACAAGCATCGCCACCAATACATTATCCACCGCCACCAGCGCGGACACAGCCATCATTCCCATCACTCCCATTAACATTCTTCATTATTCATTGTTCATTATTCATTGTTCATTATTCATTAAACAATATGACCACCCGCAGACAATTTCTCCAAACCATGGGTGTCAGCGTTGCAGGCTTGGCACTCGGCGGCGTGCCAACGTTGGCTTCTGCCGCCAAACCCTCAACCCTCAACGCTCAGCCCTCAACTCTATGGACCTCCCGCGAGACTGCCAACGCGAAGAAAGACAAAGTGAAAGTCGCCTTCATCGGCATCGGCAACCGCGGTGAACAGGACTTTGAAGACTTCCTGCGCACAGGGATGGTTGAGGTGACCGCTCTCTGTGATGTGGATCTCGACGGCAAGCAATGCCAGAAGGTGCTCGGCCAATACCCGAAAGTCAAGCGCTACCGCGACTTCCGCGAACTCTTTGAGAAAGGGGCCAACGACTTCGAGGCCGTTGTGGCTGCCGTGCCAGACCACATCCACTTCCCCATCGCCATGATGGCCCTCGCCCACGGCAAGCACATCTATCTGGAGAAGCCCATGGTGCGCACGTTCTACGAGGCCGAGCTGCTCATGCAGATGGCCCGCCGCCACCCCGAGCTGGCCACACAGGTGGGCAATCAAGGACACTCCGAGGCCAACTATTTCCAGTTCAAGGCGTGGCAGGAAGCGGGCATCATCAAGGATGTCACCGCCGTCACGGCCCACATGAACAACAGCCGCCGCTGGCACCGCTTCGACCCGAACATCAAGCACCTGCCCGAGGCAGAGACAGTGCCCGCAGGGATGGACTGGGACACGTGGCTCGGTGCCTCGCAGTGGCACGACTACTCCGCCAAGTACCATCAAGGCGAGTGGCGCTCGTGGTATGACTTCGGCATGGGAGCCCTCGGTGACTGGGGCGCACACATCCTCGACACCATCCATGAGTTCCTCGACCTCGGGCTGCCCTACGAGGTAACGTTGCTGAATCAGAAAGCCCACAACGACTTCTTCTTCCCCTACAGTTCCACGATTCTCTTCCGATTCGGTGCCCGCGGCAATATGCCACCCGTTGATATTACCTGGTATGACGGTTTGGACAACCTGCCGCCCCTGCCCGAAGGATATGGAGGCTCGGAGTACAATGCCAACATTCCATCGACTAATCAGGGCGACACACCCCGTGCCAAGCTCAATCCCGGCAAGATTATCTACACGCGCGACCTTATCTTTAAAGGTGGAAGCCATGGCAGCACCCTCAGCATCATCCCCGAAGCCAAGGCCCGCGAGATGCAGAGCCGTCTGCCCGAGGTGCCCAAGAGCCCCAGCAACCACCAGGAGAACTTCCTCCTAGCCTGCATGGGACGCGAGAAGACGCGCTCGCCCTTCGAGATCAACGGTGTGCTCTCGCAGGTCTTCTGTCTCGGTGTCATCGCCCAGCGCCTGAACACCCAGATCTTCTTTGACCCGCGTACCAAGCAGTTCACCAACAACGCCTTCGCCAATGCCCTCCTCGCCGGTGGCCTCCCACCTCGCAAAGGATGGGAAGAGTTCTATTCATTAGAATGAACAATGAATAAACGGATTCCTCTGACATACACTCCTAAGTGTGTTGATTATTCCAAGGTCATGGAATAATGATTTCGGTCACATCCCCGGGCGTTTCCCTCTATGGCTTGTGCCTCTTTCAAGGCCTCGGTGGTGCGATTGCGGATAATCATCATGAATAATGAACAATGAGTAATAACCTCCATACAATGAAAAAGTTCCTTCTTCTTTTCGTTGCGATGTCATCGCAACTCCTCATCTCCCCCCCCCTCTCCGCCCAGTCCTGGACTCCCCTCTTCAACGGCAAAAACCTCAGCGGGTGGACACAGCGCGGCGGCAAAGCCACCTACAAAGTAGAGAATGGCATCATCGTGGGCTACTCCAAGACCAACACCGAAAACTCCTTCCTCTGCACCAAGCAGGACTACGGTGACTTCATCCTCGAGTTCGAATTTCTGGTGGATGATGCCCTCAACTCCGGCGTGCAACTGCGCAGCCACAGCACCAAGAGCTACCAGAAGGGCCGTGTCCACGGCTATCAGTTTGAGATAGACCCCAGCCCACGCGCCTGGACTGGCGGCATCTATGACGAAGCCCGCCGCGGATGGCTATATCCCATGATCAAGAACGTGGCGGCCCAGCGCGCCTTCAAGAATAACGAGTGGAACAGCGTCCGCATCGAAGCCGTAGGCCACCGCATCCGCACCTGGGTCAACGGCATCAACTGCGCCGACCTCATTGACGAGGTGGATGCCAGCGGATTCATCGCCCTGCAAGTGCACAGCATCGGTGGTGACACCTCCAAGGAAGGCAAGACCATCAGCTGGCGCAACATCCGCATCTGCACACAAGACGTAGCCCGCTACGCCACCCCCGACACCGCCCCCTCCAGTCGTGTGCTCGGCGGTTTTCCCGCCGAGTCCACGCCCCAGATCTCCGCCACAGACAACACCCTTCTCCCCCGCGAGCAAGCCGAGGGCTGGAAGCTTCTCTGGGACGGCAAGACGACTGACGGCTGGCGCGGTGCCCGCCTCGACCATTTCCCCGAGAAAGGCTGGAGCATTAAGAACGGTGAACTCATCGTCCACAAGGCCGGCGGCGGCGAGAGCACCAACGGCGGCGACATCGTCACCACCCGCCAGTACCGCAACTTCATGCTCTCCGTGGATTTCAAGATTACCAACGGTGCCAACAGCGGCATCAAGTACTTTGTGGATCCCGGCATGAACAAGGGCGCTGGCTCGGCCATCGGCTGTGAGTTCCAGATTCTTGACGATGAACGTCACCCCGACGCCAAACTCGGTGTGAAGGGCAACCGCAAGCTCGGCTCACTCTATGACCTCATCCCCGCTCCCGACAAGAAGCCCTTCCACATCGGCGTCTGGAATACAGCCCTCGTCATCGTCAAGGACAAGCACGTGGAGCACTGGCTCAACGGTGTCAAGCTCCTCGAATACAACCGCGATGATCAGGAGTGGAACGCCCTCGTGGCCTACAGCAAGTACCGCGACTGGCCCAACTTCGGCAACGCCGCCCAAGGCCATATCCTCCTCCAGGACCACGGCGACGAAGTCCACTTCAAGAACATCAAGATTAGAGAACTTTAGACTCTCGCTGCGCTCGAAAAACTGCGGCAACGCCGCGCCCATGCCCCACCTCTTCCGCCCCTCCACGCCGCAGAACCGCTATTATGCCTGGTTCCTTGCCCTCCACACCCGTGTGGATGTGCTGCTTCTGGCACCACTGACAGAGTCTGAGTTCCAGAAGGTGGAAGAGGCCATCCGTGCAGAACTCTCGGCGGTGGAGCGCATGGGCAACCGCTTCAACATGGAGAGCGAACTGTCACAGGCCGTTGCGGCCGCGGCAGTTCGCCCTGTTTCTTTAAGCCCTGAACTCTTTTCACTCCTCGCCCGTTGTCTGCAGGCTCACCGCGAAACGGGCGGCCTCTTTGACATCACGGTCAACTCCCCCGACTTCACCCCCGGCCTCATCAACGCCGTCCAACTCACACCCTTCCCCGATGTCCCCGGCGGCACCTTATCCTTCCTCCGTACCAACCTCCCCCCCATGACGCAAGGGGTGCCCACAAGGCAGGGTGGGTCGTCTTCTATTATCCTTGACCTCTCCGGCATCCTGAAAGGCTATGCCCTGGAGCGGCTACGTGTGCTACTGCCATCCCACGGCATCACCGATGCCCTCATCAACCTGGGCAACAGTTCCATTCTCTCCCTCGGCACCAACCCCTCAGACATCCCATCCGGCCAATGTCTCACCACCTCCGGCAATGCAACCGCCGACCGCTGCCACATCCGCAACCCCCTGACGGGCAAATTCATCACAGGGCAGCGGCATGTCTCCGTCATCACGCCCAACGGCATTGACGGCGAAATCCTCTCCATCACTCGTTTCCTGTGACCTCAGAACCTGTTGACCAGCCGCTGTTGGCGGCCACCTGTCGCGGATAAAAGGTGTCCGCGCTATAAGATGTGGCGTATTTCGTTGAGGCTTGACACCACGTAGGTAGGCGCCTGTGGGATGTCGGTGGGCTCAACGTCCCACCGGTTGAAGAGCATCGCATCAAGGCCGGCACTGAGGGCCCCGAGAATGTCTGTCTGGAGGTTGTCGCCAATCATCAATGTAGTGGCGGGCGATGCCCCTGACAGTTGAAAGGCATAGTCGAAGAACTGCTTTGAAGGCTTGTTGGCTCCGGCATCCTCGCTGAGGATGACGGTGTCGAAGTAATCCTTCAGTCCGCAGGCGGCGAGTTTCTTGTACTGCACTTCATGGAAGCCGTTGCTGGTCATGTGCATGCGGTAGTCCCTTCTTCTCAGGTAGTCCATCAACTCATGGGCGCCCTCCACGACGCCGGGCTTGGTGGAGCAGAAGTCGAGGAACTTGTCACCGATGTCGAGGCATAACTGCTCTGTCACTTCAAGGCCAACTCCGACACTCAACGGGCGGCGGAAGCGTTCGATGATGAGGTAGTCACGGGTGATCTCTCCTTTAGAATACCAGCTCCACAAGTCTATGTTGGCAGTCCAGTAAGTGTCGTAGAACACTTGCGGGTCGGGGAAGTAACGGTCGAGGCGAAAGGCCTCGAAGGTCTCGCGCAGAGCAATGACGGCGTTGCCGTGGGTATCATACAGCGTGTCGTCGAAGTCGATAAACAGGTCCCGGTATCTACACATGCAACGCTATTTACTCTGTCAGTCCGGCGTCACGCCATTCTATCATCATCTTCTGGGCATCACGCAGGGCTGTGTCATCATCGACCTCATATTCTTCGGTGAGGAGGCGGGCCAGTTCATCGGCATCAAAGTCGTGACCCTTCACTTTGTTCCAGAGGTAGGCTGCGCTCTCGTTGAGACTGATGACTTTGGAGAAATCAATATTTTCCATTCCATGAGCGACGACCACGGACTCTCCGCAGACAACCATGAGTTCAAATCCTTCCTTGATTTTCATACTTGTTAATGTGTTCAAATGGTGGCTTTATAGAGAAAGAGTAAATAACGACGGATGGGCAGCAGACGACGCCAGAGACGTATGCGGCGGTGCAGAGAGGGGTCGCTGGCCAGAAGGACATGTCCGGCAGGACGCAGGTAGTCTGTGACCACGCCACATACATTGTCCATCGTGCAGTGCTCGGTGCCGCGGATATTTCCGTCGCCCATCAGCGTGATATTGTTCCCATCTATATTGATAATGCGGTGCAGGACGAAGTGCCCGGGAGCGATTTCTGCCAGGATGGCATCGCCCACATGCAGTTCCTGCCACGGTGCCAGTTTCACGCGGTCGCGCAGATGCTCCAGGAATGGACGCATACTGTAGCCTTTGACAAAAATGATAACTGTCTCGCCCCGTTGGATATATTCGCGCACCAGCGGCAGGAAGCGGTCGTTCTGGAACTCCTTGCGCGTGGCAGCCTCGGCAGACGGATCGGCATACTTACGTCGTTTCGCCAGCCGCCAAGGAGTGGCCAGGAAGCGGGCAATGCGCTGTATAATATGTTTTAATGAAGAATGAATAATGAAGAATGAATAATTAGGACACCGTTCTGGTGTTTATGAAACAATCATTTGGCTGATTCTCGCAGAATAAACTCTCAACCCTCAACCCTCAACCCTAAACCCGCAACCCTCAACTCTCAACCCTCAACTCTCAACCCTCAACCCTACTTCACCGCAATGGCATCGTGGCTGACGTGTGCAGCCTCTTCGTCGGGACGGCACCCCAAGAGATAGACGGGCGTGAGGCCCAGCAGACGGGAGATGCAGTTGCAGATGCCTTTATACACTCGTGCGTCCCACTTCATGCTGCTGACAGCAGGCAACAGCGTGGCAAACGCTTCCACGGGCGCCATGCGGCGAATGGTGTTCACGGGCTTCTGCTCGATGCGCGTGATGGCTCCCACAGGGGCCCAAATGTTCCTGTAACAAGGTGTCTTGCCGCTCCACGGTGAGCCGTAGATGCGGGTCTCGCCATCGACAATGCGCACCACGGGGTTGTCATCGTTCATCAGGTCGCTACCCGGTATGTATTTGTACCACAGGTGGGTGTGTGTGCTTTTTCCCGTACCGCTGGGGGCGGTGAAGAGGTAGCCGTAACCGGCGTTGCGGATAACGGAAGCGTGCACCAGCAGCGTGTCCTGCTCGGCGGCGGCGAAGGCGTAGGCCATCATCAGTGCATTGTTGAGTCCGAAGTGGTGCTGACGCACGTGCTCACCGGTCAACACTGCGTGGCAGCGGCTAAAGTCGGCATTGGCGGTCATGCAGCAACTGAGGGCACCGCCGTCACAGGCGGGCAGACTGATTTCAAAGGCATAGCCGCCCGTCGCGTCGCGGTAAACGCCATGGTTGGCGCCGCCACAGTCAAACTGCCCCACCTCTGTCATGTGTGAAAAGCCTGGTGCGGTGCCCAGCGTCACGCTCATGCGGAAAAGCACATCGCCCTCTTCCTCACACACGAAAGGGGAGAAAGAGGGGATGACGGCCGATGCAGGGAGCTCTTCGGGCAGTTCCACCTCCAAACGGTGAAGCGCAACCTTGTATCGTTGAATTATCATGATTCCTTTTTCTTCTTGGGTTTCTCGGGTGCCTTCGTGTCCTGGGGCTTCGTCTTGACCTCGGGTTCCTCTACTGGCATTTCATAGTTAATCGCCGGACGGTACTCCTCTGCCGTGAAACGGAACTGCTCTGCCGGGGTCACATGGAAGATGAGATTCTGTGCTGCCTCGTACTTGCGCTGCATCTTTGCCCACAGGCGCTGCATCTTGCGTTCACTGCGGCTGAAAAACACCGTGGTAACAGCATTGGCCAGATGCTCTTCCTGTTCCATATACATCTGCAATTGGAGGCTGTAGAGTGCACGGTCCACCAGAAAACCGTGGCTATCTACCCACGCACTATCCACACGTTGCACAACCGTCTGACACGCAACAGAATCGGTGAAGGAAGCTGCAAATCCGAAGATATAGACAGGTTTCATCCTGGGTTCCTTGGCGGCTTCCGCCGCAAGCGTGCATATCAGACTGAGAAGGATAACAAAGATTCTATGCTTCATAAACACTCTTATTACTTTCTACATCAGAAACCACGGAAAGTATCAGAAATACACGGAAATATTTCCGTCACATCTGTTCAACTTTCCATTCTCCTTTCCATGCTTTCCGTATTATTTCTGTGTTGGCCGTTGTTCAACTCCCCGCTTATCCCAGATACGATTTCAGGAGCTTGCTCTTCGTGTTGTTGCGCAGACGGCGGATGGCCTTCTCCTTGATTTGGCGGACGCGCTCACGTGTGAGGTTGAAGCGGTCTCCAATCTCTTCGAGCGTCATCTCCTGATGGTTGATGCCAAAAAACATTTCCACAATCTGCTTCTCGCGCTCGCTGAGGGTGGAGAGAGCGCGGTCAATCTCGCGGCTGAGGCTCTCGTTGACCAGACTCTTGTCGGCCATGGGGCTGTCATCGTTGACGATGACGTCGAGCAGCGTGTTGTCCTCGCCCTCCACGAAAGGAGCATCCACAGAGATGTGGCGGCCGCTGACCTTCAAGGTATCTGAGATCTTATCGACAGGCAAATCCAGTTCCTCGGCCAGTTCATCGGGACTGGGCTTGCGCTCGTTCTCCTGCTCGAACTTGGACAGGGCCTTGCTGATCTTGTTGAGAGATCCCACCTGGTTCAGGGGCAGACGCACGATGCGGCTCTGCTCTGCCAGTGCCTGAAGAATGCTCTGACGAATCCACCAGACGGCGTATGAGATGAACTTGAAGCCGCGTGTCTCGTCGAACTTCTCGGCGGCCTTGATGAGTCCCAGATTGCCCTCGTTGATGAGGTCGGGCAGCGAGAGGCCCTGATTCTGGTACTGCTTGGCCACGGAAACCACGAAGCGGAGGTTGGCGCGCGTGAGCTTCTCCAATGCAGCACGGTCGCCCTTGCGGATGCGCTGTGCCAGTTCCACTTCCTCCTCCACGGTGATGAGATCCTCGCGGCCAATTTCCTGCAGATACTTGTCCAGCGAGGCACTCTCACGATTGGTAATACTCTTGGTAATCTTTAACTGTCTCATTCGTCTTGAACATTTTTAAGCGTGCAAAGATATATTAAATATAGTTCGCGCGCAAGGAAAATCCAAACTTTCTTCAAGAAAAATATGCAAAAGACGCAAAGAAGTGTGTTTCTTTGCGCCCTTTCGCTCGCGTAACAGGTTTGGCTCACTTTTTGCAAACGTGCATTCTACTGCCTAACGGCAGTGACTCTGACGGAGGTGAAACTGTACAACTGATACGTACCATCAAAATGAAAAGGATGGCATAATACCATGACATCAAGAACCTCGGCAAACAAGAAACCGGTTTATTCATATACTCTTCATATCCGCCTCAAATTCAACCTGCCTATAACTTATTGAAGAAATGGAAACCTCGGATTCTGTAGTCTTTATTATGACAAATTGAATGACTGGAATGCCCTCTTTCTCAACAGCCAAGAGAAAATCTTCCTTCCATTTATCTTTCTCTAAAAAGCCGTCGCCCTTTGGTTCTATGAAGATCTGGACTTGCTCATCCTTTCTGTTAGAATTATTCTTGACAAGGAAAAGTATAAAATCAGGTTCGTGTCGATTATTCCATCATGAACGAATAATTATTCCATCATGAACGAATAATCATTCCTTCATGAACGGATAATCAACATACATGGGTGAATATGGCAGAAGAATCGGTTCTTCAAGCAAAAAGGAGCGGGTCCTGGGCGCGTCTTTACTGTAAAAAAAGATTGCTAACCGTCCGTGGGTTCTGCCCCCAGCATACTGAGAGCAAACCGCGTCGCGGTCTTGGTGATACCCATTATAAAACACGAACGTATAGATGTCTGATGGTGACAAAGCGGACTATTATCACACAACCTCTACGTCCGAGGTAATGACTAACAACAGAGGTCACAACATAACAGCAAGGAGGGAATGTCGAAATGACATTCCCTCCTTGCTGTTGAGGTGTGAAGCGTTTAGAATGCTGCGTTCTTGGGCGTGCGGGGGAAGGGGATGACGTCGCGGATGTTCTGCATACCGGTGACGAAGAGGATGAGACGCTCGAAACCGAGGCCGAAGCCAGCGTGGGGACAGGTGCCCCAACGGCGCGTGTCGATGTACCACTCGAGGTGGGTGGTGTCCATGTGGCGGTGCTGAATCTCGGCCTGCAGTTTGTCAAGACTCTCCTCACGCACGCTGCCGCCGATGATCTCGCCGATGCTGGGGAACAGCACGTCGGTGCCCTGCATGGTGGGACCGGGCGCTACGCAGCCGCGATAGCCCACGGAACCCTCGGGAGAACCCTCGGGAACTGTAACTGGGGTATTCTGCTTCATGTAGAAGGACTTGATGGCTGCGGGGTAGTCGGTCATGATGACGGGCTTCTTGAAGTGCTCTTCCACCAGATAGCGCTCGTGCTCGCTGGCCAGATCGTCGCCCCACTGGCAGGGGAACTCGAACTTGTGACCGTTCTTGATGGCCTCCTGCAGGATGTTGATGCCCTCGGTGTAGGTCAGGCGGACAAACTCCTCCTTCAGCACGCCCTGGAGGCGCTCGATGAGGGTCTTGTCAATCATCTGGTTGAGGAAGGCGAGGTCGTCCTGGCAATGGTCGAGGGCCCAGCGCACGCAGTACTTGATGAAGTCCTCCTCGAGGTCCATCAGCTCTTCCTGGTCGAGGAAGGCTACCTCGGGTTCAATCATCCAGAACTCGGCCAGGTGGCGCGGCGTATTGCTGTTCTCGGCGCGGAACGTGGGCCCGAAGGTGTAGATGGCTCCCAACGCCGTAGCACCCAGTTCGCCCTCGAGCTGTCCGCTGACGGTGAGGCTGGTCTGTTCGCCGAAGAAGTCATCGTCATAGATGATCTTGCCCTGTTCGTCCTTCTTCAGGTCATAGAGGTTCTTGGTCGTGACCTGGAACATGTTGCCTGCTCCCTCGCAGTCGCTGGCGGTGATGAGCGGCGTGTGGAAGTAGAAGAAGCCGTGCTCGTGGAAGTAGGTGTGGATGGCCATGGCCATGTTATGGCGGATGCGCATCACAGCACCGAAGGTGTTTGTGCGCAGACGCATGTGGGCGTGCTGGCGCATGTACTCGAAGCTCTGTCCCTTCTTCTGCATGGGATAGGTGCTGTCGCAGGTGCCCAGGACTTCTATTTCCTTGGCTTGCACTTCACTGGCCTGTCCGGCAGCCGGACTTTCCACCAGCACACCATTCACCTTGATGCACGCACCGGTGGTGATGAGTTTCACCATGGCCTCGTCAAAGTTCTGGTCTTCGCCCACAATCTGAATGTTCTTGATGGTGCTGCCATCGTTCAGGGCGATGAAGAAGATGCCCTTGGAGCCGCGCTTGGAGCGCACCCAACCCATGACAGTTATATTGCTACCGAAGTCTGTACGCTTCAGTGCGTCTATGACTTTTGTTCTCTTCATTATGAATTGTGAATTATGCATTATGAATTATGCATTATGAATTATTCAAACGCTCCCATGCGCAGCATGTCCACCTCTTTCTCAGTGAGATAGCGCCAGTCGCCGCGCTTGAGGTTCTTCTTGGTGAGACCGGCAAAAAGGGTGCGATCCAGTTTGGTCACGCGGTAGCCCAGATGCTCGAAGATGCGGCGGACGATGCGGTTGCGGCCGCTGTGAATCTCGATGCCCACCTGCTTCTTGTCCGTGGGGCTGGCATAATCCACTGCGTCGGCATGAATCTCGCCGTCGTCCAGCTGGATGCCCTCGGCTATCTGGCGCAGGTCTGCAGCCGTCACGGCCTTGTCCGTGTGCACGTGATAGATTTTCTTCTTCAGGAACTGCGGGTGTGTGAGCTTGCTGGCCAGTTCACCGTCGTTGGTGAGCAGGAGCACACCCGTGGTGTTACGGTCCAGACGGCCTACGGGGTAGATGCGTTCGGGGCAGGCATCCTTCACCAGTTCCATCACAGTCTTTCGGTTCTGCGGGTCATCGCTGGTGGTGACATAGTCCTTGGGCTTGTTCAGCAGGACATAGACTTTCTTCTCGATGCGCACGGGCTGGTCATGGAAACGCACCTCATCGGAACGCTTTACCTTGGTGCCCAGTTCGGTGACGACCTGTCCGTTGACGGTCACCACACCAGCCTCGATGAAGGTATCTGCCTCGCGTCGGGAACATACACCGGCGTTGGCCAGGTACTTGTTCAGGCGGATGGGTGCCTCGGGATCGATATGTGCCTCAGAGTACTCGATGCGTTTCTTGAGACTGTATTTGGCATTGGGGTTGTAGCCGGGAGTATGCTGCTTGCGTGGACCACCGAAGCCAGGACGTTGCTGGCCGTAGCCGCGCTGCTGATAACCGCCGCGCTGCTGGTAGCCGCCGTGTCCCTGCTGCTGATAGCCACCGCGCTGCTGGCCATAGCCGCTACGCTGCTGATAGCCGCCGCGTTGCTGACCGCCGCGAGGGGCAAAGTTGTTGCGGGGCTGGTAGCCGTCCTGCTGGCCGTAGGCATTCTCGCGAGGCTGGTAGTCGCCGTCGCGTTGCTGATAGCCACGGGGCTGGTAACCACCCTCTCGCGGCTGATAGCCACGGGGCTGGTAGCCGCCTTCACGCTGATGATAGCCACGAGGCTGGTAGCCGCCACGCTGCTGGTAGCCGCCCTCGCGGGGCTGATAGCCGCGCGGTGCGCGCTCCTGACTCTCGTCAGCGGCGTTGCCATTGTCCTCATAGCGAGACCGATAGGTGCGGCGTTCGCCCTCGGCATTGCTGCCATAGACGGGTCGCTGAATCCTGGGACGCATGGGACGCCCCTGTGTGCCATAGCTGTGTTCTCTGTGCGAGGGATTAAAACCTTCACGGCTTTCACCGGTTCCCTCATTGGCGGCGAAGTTCTCGCGCCATTTCTCGTCGTTGTTTTCCATTTGAATGTTTATAATAATAGAGTGGCCAAAGTGGCCAGATAATGTTGGAGGAATAGGAGCTATAGACGCTATAGAAACTATAGAAGCTATAAGAAGTTAGATTCCTGTGTAGTTGCTGGGGGTGATGGCTCGCAGTTCTGCCTTGACGCTCTCGCTCACGTCCAGCGTCTCGATGAACTGTGCAATACTCTGCTGGGTGATGGCCGCGTTGGTACGGGTGAGTGCCTTCAGTGCCTCGTAGGGTTTGGGATAGCCTTCGCGGCGCAGGATGGTCTGGATGCCCTCTGCCACCACGGCCCAGTTGGCTTCGAGGTCGGCGCGGATGGCATCCTCGTTCAGCAGGAGCTTGCGCAGTCCCTTGAGCGTGCTCTGGATGGCGATGACCATGTGACCGATGGGCACACCCACGTTGCGCAGGACGGTGGAGTCCGTGAGGTCACGCTGCAAGCGGCTGACGGGCAGCTTCTGTGCCAGATGGGCGAAGATGGCATTGGCCATGCCCAGGTTGCCCTCGGAGTTCTCGAAGTCGATGGGGTTCACCTTGTGCGGCATGGCACTGGAACCCACTTCGCCCGCCTTGATGCGCTGCTTGAAGTAGTTCATGGAGATATACTGCCACACATCGCGGTCCAGGTCGATGATGATGGTGCAGATGCGGCGCAGGGCATCAAAGAAGGCGGCCAAGAAGTCGTAATTGGAGATTTGTGTGGTCCACTCCTCGCGCTCCAGTCCCAGATGCTTGCCCAGGAAATCCTTGGCGTTGCCACGCCAGTCCATATCGGGATAGGCCACGTGGTGGGCATTGAAGTTGCCTGTGGCACCGCCGAACTTGGCGGTGATGGGTGTGCACACCAGATACTGCAACTGCTGGTGCAGACGGTAGGCAAACACCTCCAGTTCCTTGCCCAGACGTGTGGGGGAGGCGGGCTGTCCGTGGGTCTTCGCCAGCATGGGAATATCCTTCCACTCGTCGGCGTAGGTGTCGAGTTGGGCAATGAGTTCCTGCACCATCGGTATGATCACCTCTTCACGTGCCTCCAACAAGCTCAGAGGCACCGCTGTATTGTTGATGTCCTGCGAGGTGAGGCCGAAGTGAATGAATTCTTTATAAGTTGACAAGTTGACAAGTTGACGAGTTGACGAGTTGACAAGTTGACGAGTTGACGAGTTGACAAGTTGACAAGTTGACGAGTTGACAAGTTGACGAGTTGACAAGTTTGTTGTTTTCGCATCCAACTCGTCAACTTGTTTACCTGTCAACTCGTCAACTTGTTTACCTGTC
>JAFSZU010000114.1 GCA_017455585.1 Bacteroidaceae bacterium | reverse complement strand
GGGTTGTGGGAGGCGGTGACGTTCACGCCGGCCTGTGCCTTCAGCTGACGGATGGCGAAGGAAATCTCCGGCGTGGGACGCAAGCTCTCAAAGAGATAGACCTTGATGCCGTTGGCAGAGAAGATGTTGGCCACCGTCTCGGCGAACTCACGGCCGTGGTTGCGGCAGTCATGCCCCACTACCACGCTGAGGTCGGCGCGGCCAGGGAAAGCCTTCAGGATATAGTTGGCGAAGCCCTGTGTGGCAGCGCCCACGATGTAGCGGTTCATGCGGTTGGTGCCGGCACCCATGATGCCGCGCAGACCACCGGTGCCGAACTCCAGTGTCTGGTAGAACGCATCCACGAGGGCAGTAGGGTCCTCGGCATCGAGCATAGCCTTCACTTCGGCTTTGGTTTCAGCGTCATAGACGGGAGAGGCCAGCCACTCCTGGGCTGTGGCCTTGCAGGATTTAATCAGTTCGTTGTCCATCTTTGTGATTAAGGATTTGTGATTTATGAATGATGTTTATCAAATTATCCGTTTATCGTCACAAAGTTACAACGATTCTTCCACATAGCCATTAACTTCCGCCCGCATTTCTCATCCCTTTATCTTTTTTTAAGAATTACAGTCGCTCGAAAACAGGGATGTGGGCGCGATCAACGGGCGTGGTGACGGTCTGGCCGCCCTCGTAGAACTGGCCCGTGCGGTGGTCACGCCAGCCATTGCGGCTCTTGGGCAGGTAGGTTTTCCATTCCTGAACACCAGGTTCCGTGACGGGATTGACGAGGTACTTGGGACCAAACATGTATTCATACTTCTGCTGCAGGGCCTCGGGATCATAGGCGAAGTCAAAGACGAGGGGACGCATGAGGGTGTAGCCCTCGGTGCTGACGCGGCGGGCGCACTCCTCAATATAAGGTCGCAGCTGCTGGCGCTCCCGCAGACACTCGGCGATAATCGTCTGTGCCTCTGGGCCGTAGTTCCAGGGTTCGGTGTTGCTCATGTAGCCGTGCACACGCATCAGGGGCAGATAGACCGCCGTCTCTATCCAGCGCAACATGCGCTCGATGTAGTCCTGATTGGTGTATTGGTCGCCCGGACGGAAGAAGCCGCCGGCATCATAGGTCCACCACGGGATGCCCGCTGCCTGCACACCCAGTCCCGCCACAATCTGGCGGCGGAACGTTTCCCAATCATTGCCCACGTCGCCGCTCCACAGCGCAGAGCCGTAACGCTGGATACCGGGGAAGCCGCAGCGGGTGAGGATCATCGGTTCCTTGCCGGCAGCCTTCAGACCTTCATAGACCGTCTTGTTCACCAGCAGCGGATAGACGTTGCGCACCTGCTCGCCAGCCCAGCGGCCGTCGTTGACGCGGCGGCCCACCAGGTCGTCGTTCTCCGGCTCCGTGGCATCCTGCCACCACGCGTCGATGCCGAGCGGCACGAGGCGTTCGCGGAAGTTCTTCCAGTAGGCGGCAGCCGCCTCGGGGTTGAAGAAATCGATCCAGTCTGTACCGGGAATATAATAGTTGGCATCCTTCATCTGTCGGCCCACCTCGGAGTTGACATCGATCTTGGACCACACACTGACCATCAGGTGCATGCCCATCTTGTGCAGACTGTCCGTCAAGGCTTTAGGGTCTGGATAGAAGTCCTCGTCGAAGCGCATGGCGTTCCAGCCGTACTTGCCCCAGTACTGCCAGTCCTGCACCATCACATCCACGGGCATCCCTTCTGCCCGAAAGCGGTTGGCGGTCTGCAGGATTTCCTCAGACGAGTGGAAGCGTTCGCGGCAATGGATGTAGCCAAGTGCCCAAGTGGGCATGGGCGGACACTCGCCCGTCAGCTGGCGGTAGGTGGCGATGACCTCGTCTGCCGACCCCACGAAAACGGTGTAGTCCACGGTGGTGGAGAGGGGTGAGCGGAAGACGGTTTGGGGTTGCACCTTATTATAATATAACACGGGCACATCGTCGCGTGTCAGCTCAGCACTGAGCGTGTGACGACCAGCCGTGAGGTGCATGATGGTGGATGCCGTGGGCGGTAGCCACAGGTTCTGCATCTCTATAATTGTCTGTCCGTCTATGACCAGATTGTGGCGACGCGCCATCTTCTGCCCCACATCCAAGAGGAGCGCATAATCACCTGCTTCCGTCACATCAATGTTTGCCTCAAAGATATGTCGTTCACGCACTTCCTTGCGCCCGCCCTCGGTGGAGGTGACATTCACCTCCTCGCGCTGTCCGGCTCCCTCGCGCTTGCTGAGGCGAACGTTGTTGGCGGCGGGATTGAACTCCGTCAGGCCGTAGTTGTTCCATAGGATGCCGTAGCCCTTGCTCGAAAGGAGCATGGGGATAGAGATTTGTGTGTTGACCTGTGTGAGCCGGCGCGAGAGGCCGCGGACGTTGCTGAATCCGTCCTGGAACTGTCCGAGGCCAAAGAGACATTCGTCCTCTGGCGAGGCAAAGGCCAGTGTGGCTGTGCCGTCCTGCAATTCATGGCGTGTGGCCGTGAACACCGTTTTTCCCTTTTTGTTCTTCACACATAGAATCTGCCGCTTGGCATCCACATCCACCTTGACGTCTGCTTTCTTCAACACGTCATGGCGGACGTACAGCCAATCTGGCAGGTCAGACTGCTGAGGCTCGCCCTCTGTGTATTGGATGCGCACGGCGTTGCGTGCCACGTTGGTAACCGTCAGTCGTCCTTTGCCAAACGGCATTTGCTGTGCCATGATGCTCACGGCCATACTGAACAGCAACAGGGAAAACACAAATCTTTTCATAATAATAACTAAGATGATTATCCGCAATGAAGTGACTCAGATGCTGAAAGCATCGACGCTTAATAACCGGGCGGTGCGTAGCACCCCCGGAAGTGAAGCGCATACCGCATCGACTCTGAAAGAGTCGCCCATATACGCCGCTGTAGCACTCTTCCAGAGTGCGTTCCACAGTCATCTGTCTGCCGTAGGTCCTTCGGACACTGCGGTTATTGAGCGTTGACGCTTTCAGCGTCCTCTGTCGTCATTGCGGATAATCATTACACTAAAATCAAGACGGACCTGTCGTGATAACAAGCCCGTCTTCTCGGATACTCGTAGGAACGATCGGGCTCGAACCGATGACCTCTTCAATGTGACTGAAGCGCTCTGAACCAACTGAGCTACGCTCCTATTCTTTTGCGTTTGCGGGTGCAAAGGTACAACATTCTTTTGATATGACCATCACTTTTTCCAAATATTTTTCGTCCGAAGGGCAAAATAGTTGCTATTGGACGGATTTATTCGTGCGCAGACACCACAAAGGTACTACCATTCCAGCGAAAAGTGAGGGGACGGAGGCGGGTTGCGACGGCTTTGCGCTCCTCCACGGCCAGATAGGCAGGCTGGAGGGTGGCGGTGAGGGTGGTTGTGTCTGGGGAGAGGGCGAGACGGACGGGGTGGAAGTCTTCGAGGGAGCGGAGGGCCTGGTCAAAGGAACTCTTGTCGGAAGATTCAGGAGACACAGCGTTCCCTGGAGAATCGGAAATCCCGATGGTCGCAACGTTCCCATGTGTCAGAAACACAGAGACGGGTGGCATGGAAAAGAGAACCTGCCCTGTATATATGCTGTCCAATGGCATCCAGTCTGGACGCAGGAAGCGTATGTTGCTGTCCTCCAGGCGACGAGGTGTGTTTGGCTCACCCGTCTGGGCGGTGGTAACGAGGCAGAGGAGGTGAGAGGCGAAAGGTGAGAGGTGAGAGGTGAGGGTGTCCACGGGCAGCAGCTTCATCTCCATCACCGCAGCAGTACTGGTGCGGAAGCGGGCATAGTCCTTTGTCAGAGCCTCCAGCGTGACATACTCGTCGGCCACGTTGCGCACTTTGGCCTCCATATTGTTCTCAATGAAGTCGATGCAGTCCAAGCGGTTATTCTTGGTCACCATGGGCAGCACGCTATCCGGCATGGCCGCAAAGACATCGCGCATCAGAGGTTGTGCCATTGCGCAACCAATAAACAATGAAGAATGGAAAAGAAGAATTACAATCTGTTTCATGAAAGTGTTGTATTGGTCATATAAGTCTTATAGGTCATATAAGTCTTATGTACTGCCCAGCCACAGGAACACCATACTGAGGAGGACGAGGGCAAGGTCGATGGCTTTGTAGCGGAGGTTCTTCTCGTGGAAGACGAGGGCACCGACGAAGAAGGAGACAAGGACGCTGCCGCGACGTATCATGGAGACGACGGCTATCAGGGCCTCGGGGAAGCTCAGAGCATAGAAATAGACAAAGTCAGCAGCACAAAGGAAGATGGAGATGAGGGGGATGGAGCATTTCCATGTTAGTTTTTGCTTGGGCAAAGCCGAAGCAAAAACTAACATCACCACACTCATCATGAGGAACTGATAGAACATGAAGAAGCTCTGCACCACCATGGGGTTCAGCCCTCTCCCACCCGACTCCACGGGTGCCAGCAGGAACTTATCGTAGAGGGCACTGACGGCTCCGAGGGCAGAGGCCAGCACGGCGAGTACAATCCAGCGGTTGTGTCGGAAGTCGATACCCTCCTTCTTGCCACTACGGCTGAGAAGATAGAAACCGAAGATGGCACACAACACACCTATCCACTGGTAGAGGTTCAGCCGTTCGCCAAAGACGAAGATGGCACCCAGCAGCACCATCACAGGTCGAGTGGCATTGATAGGTCCCACGATGGTCAGCGGCAGGTTCTTCAATGCAAAATAGCCGCAGAGCCAGGAGCCAAGGACGATGACTGCCTTGAGAACCACATACTTGTGCACTTCCCATCCGCAGACGGGGACAAAGAACAGGGAGTCTGCCGACAGCCCGCCCGTGGCCGAGAGCAGCACGAAGGGCAGGAAGATGAGCGACCCGAAGAGGGTGTTCAGCGTCAGCACCGCCACGACATCGTTGGCCTTCAAGGCATGTTTCTTGAAGACATCATAGAAGCCCAGCAGGGCGGCAGAGGTGAAGGCAAGGATTAGCCACATCTCATGTGAAAGACCTAAGCGACTCTCAACAGATCAAGAACCGAATAGACTCGAGTCATGTTCTCAAAGGTGAAGAACTGGTCATCAAGTACCATCCACTTGTTGCGTTCCTTCACGGACATCTGCTGAATATCGGGAAAAAACGAAACAGGAACAATCACCTCTCGCCCATCTGTCAGCCGTGCCAACATTTTACCACGACGTGCTGTGAAATTCAAGTCTTTAATGCCTAACGTTATGCCCTTAATCTTACACATATCTATATTTTCCTATTAGTTATTTATCTATATCTATTGAAACAGTTTTCTCGCCATTGAACACTTTCGTTATCTGATTGTTGATAAACACCCAGTGTCGGTTAATGGCTGTTACAAGCATCTCGTTCTCTTTTGCTGACAGCTCTGACTCCGCCACCTCTACACATTGCTCACCATTCTTCTCAATCCATATCTTTGCAAGCGAATGTTGATGACGTTTGCCTCTTCGGAACACATGCACATGCCTACGATTATCGTTTACGTCAAGTGAAATTGCCACCAGTATAAACATTCTCAGAAATGCCAATTGCCCCATGATGATCTTAATCTAAATGCAAAAGTAAAGAAAAGGACTTAATAAACACAACTAAAATCATAAATAATTTCTATATTCACTAAAAAAGATTGTCCTATTGTATTATATCTCCATACTCCACATTCTGCAGAAACAATCCACGGGCTGGCACACTGTCACCGGCGGCGCAGCGGTTCTTCTGTGCTATTACCTGGCGGAAGTCGTCGAGGGAGAGGGTGCCGCGTCCCACTTCCATCAGCGTTCCCACGATGGCACGCACCATGTTGCGCAGGAAGCGGTCGGCGGTAATCTCGAATCGCCACTCGTGGTCAGAGAGTTGCACCCAGCATGCCGAGCGGACGTGGCAGATATTGGTCTTGGTGTCTGTGTTCACCTTGGAGAAACTGGTGAAGTCCGTGTATTCCGTCAGGAGGGCGGCGGCACGGTTCATGGCCTCGAAGTCGGGCGTATGCACGAGCCGCCAGGAGCGGTCACGCAGGAAGGGCGACTTACGCGTGTGTAAATAATAATAATAGGTACGCGCGCGAGCGGAGAAGCGTGCATGAGCATCGGGCGGGACGGGAATGATGCGCTGAATGGCAATGTCGTGAGGCAGGATGCCATTAAGACGATAGACGAGGTAGTCTTCGGCAGACTGTTGCAGTCCCCCCTCCTTGGCAGGAGGTTCCGGGAGAGGGTCATCCACATCGAAATGCGCCACCATCATGGCAGCATGGACACCCGCATCTGTGCGCCCCGCTCCTGTGACAGGCGTTTCGCGGTGCAACAAAAGGGCGAGGGCGCGCTGGAGGGTTTCCTGCACGCTCTCGCCGTTGGGCTGCACCTGCCAGCCGTGGTAGGCGGTGCCGTCATAACTCAGATAGATGAAGTAGCGCATGTTACTTGACGACGCGCTTTGTGGTGGTTCCCCGGCGCCGGACCACCTGCACGCCATTCTTGCCGGAACGTGCAGGGATGCGCCGTCCACTGACATCATACACTTCCTCGCCCGCCTTGCTGGTTCGGGGAGCCGTGATGTGTGTGGCAGGGACATGTGAGAGGCTGACATCGAAGGCGTAGGCGGTGCTATCACCCCAGATATACTCGGCCAATGTGGGGTAGTCGATGAAGGGATTGCGGTTGCCCTGAATCTTATAGACGGCATCATTGCGCGCCCGCTCGATGTCGTCCACCGGGTCCTGCCTCGACCATTGGAGGTACAGCTGATAGGCCCACGGCTGCAGTTTGGGGTAAGTGCTGGTCTGCATGGTGTTGGCACCTTCTGTCTGCACCATACTCAGCTGCTCGTAGGCGGTGACCAGATAGAAGTAAATGCGCGCGAAGTCGCCCTTCCACTTGTCCGCAGGTTCCCAGAGGTTCACAGTGCCGTTGTTGCCGGCTGTTCCCTTGCCCACCTTGATAGACCCGTTGGTCTTGCGGACACTGGTGACAACGCCCATGCCGAAGTTGCTCTTGTCGCTGTTGGCCTGGATGTCGCTGGGCATGAGGTGGTGCAGGTCGCTGTAGGTGGCATTCTTGGTCTTACCCCACCATGAGTTGGCGATGCCGTGCTCTTTGTTCATCCCCGTGACAGCAGTGTTGGACTTGCCGGAGAAATAGCGGACTTCATTGCTATAGCGGTCGATGACCTGATTATTGGCCATGCGGTCCGTCTCATAGAATCCCGACCACAAGGCACCGTAGTCCAGCACCTTGGGCGAGCCTATAATCTGGTACATGGCCGTCTTCAGCTCGGCCTGCTTCCTGCCGTTGGCGCGGGAGTAGTAGGTCTTCAGGTTGACAGACTGCGCTGTGGCCCTCTGGGATTGAGGGCCACAGGCAGTAAGGGTTAACGCCAAGAGGAGATGCGTCAGTTTCTTCATTTCACGACCACTTTGCGGCCACCGACGACATAGATACCTGCCTTGGCGGTGCTGTTCATGCGCTGGCCATTGAGGTTGTAGATGTCCTTGGCGATTGAGTTCATGCGGTTAAGGTTCTTGACAATGGTTGCCAGTGTCTTGCCGTCGAAGCTCCAATCGTCGATGTTCTTCACACCTGGGACGCTGAAGTACTTGAGGCAGTCGCCATGCAGCCAGATTTCCTTGCCGATGTTATCGGGAGCATCCTTCAGGCTCAGCGCTTCGCGCATGCCCAGCTTGTTGGCCAGCTGCACAGGCACGCACTGTGCGGGATCCAATTCATAAGGATCATCGGCAATCAGGATATTGGTGTTGGAGGGTTCCACAGGTTCCGAGCCGCCGCCGAGTTCTTCAACAATGGACTGGAAGTATGCCTTCATGAACTCCTTGGGCGTCCCAGCCACTTCTGCTGAATCATCCCATCTCAGGACCTTGCCGTCAAGTGTGTAGGTGCCGGGATTTTCCTCGGGGGCTTCCTGCTGCTCGGCCAGTGCTTCCTGGTAGGCTTCCTGTGCCATCTCCTCTGTGGGGTATTCAGATTCGACGACGAAGCTGGTGAGGAGGTCATTTGCAAAGGTGGCGGTCCACCTCTCCGTAGCGGTCACGCCTCCCAGATCCACTGTGATGGTGAGGATGAGCTGGTTGTCGGTCTCTTCCATGCTGGCGCTGGCCTGCGTATCGTAGAGGGGGAAGACGGCGCCGTTGGTATAGCTCTGCCCGTCCACGAAACCGACGATGTATCCATGCATCCAGCCCTGAAGGCTCTGGTCCAGTCCGGCATTCACCAGATCTGCCACAGTATAGGGGTTCTCCAGTGTGCCTGCGCCCTCCACCTCGTAGGGTTCGGGAGTCTCGCCGCCGAGGTCGGCAGCATCGCGCGGGAAGAGTTGCACGGTGCCATTGTAGATGCTCACAAAGCCGGTGATGTCATAGCTCTCGGCGGTATCGAAGGTCACGTCTGCCACCGTCTTGAAGTTATCACGCACCACGATGACGTTGTCGCTGTCATCCATGAAGTTGATGTTGCGGTTGTTCCAGCCCTCTGTCTCGGGCATCAGCTCTTCGATGACGACCAGTTCATTCTCATACTGCTTGTAGTTGTTGGTCACGTCGGCAATGGTCACCACCTGAGCCGTCACGGCGTTGTCACTGCTGGCCACAGTGAGGTCTGTCACCTCGCTCACGGCAATCTCTGTCAGGCCGTTATAGAGATAGAGCTGTCCCTTGACGTTGGCAGCAATCTTGTCGCCGGCCTTCACGCCCTCCACTTTCCCGTAGAGCAGCAGACCGTCTGTACCGTCAAAGACATAGCAGCTGGAACCATTGACGTAGGTCACCAGCAAGTCGTTGGCCTTCAAGAGCATATCCACCTTGTCGGTGGTGGCAGCAGCCTTCACGTCGGCAATCTTGGTGTAGGTCTTCACCTGGGGTTCGGGCGTGTCGCCGCCGTCGGTCTTGCCGTTGAGGCTGTAGATATAGTTCTTCTTGTTGGCCATCTCCAGCGTGCCTTTGTAATTGGTGACGGTGCCGCAGACAATCACGTCGTCACCCACCTCGATCTGCGTGTCGCCCTCGACCCAGGCGCGATTGCCCAGATAATAGGTGCCGTAGCAAAGGAACTCGTTCTCGGTCTGTCCGTCATCAGAGACAGAGAACTGAGCGGTTCCATACTGAGCGCTGAAGGTGTACTTAATCTGCGAGATCTTGCCCTTGACAAAGACATCCTTGTCACTGTTGGCGCCCTGCTCCAGCTTGGCAGCCTTCTCCAGCACGGCAGCCACCGTGAGGGGAGCCTCTGCGGAGCTGGTCCAGTCAATATCACTGGGCTGAGGATCGGGGCCGGGTCCGGGTTCTTCGCCGCCCATATAGACCGTCATGCTCTTGATCTGCGTGTTGGCAGCAATCGTAATGACCAGAGCAACGGCATCCCCTGTCCATTTACCTGTTTCCAGCGTGCCAGGCGTAGCGGTGTTATCGGCGCCCCATTTGCCGGAGTTGAGCTCGAACTGGATGGCTGTGATGTTCTTGCCGGTAGAAGCAATGGCCAGTGTGCCACCATAGAGGCGTAGCGAACCGCTCCACATGCGGTTGGCATTGGTTTTCTCCGACGGAGAAACAACGATTGTCACATCACCCGAGGTGAGGGAGACGTTCTCAGTGATGTCGCCATCATGGGAGTCGGAGCTGGAGAAACCTGTCAAGCCAAAGAGCTTATAAGCCTCCTCGCCAGAGAAATCAAATGTTACTTGTGCCTGTGCCATGCCGCAAACGGCCAGCAAGGCGACGATAAAAGAGTAGAATTTTCTCATAAAACCATTGATTAAAGTGATATAAAGTGAATATGCCGCAAAAATATATCTTTTTGCTTGAACGACCAAATAATGATGTTTAACAAACGTTAAAACGGGTGTGAAGACAACAAAGCCCGCAGATGAGCCGCTGAACATGCGGACGTGATGGCTTTCGCGTGCGGTCGTGATGGCCTTCGCGTGCGGTCGTGACGGCTTTCGCGTGCGGTCGTGATGGCCTTCGCGTGCGGACGTGATGGTCTTCACATGCGGACGTGTTTTTTTACACGCGGGGGCGGTGCCCAAGCAGCCTACACGCGATGGCGGTGCATATACTAGAAATGAGCACCATCCTCACGGACAGTGCTCACACTTCTTGTGCCTATGGCACAATCAATCAACTAATCAATCTAAAAAATATGCATGTGAATAATAGAACCTTTCTGCACGGGTTAGAAGTCGCCGCCGCCGCCGAAGCCGCCGCCACGGGGACCGCCGCCACCGCCGCCGAAGTTGCCACGGTTGCCGCGATTACCCTGCTGGCCCTGACGGTTCCCCTGGGCCATGCCCTGCGGCTGATAGACCTTCAGCAACTGCTGGGGAGTCAGCACGGTGGAGAACTCGGCGAGATACTTCTTCTGGATGTCCAGACGGAGCTGCTGCTGCTGGATCTGCTCGGCCTGGCGGGCGAACTGCTCGTTCAACTTGGCCGTGGCCTCGGCATCAGACATGTCCTTCTTGTTCTGCTCTGCCTGACGGTCGCGGTTCTGCTGGGTGCGGGTGGCCGCGAGTTCGTTGAGGTACCGTTCATAGATGGGTGTGAACTTCTCTTTCTGCTCATCACTGAGCTTCATGTCCTTGATGAGGCGCTCTGTCTGGCGGGCCTGCATCTCCTGCCGACGTGCGGCACGGTCATTATCTTGTGCGTTTGTGTTGTTGAGGAAGCCGAGAAGCAGGGCTGCCACTGCAATCATTCTGATGTGAGTCTTCATTGTCTTATGTTTTTTGTGGGTTAATCTTGTGTGTTTTTTTGTGTGATCACATTCTTATGACACCCCCGTTGCCGATTGGTTTAACCGGCAAAGCAATATTTAGATTCATTAACATTAGGGGGATGAGAGAAGACAGCCAACTACCTCACTGTGATGTGGTAGCAGCCCTGCTTGACCTCATACTTGACATAGCAGCGCCCTTCGGCACGCGCATCACGCAACACCTCGGAGAGGACAAACTTCAGCGTGTCGTTGCGCACGGCACGGCGCGCCGGTTCGCCGGGCGGCGAGACGGTGTGGTAGCGGTTATAGGAGATGTCGAAGGTGGTGCCGAAGCGGTGGCAGCTCTGCTCAGACGCATTGCCGTTGATGCGTCGCAGACGGGACACATCCTCCTCAGTGCGCAGGACGCTGGTGACAATCATCTTGTGCAGCGGGATGCCCTTCACCGCCAGCGAGTCGAGGAAGCGGCGTCCGATGTGCTCCAGCAGCGCACTGGCACGGGGCACCAGATAGGGGATGCTGCTGCTCATGGCCGGGTCCATCTCATAGTAGGGATTGCAGCCCACATACAGCAGTTCATCCATGCGCAGCTCGGCCTCGGCACGGTTGAGCACAGGCCGCACGCCGTGGCGGCGGGCAGCGGGGTATTGCACGTCCTGCACGTCGGGGAAGCAGTCGTGATAGGAGGGCACACTGTAGATGGGGTGGCGATAGGAGAAGTCCAGCAGGGGCGAGAGGTTGCTGCCCGGCGGCAGTTGCTGCAAGGGGCGCTGCTGCAACTGGGCTGGCTCGGGAGCTTCCGTCACCTCACCGGTGGGTTCTGGCTCGGACACGGCAAACGGCGGATTCACCTCCGGGTGGCATAGACGGAACACAAACAGCACCGTCACCACCCCGGCCACAAGACGCGTAAAGACCCTTTTCTTGAGACGTTTCAACGGATTGTCCAATTAAATCGATGCAAAGTTACAACAAATTTCACAATTCACGCATGTATTTCAAGAGAAATCACTACTTTTGCACCCAGATTATGCATCTATGACAGAAAAACATATCATATTGGAAGAAGCCGACCCCGCCATCTTCTACGGAGTGGGCAACGCCAACATGCAAATGCTGAAGGCCCTCTTCCCCAAACTGCGCATCGTGGCCCGCGGCAATGTCATCAAGGTGATGGGCGACGAGGAAGAGCTGGCGGCCTTCGACGAGAACATCGACAAGCTGCAGCGCCACTGCGCCCGCTACAACAGCCTCACCGAGGAGGACATCCTGCACATCATCAAGGGCGAACGCACAGGGCGCGACGGCATCAAGGGTGCCATCGTCTTCAGCGTCACCGGCAACCCCATCACGGCCCGCAGCGAGAACCAGCAGCGACTGGTTGAAGCATTCGAGACAAACGACATGGTGTTTGTCATCGGGCCGGCAGGCTCGGGCAAGACCTATACGAGCATCGCCCTGGCCGTGCGCGCGATGAAGAACAAGGAGGTGCGGCGCATCATCCTCTGCCGCCCGGCGGTGGAGGCCGGCGAGAAGCTGGGGTTCCTGCCCGGCGACATGCGCGACAAGATCGACCCGTATCTGCAGCCGCTCTATGATGCGCTGGAGGACATGATACCGCGGCAGAAGCTGCAGGAGATGATGGAGCAGAACATCATACAGATTGCCCCCCTGGCTTTCATGCGCGGCCGCACGCTCAACGATGCCGTCGTCATCATGGACGAGGCACAGAACACCACACCCGCACAAATCAAGATGTTCCTCACACGCATGGGCATGAATACCAAGATGATCATCACGGGCGACATGACCCAGATCGACCTGCCGGCCTCGCAGCGCAGCGGACTGCGAGAGGCACTGGATATCCTTCGCAACGTCGAGGGCATTGCCCGCATCGAGATGACACAGAAGGACATCGTGCGCCACCGCCTGGTGACCAGGATTGTCAATGCATACGATGCTTATAAGGCTCAGGAAACCCTTTAAAAATGATATGACCCATTATAATTAACTTCACATGGACCACAGATTTCACGGATTACACAGATTCTTTACAGCTTCTAATCTGTGTAATTGTTATATGAATTTCACAGATTTTCTCTAAGGGAAAGGGCAGAATCCGTGTAATCTGTGTAATCTGTGGTTTGCATAAGATAGTTGTGTAACATACTTATCCCTATAACAATGAAAGCATTAACAACGACAGATTTCAACTTCCCCGGACAGCGCAGTGTCTATCACGGCAAGGTGCGCGACGTCTATGACATCAATGATGACCTTTTGGTGATGGTGGCCACAGACCGCATCTCGGCCTTCGACGTGGTGCTGCCCAAAGGCATACCCTTCAAGGGACAGGTGCTCAACCAGATAGCTGCCGCCTTCCTCGATGCCACCGCCGACATCGTGCCCAACTGGAAACTGGCCACGCCCGACCCCATGGTCACCGTGGGCCTCAAGGCCGAGGGCTTCCGCGTGGAAATGATCATCCGCGGCTACCTCACCGGCTCCGCCTGGCGCGAGTACAAGAACGGGTGCCGGGAGCTATGCGGCGTGAAGCTCCCCGACGGGATGCGCGAGAACCAGCGCTTCCCCGAACCCATCATCACCCCCACCACCAAGGCCGACGAGGGTCACGACGAGAATATCTCAAAGGAAGAGATTATCCGTCAGGGAATTGTCAGTGCCGAGGATTATGAGGTAATGGAGCGCTACACCCGTGCCCTCTTCCAGCGCGGCACCGAGATTGCTGCCAAGAAGGGCCTCATCCTCGTCGATACCAAGTATGAATTCGGTAAGCGCGACGGCAAGGTCATCCTCATCGACGAGATCCACACGCCCGACAGCAGCCGCTATTTCTACGCCGACGGCTACGAGGAGAAGTTCGAGAAGGGCGAGCCGCAGCGACAGCTCTCAAAGGAGTTCGTGCGCCAATGGCTCATCGACCACAACTTCATGAACCGCCCCGGCGACGTGATGCCGGAACTGACCGACGAGTTCGTGGCCAGCATCAGCGACCGCTATATTGAACTCTATGAGCACATCACCGGCCAGCCTTTCAACCGTGCCAGTGCTCTCGCCGCTGATGCCGGGTCGGTGGCCGACGGCCAATCACCTGAGTTGGTGGCCGGCGGTTTCCCCGCTGGCTCCTCCCTCGCCGCCCGCATCGAAAAGAACATCAGCACATGGCTCGCCACCCAATGAGAATCTACCAGGAACCGGTAGAGGTCATAACCGCCAAGACACCCGTCAAACCAAAGAGACACCGGGTGGAAAAGGCCAAGGTCGAGGCGATGTTCAACCGCATCGCCCCCACCTATGACCGCCTCAACCACACCCTCTCCCTCGGCATAGACCGCCGCTGGCGCCGCAAAGCCATCGATGCTCTCAAGCCCTTCTCGCCAGAGACGATACTCGACGTGGCCACCGGCACCGGCGACTTCGCCATCATGGCGGCACAGCGGTTGGACCCCGACCGCATCATCGGCATAGACATCAGCGAGGGAATGATGGACGTGGCACGCGAGAAGGTGAGACAGGCCGGGCTGGAAGGCACCATCTTCTTCGACAAGGACGACTGCACAGACCTCTCCTACGAGGACGAGAGCTTCGATGCCGTGACCGTGGCCTACGGCGCACGTAACTTCGAGAACCTGGAGGCGGGACTGTGCGAGATGTGCCGCGTGCTCGTCCCAGGCGGTCACCTCATGCTCGTGGAGCTCACCACTCCGCCCCGCTCCCCCATGAAGCAGCTCTTCAACTTCTACGCCCACACCGTCATGCCCTTCATCGGACGCCTCATCAGCAAGGACGACAGTGCCTACACCTACCTCCCGCAGTCCATGGCCGCCTTCCCGCAAGCCGAGGTGATGAAGCCCCTCCTCCTGCACTGCGGCTTCCGCGACGTGCAGTTCCGCCGTTTCACCTTTGGCCTGTCCACCATGTATCTGGCCACGAAGTGAAGACTTAGACCCATCCTCCTAACCCCTCCCTTGTAGGGAGGGGAGTAGATACCAATAGCAAATGGAAGCGAATGATAATCAACAGTTACAAATAACAGCCCCCATCCCTACAAGGGTAGCGAGGGAAGAAGTGATTGACTCAATGTCAATCACTCCGAGCGACCGAGGCTTATCTCCTAAGCCGAGGATGGACCAGCAAGGGGGTGGGTCTCTCTATGGTCTGCTTGGCCACCCTCTCGGCCACTCCTTCTCTCGCGCGTATTTTAATAATATGTTCGCGCGCGAGGGAATCGACGCCGAATACCTCAATTTCGACATCCCATCCATCGACATGCTGCCGCAGGTGCTGGCAGAGCACCCCAACCTGCGAGGCCTCAACGTGACCATCCCCTACAAGCAGGCCGTCATCCCCTTCCTCGATGACCTCAGCGACGAGGCCCGTGCCATCGGAGCCGTCAATGTCATTAGGATAAGCCCCGCTACCCGCTACCCCCGTGGAGGGGAGAGCTGCATTTCCCCTGAAGTGGATGCAAATGGAAAAGAAGTCCTCCCCTCCACGGGGGGAGTTAGAGAAGGGCTTTCCCTAAGCGGGAGGGGTAGAGAGGGGCTTCACCTCAAGGGTTTCAACAGCGACATCATCGGCTTCATGGACAGCATACGCCCACTCCTGAAGCCCCACCACCGCCGCGCCCTCGTCCTCGGCACTGGCGGTGCCTCACGCGCCATCTGCCGCGGCCTCGAACTGCTCGGCCTCGAATGGCGCTACGTCACCCGCACCCCCAAAGCCACCCCGCCAGCAAGCTCCGTGTCCGGCATCCAGCCAGCAAGCTCCATGCCCGCCACCCCGCCAGCAGCCCCAGTACCCGCCACCCCGCCAGCAAGCTCCGTGTCCGCCACCCCACCAGCAGTCCCCGTACCAGACACCCCACCAGCAAGCTCCGTGTCCGGCATCCCGCCAATAGGCTCTGTTCCCGGCGGTTTGTCCGCCGGGCTGCTCCCTCCTCTCACCTATTCCGCCCTCTCCCCCGCCCTCCTCGCCGAGTACACCGTCATCGTCAACTGCACCCCCCTCGGCATGTTCCCCAACGTGGACACCGCACCGCCCATCGCCTACGCCGCCCTCTCCCCGCGTCACCTCCTCTATGACCTCGTCTATAACCCCGAAGAAACCCTCTTCATGCGCCAAGGCCGCCGCTTCGGTGCCACCGTCAAAGGCGGCCTGGAGATGCTGCACCTCCAGGCCATAGCCTCCTGGGAATTCTGGAACGGAAAAGATTAAAGAATGTGAAAGAAGGTCACTTGTAGCCCCGCATGACAATAAAAGGAAAAAACTCCATGAGCAACCTCCTCACCCACCTTATCCAGCAACTCCAGCAAGACCGCCACACCTCGCTCCAGCGTGCTGTCCGCCACACCTCGCTCCGGCGTGCTGTCCTCTTCACCCTCTTGTTGGGTGTAGCGCATATTTGCGCGCTCCCCACCCTCCTCGCCGCCACCTACACCGTTGACAACCTGCCCATCCCCTACCTACAAGACAAGACCCAGTACGTCTCAAACCCAGACAACATTCTATCACAGACGGCTGTAGATTCCCTCAATCTCTGGCTCGGACAGATGGAGGACGAGCACGGCGTGCAGACCGTCCTGGCCGTGGTGGAGCGCATTCAAGGCGGCGAGACCTACGACTTCTGCATGGCCCTCGCCCGCAAGTACGGCATCGGCAGCAAGCAGCAGAACAGCGGCCTCGTCATCCTCCTCTCCACCGGCGACCGCGCCTACACCATCCTCACGGGGCGCGGCCTCGAAGGCACCCTGCCCGACGCCATCTGCAAGCGCATCGAGAACCGCCAGATGCTGCCCGCCCTGCGCGAAGGCGACTGGGACGAGGCCATGCTCAACACCGTCCGTGCCGTCAAGGCATATATCGACGGCGACGACTCCCTCGTCGGCTCCTCAGACTTCGACGATGACGACGACATCGGTGCCCTCATCGGCTTTTGCGTGGCCATGTTCCTGGGCTTGGCCCTCATCGGCCTTGCCATCTGGTATGACAATCGCAAGAAAGCCTACTGCCCCAGCTGCCATCAGCACACGATGAAGAAGATCAGCAGCCGCGTCACCAAGAACAAACGCCTGGGGCTGCGCACACACCACGACACCTACCGCTGCACCCACTGCTTCTTCATCAAGGAACTGCACTGGGACGAGGACATCCGCAGTGGCTCTGGCGGTGCTGCCGCCGGCGGTGCTTTGGGCGGCAGCTTCTTCGGCAGCGGAGGGGGACACTCCTTCGGCGGCAGCTTTGGTGGCGGCTCCTTCGGCGGCGGCGGTGCCAGCGGCAGGTTCTAAGGAGGCCCCCTCAGACCCTCCCCCCACCGTCCGTCCTCAGCTTAGGAGTTAAGCCTCGGTCGCTCGGAGAGCTTGACATCAAGTCAACCTCTTGATTCCTCGCTACCCTTGTAGGGAGGGAGTGGTCACCACTGAGAATCGAAAACAATAAACATAATCATAACCCAAAACAACAAAGCAATTATGAAAACTTCATTTGCAAAACAAACAGTGTCCTCCCTGCAAGGGAGAGTGAAGGGTGGGTCTTCCCTTCTTCTCGCGTTCTTTCTCCTCTTCTCCCTCACCAGCTGCACCTATAACAAGCTGGTAGAACAAGAAGAAGTGGTCACCCAGAAGTGGGCCGACGTGCAGACGCAGTACCAGCGCCGTGCCGACCTCATCCCCAATCTGGTGAACACCGTCAAGGGCTATGCCGCCCATGAGAGCGAGACGCTGCAGGCCGTGGTCGAGGCACGCACCAAGGCCACACAGATCACTATCGACCCCAGCAACGCCACACCCGAACAGATTGCCGCCTACCAGGCCGCACAGGGCGAGGTCAGCCAGGCACTGGGCCGTCTGCTGGCCATCACCGAGAACTACCCCGACCTGAAAGCCAACGAGCAGTTCAGCGAACTGCAAGCCCAGCTCGAAGGCACCGAGAACCGCATTGCCGAGTCACGCCGCATCTACAACGAAGCCGTGCAGACCTACAACGTCAGCGTCCGCAAGTTCCCCAACAACATCTGGGCCATGATCTTCGGCTTCGACAAGAAGACCCCGTTTGCTGCCGAGGCTGGCGCAGAGAAAGCACCTGAAGTTCAGTTCTGATGGAAAGCAAGCAACGTTATATGGCGCGTGGTGTTTCTGCCGCCAAGGAGGACGTCCACGCCGCCATCAAGAATATCGACAAAGGCATCTTCCCGCAGGCCTTCTGCAAGATCATCCCCGATATCCTGGGTGGCGACCCCGAGTACTGCAACATCATGCACGCCGACGGTGCCGGCACCAAGTCCAGCCTCGCCTACGCCTACTGGCGCGAGACGGGCGACCTCAGCGTGTGGAAAGGCATTGCGCAGGATGCCCTTATTATGAACACCGACGACCTGCTGTGTGTGGGAGCCGTGGATAACATCCTCGTCTCCTCCACCATCGGACGCAATAAGATGCTCATCCCCGGCGAGGTCATTTCCGCCATCATCAACGGCACCGACGAACTCATGGCCGAGCTCCGCGAGATGGGCATCGGCATCTATGGCACCGGCGGCGAGACGGCCGACGTGGGAGATCTGGTGCGTACCATCATCGTCGATAGCACCGTCACCTGCCGCATGAGGCGCGCTGATGTCATCGACAACGCCAACATACGTCCCGGCGACGTCATCGTGGGCCTCGCCAGCTTCGGACAGGCCACCTACGAGAAAGAGTACAACGGAGGCATGGGCAGCAACGGACTCACCTCTGCCCGCCACGATGTGTTCGGCAAGTATCTGGCAGAGAAATACCCCGAGACCTATGACCACGCCGTACCCGAAGACCTCGTTTACTCCGTTCATTACCACCTTGACACGGTGGTCGGCGGTTTGTCCGCCGACGCCTCCCTCTCCGTCGGCCGCCTTGTCCTCTCTCCCACCCGCACCTACGCCCCCGTGGTCCGTCAGCTCCTTGACACCATGCGCCCCCGCATCCACGGCATGGTGCACTGCACCGGCGGCGCACAGACCAAGGTGCTGCACTTCGTGGGCGACAACTGCCGCGTCATCAAGGACAATATGTTCCCCGTGCCGCCCCTCTTCCGCATCATCGCCGAGGAGAGCGGTGCCGACTGGAGCGAGATGTATAAGGTGTTCAACTGCGGCCATCGCCTCGAAATCTATGTCAGCCCCGAAGATGCCCAGGCCGTCATCGACATCTCCCGCAGCTTCAACATCGACGCACAAGTTATCGGCCACATCGAGGAAGGATCCCGCAGCCTCACCATCCGCAGCGAGTTCGGGGAGTTCAACTACTGAGAACAGCTATCCTGAATCAGCGGAGGTAGCGGGCCAGCTCGCTGCCTGCGCGGCGCAGTCCGATGGCAATGCCCATCGCGTTCAGCCGTGCACCCGCCAGCGAAGTGTGGGTGTGGTCATGGTTGTAATAACGTTTCGCGGCCTCCTGACCTACATCGTCCAGTGCATCGGCAGTGATGTTGTGCAGGTCCACGAAGGTGCAGCCAGTCTCTGCGGCCACCTCGCGGTACCAGCAGCCATAGCTGTCGTTGCGACGCTCAATCTTGCCGTCGGGCCACTCGTTGCGAGGTGTGAGGCTGACAAGGATGGGCGTGGCCCCTTTCTGGCGGCAGTCGTCTATCATTTTTTTCAGATACCAGCCGAAGGAATAGACCACCTCATTATAGGCCTCATCGTTAAGAACCACGCGGCTGACACAACTGGTGTCTGCCGTGCCGGGGATATCGCCGCGGTGCTTGCCCTTATGCAGTTCGCCGATGTCGTTGTGGCCGAACTGGATGAGCACGAAGTCGCCCGGTTGCAGGTCGTTATAAACTTTCTCCCAACGACCTTCGCGCAGGTAGGTGCGGCAGCTGCGACCCGCCTGTGCACAGTTGATCCAAGTGATTTTCTGCGGGTCAAAGATGCGGTCGGCCTGTGAGCCCCACCCCCACATGCCCGTACTGTCTCTGTCTGTATTCTTGACAGTGGAATCGCCCGTGATGAAGACCACAGGCTTGCCTTTCTCACGCTTTACGCCGGTGGTGGGCAGGGCGGTATTCATCATCATGACTTGCAGGGATTTCAGATCAGGATGTTGACAGGCTAGGATGCCCTCTGCGGCACTGCGGGCGTTGAGTTCGGCACCGAACTTGCTGGTGTGGATGTTGTCGAGATAGAAATGATAGTTGAGTTTCCACGAGGACATCTGGTCATACTTGCTGGCAGATATTTCGTTGAGGTCGATGAAGGGAACGTTTAGCTCCTCGGCCACTTGGCGCGCCCAACCGCCAAAGGTGGAGGCGACGCGGACAGGAGACCAAAGGCCACCAGCTTCAGAGCCCCCTACAGTCCCTCCCCTGTTAGGGAGGGAGGAAAGGTTACTTTCGTTGGCAGTAGTTCTCCCCGCCCCAACAGGGGAGGGGTCGGGGGAGGGGCTTTTCCTCGGCGTCAAGCTCATCAATATCGGATGCGCACCCAGAGCCCTCGTTTCTCTTACGAACCTGCGCATATACTCTCCATAGCTCCAGACGGTCTCGGTCTTGCCCTTGTTCGGACCTTCCTTCAGCGTTACCACCAGGGAGTCTGTGGCCGAGATGCCACGGATGGTGGCTCGGCATCGTCCGCTGTCAAAGGGGCCGTTGTCATTATGTCCCAGCTCGATAATCACGTAGTCGCCGGGTCGGATGCCCTTCTTCACGTCGGGCCACAGCTGGTTATAGAATGTGCGGGAACTGGTGCCGCCCAAGGCCTGATTCTCCACGGTGATGCGGTTCTCGTCGAAGTACTTGTGCTCGAAGAAGCCCCAGCCCCACTGGCCGTTGTCGCCATTGCCCTTGGTGCCCGTGCGCATGGTGGAGTTGCCGACGAGGAAGAGCACGGGGTTGTTTCCCTTGCGGCTACTGCCAGCCACGGGGCGCGCCGTCTTCACTTTTTCCAGTGAATCCAACGTCAGATCCACCACTTTGTTCACGTCCTCCATGGGCTTGAAATCGGGCTGTTGTGCCTTGATAACGAGGTTGGCGGCACAAGCCAACACGGCAAAAAGCAGAGTCTTTTTCATTGTCTGTTGCATTGATTTGGGCGCAAAGATAGTCTTTTTTCTCCGTTTTGTCCGCCCTTTTCTCACATTTTCTTATATTTTTAAGGTAATATGCAGATTATTCCGTACCTTTGCGCCCATGAATGCGAGACGAGACAAACAGAAAGCAGATCGCAGGGTGCAGAATCCAACACCGGAAGCGGTGGCGGTGAAGAGTGCAGGGGCACAGCATCCAGTGCTCAAGAAGCTTGGAGATTTCTTCTTCGATGTGGCCAAATTGATCTTTGGAGGTGTCGTTTTAGCGGGACTAATGAAACAAGACATCGATTATTGGCTACTTGCATCAACAGGAATGGTGTCGGTTGTTGGTCTCAACAGTTATTGGTATTGCTTTAATTAATTACTCTAATAAGAACAAGTAGGACTATGGAACTGGTATATTTATTTTTAGCAACAGATGTGCTTGCACTCCTCTTTTTTATCGGATTCCTATTCTATGTAAACCGGGAACGCCGTCATCGTCCTTCATCACAGCAATAGAGAATAGTTGATGGAACTCGCATATTTATTTACGGGAATGACAGGTGTCGCCATCATGGGCATCATCGTAACTCTCATTTACTTTAAAACCCAAGGTCAATCATAAGAATAGTCATGGAACTTGGATATATGAAACGTTAAACGACTAAACGCTAAACGAAATAATTATATGGCATTAAAAATCGTAGTGCTGGCCAAGCAAGTGCCAGACACCCGCAACGTGGGTAAGGACGCGATGACCGCCGAAGGGACGGTGAACCGCGCCGCACTGCCCGCCATCTTCAACCCCGAAGACTTGAACGCGCTGGAACAGGCGCTAAGATTGAAAGAACAGCATCCCGGAAGCACCGTGGGTGTGCTGACGATGGGACCTCCCCGTGCCGGAGAAATCATCCGTCAAGGATTGTATCGTGGCGCAGACACAGGCTGGTTGCTCACCGACCGCCTCTTTGCCGGTGCAGACACCCTCGCCACCTCCTATGCCCTCGCCACCGCCATCAAGAAGATTGGTGACGTGGATATCGTGATTGGTGGCCGTCAGGCTATCGATGGTGACACTGCCCAGGTGGGCCCGCAGGTGGCTCAGAAGCTGGGCCTCAACCAAGTGACTTACGCCGAGGAAATCAGCGTGAAGGATGGTGTGGCCACCGTCAAGCGTCACATCGATGGTGGCGTGGAGACCGTGCAGGCTCCCCTGCCCGTGGTCATCACCGTCAATGGGAGTGCTGCTCCCTGCCGCCCCCAGAACGCCAAACTTGTAATGAAGTACAAGCGCGCCTCCTGTCCCCTGGAGCGTCAAAGCCCAGCCCCCTCATCCAGCACCGTTGACGGCGGTTCGTCCGCCGTCGATTACTCCTTCCTCTACGAGGAGCGCCCCTATCTGACGCTGAATCAGTGGTCTGTGGCCGACGTGGATGGCGACCCCGCCCAGTGCGGCCTTGCAGGTTCTCCCACCAAGGTGAAAGCCGTGAAGAACATCGTCTTCCAGGCCAAGGAGAGCAAGACCCTCACCGCCTCGGATGCAGATGTCGAGAGTATGATCAAGGAATTGTTGAACGAAAAGATTATAGGCTAAGAGATATGGATAATGTATTTGTTTATTGCGAGATAGAAGGTACACAGGTACAAGAAGTATCTCAGGAGCTGCTGACCAAAGGTCGCAAGCTCGCCAACACACTGGGCGTGGAATTGCACGCTGTGGTTGCAGGAACAGGCATTAAAGGCAAGGTGGAAGACCAGATTCTGCCTTATGGTGTCGATAAACTCTTTGTCTTCGACGGCGAAGGACTCTTCCCCTACACCTCAGCCCCCCACACAGACATCCTCGTGAACCTCTTCAAGGAGGAACAGCCGCAGATCTGCCTCATGGGTGCCACCGTCATTGGTCGCGACCTGGGTCCCCGCGTCTCCTCTTCCCTCACCAGCGGCCTCACCGCCGACTGCACTGAACTGGAAATCGGTTCCTACGAGGACAAGAAGAACGATAAGGTCTATGACAACCTGCTCTATCAGATTCGCCCTGCCTTTGGCGGCAACATCGTGGCCACCATCGTCAACCCCGAACATCGTCCCCAGATGGCTACTGTCCGCAGCGGCGTGATGCAGAAGGCTGTGTATGAGGGCGAATGCCGCAAGGAAGTGGTTTATCCCGAAGTCTCGAAGTACGTCTCTCCCGAAGCTTTCGTGGTGAAGGTACTCGACCACCATGTGGAGGCTGCCAAGCACAACCTGAAAGGTGCTCCCATCGTGGTTGCCGGCGGTTATGGAATGGGTTCGAAGGAAGGCTTTGACATGCTCTTCGACCTCGCCAAAGTGCTGCACGGCGAAGTAGGCGGCTCGCGTGCTGCCGTCGATGCAGGCTTCTGTGACCATGACCGCCAGATTGGCCAGACAGGTGTCACCGTGCATCCCAAGGTCTATATCGCCTGCGGTATCTCTGGACAGATTCAGCACATCGCTGGTATGCAGGACTCTGGCATCATCATCTCGGTGAACAGCGACCCCGATGCGCCCATCAACCGCATTGCCGACTACGTGATTGT
>JAFSZU010000013.1 GCA_017455585.1 Bacteroidaceae bacterium | reverse complement strand
TATCAGGTGGCTCTCGAAACCTTGCAGCCCCATCTCATTTCCACCCTCGTATATAAGTAACCCAAGAACAGCAGCAACGCAGACACTGCTGAGTAAACTGAACGGAGATGGTTTCACTGTCTTCAACCTTGGAGGTCGATAATTTTCTGGTAAAATAGTGAAAAGACAGAAAGAAAATCCGTACCTTTGCACCGCAAAAAACTTCAACCACAGACTTTATTATGGCTATTTCCTTTTTCCGTACACCGCAGCAGAGCATCATTGCCACACAGGCAGAGCATGCACTCACTGCCGAAGAGATTGATAAACTATGCTGGCTCTATGGCGGAGCCACCCTCATTCCCGCTGAACGCATAGAGGGCCAGTTCATAGGCCCGCGTCGGGAGATGATCACGCCTTGGAGCACCAACGCCGTGGAAATCACACAGAATATGGGCCTTACGGGCATCAAGAGAATAGAAGAATACCTGGAGACTGGACAATTAGACGATTTCACCAATTCACAAGTTATCACTGCATCAGCGGAGTCGTCAAATCGTAAATTGTCAAATTGTCAAATAGATCCGATGTTGCAGCGTCGCTATGAAGGACTGGACCAAGACATTTTCACGGTCAATATCCAACCCGCGCCCATCCAAGTCATTGAGGATTTAGAGGCGTACAACGAGCAGGAGGGTCTGGCGCTCTCGCCCGAGGAAATAGAATACCTGCATGGCGTGGAGCAGCAGTTGGGGCGGCAACTGACAGACAGCGAGGTTTTTGGGTTCGCACAGATCAACAGTGAGCACTGCCGCCACAAGATCTTCGGCGGCACGTTCATCATCGACGGAAAGGAGATGCCCAGCAGCCTCTTCGCCATGATCAAGAAAACCACGCAGGAGAACCCGCATCACATTATCTCGGCCTACAAGGACAATGTGGCTTTCTCCCAGGGGCCTGTCGTGGAGCAGTTTGCTCCCGCTGACCACGCCACCAGCGACTACTTCCGCGTCAAGGACATCGAGAGCGTCATCAGCCTGAAGGCTGAGACGCATAACTTCCCCACGACGGTGGAACCCTTCAACGGCGCCAGCACGGGCACCGGCGGTGAGATCCGTGACCGCATGGGTGGCGGCGTAGGTTCCTGGCCCATCGCCGGCACGGCGGTGTATATGACCTCGTATCCCAGGGAAGTTGAAAGTTCAAAGTTGAAAGTTGAAAGTTCAACAGGCTCTCAAGGGGACAACAACCCGGAGCCAACTTTCCGCTCGGCACTCTGCGAAGCTTCACACTTGAAGAACTTTCAACTTTCAACTTTCAACTCGCTCAAAGAGCGTCCCTGGCTCTACCAGACACCCGGGCAGATTCTCATCAAGGCCTCGAACGGTGCCAGCGACTTCGGCAACAAGTTCGGGCAGCCGCTCATCGCCGGTTCCGTGCTCACCTTCGAGCATCAGGAGGCTGAGGGTGAACCGCTGTATGGTTACGACAAGGTCATCATGCTGGCTGGCGGCGTGGGCTACGGCACGCGGCGCGACTGCCTGAAGGGCACGCCCCAGAAGGGCAACAAGATTGTCGTCGTGGGCGGTGACAACTACCGCATTGGGCTGGGTGGCGGCTCCGTTTCCAGTGTCGATACCGGTCGCTACAGCAGCGGCATCGAGCTCAATGCCGTGCAGCGTGCCAACCCCGAGATGCAGAAACGTGCCAATAACCTCGTGCGTGCCCTGTGCGAGGAGGACGTGAACCCCGTCGTGTCTATCCATGACCACGGATCGGCCGGACACGTCAACTGCCTGTCGGAACTGGTGGAAGAATGTGGCGGACTCATTGATATGAGCCGGCTGCCCATCGGCGACCCCACCCTCTCCAGCAAGGAGATAATCGCCAACGAGAGCCAGGAGAGCATGGGACTGCTCATCCAGGAAGAGCACATCGACCATGTGCGTGCCATCGCTGAGCGCGAGCGCGCCCCGCTCTATGTGGTGGGTGAGACCACGGGCGATGCGCACTTTGCTTTCCAGCAGTCCGACGGCGTGCGACCCTTCGACCTTGATGTGGCGCAGATGTTCGGCCACTCGCCCAAGACGGTGATGGTGGATGAGACGGTGGAAAGAACGTACAGTGATGTCTTGACTGATCGCGTTGCGCTCAGTCAAGACATCACTGCCGTTCTTTCGCTCGAAGCCGTGGCTTGCAAGGACTGGCTGACAAACAAGGTCGATCGCTCCGTCACGGGCAAGGTGGCGCGCCAGCAGTGCCAGGGCGAGTTGCAGCTGCCGCTGTCAGACTGCGGCGTGGTGGCACTGGACTACCGCGGCCGTGCCGGCATCGCCACCGCGCTGGGTCACGCGCCACAGGCAGGTCTGGCCGATCCCGCAGCGGGCAGCATCCTCTCTGTGGCCGAGAGCCTCACGAACATCGTTTGGGCACCGCTCACCGAAGGGTTGGACAGCGTCAGCCTCTCGGCCAACTGGATGTGGCCGTGCCGCTCACAGAAGGGCGAGGATGCGCGACTGTATCGTGCCGTGGAGGCGCTCTCGGACTTCTGCTGTGCCCTGGAAATCAATGTGCCGACGGGCAAGGACAGCCTCTCCATGACACAGAAATACCCCGACGGCAGCAAGGTCATTGCGCCGGGAACGGTCATCGTCTCCTCCGGCGGTGAAGTGAGCGACGTGCGCAAGGTGGTCGGCCCTGTGTTGGCCGATGAGCCCAAGAGCGCACTCTATCACATTGACTTCTCATTCGATGAACTGCGGTTAGGCGGCAGTGCCTACGCCCAGGCCCATGGCCGCGTGGGCAGCGACGTGCCCACTTGCACCAATCCCGAATATTTCCGCGATGCCTTCAACGCCGTGCAGGACTGCGTGAAGCAGGGACTGCTGCTGGCAGGTCATGACATCTCGGCCGGCGGTCTCGTCACCACGATCTTGGAGATGTGCTTCGCAAACACGCGCGGCGGCATGAAGATCAACCTCGTCAACTTCGAGACCGGTGACATCACGAAGATTCTCTTCGCCGAGAATCCTGGCGTGGTCGTGCAGGTGGCCTCCAAGCACGAGGCAGAATTCAAGAAACTGATGGAAGAGGCCGGCGTGGGATATATATATATAGGCACGCCCGCGCGAGAGCGAACCCTTCGCATCCGCCGCGGCGACTTCGAGGAGACGCTGGACATCGATGCCCTGCGTGACATCTGGTATGCCCCCTCACACCGCCTCGACCAGAAACAGAGTATGAACGGCTGCGCCGACCAGCGCGCACAGAACTACAAGCACCAGCCCCTGCTGTGGCAGATGCCCGCCCGCTTCACGGGCAAGCTCGCTCAGTACGGACTCAACCCCGACCGCTGGAAAACGGACCAGGAACAACGGACAATGGACAGTGCCCCCCTCACAGCCGCCGCAGCATGTCGGGTGACTGGCGACGCCGTTGCCAGGGTGAAAGCCGCCATCATCCGCGAGAAGGGCACCAACGGCGAGCGCGAGATGGCCTACATGCTCTACCTCGCCGGCTTCGACGTGAAGGACGTGATGATGACCGACCTCATCACCGGGCGCGAGACGCTGGACGACATTCAGTTCATTGTCTTCTGCGGCGGCTTCTCCAACAGCGACGTCCTCGGCTCGGCCAAGGGGTGGGCCGGAGCCTTCCTTTATAACCCCAAGGCCAAGGCCGCCCTTGACCGTTTCTATGCACGCCCAGACACCCTCTCCCTCGGCATCTGCAACGGCTGCCAGCTGATGGCGGAACTCGGCCTTCTTTTCCCCGCCGACGGCGAGCCAAGGAAGGCTACTATGCTCCACAATGACAGCCACAAGTTCGAGTCCGCCTTCCTCGGCCTGACCATTCCGGAGAACAAGAGCGTCCTCCTCAGCTCGCTCGCGGGCAGCAAGCTCGGCATCTGGGTGGCGCACGGCGAGGGCAAGTTCCACCTGCCGCTGCCCGAGAGCGAGTACCACGTAGTGGCCAAGTACGCCTACAGCGAGTACCCCGCCAACCCCAACGGCTCGGACTACAACGTCGCCGGCCTCTGCTCTGCCGACGGACGCCATCTGGCCATGATGCCCCACCTGGAGCGCGCATTCCTCCCCTGGCAGTGCGCCCACTATCCTGCCGCCCGCCGCATGGACGAGGTCACCCCCTGGATCGAGGCCTTCGTGAACGCAAGGAAATGGTGCGAAGGCACCAAAGTTGACAAGTTGACGAGTTGACAAGTTGACGAGTTGACAAGTTGACGAGTTGACAAGTTGACAAGTTGACGAGTTGACAAGTTGACGAGTTGACGAGTTGACAAGTTGAAACAACGGAAATAAGTAGGTGAACACTATTATCTTATACAAACCACAGATTACACAGATTATAACCTTTCCATTATAGGAAATCTGTGCGCTCGACCTCCGGTCGCTTCATACTTGAAGAAATTTCGATAACAATTACACAGATTATTAAAAGCAGTAAAGAATCTGTTTAATCTGTAAAATCTGTGGTTCTTGTTAGAAACTAATATTGAGTAGTTACTTAACGGAAAAGAAACGGAAGAAACGGAAATGTTTCCGTGCATTTCAGATGATTTCCGTTTCTTCCGTTGTTGAAACCTCATAACCTCATAACCTCAAAACCTCATCCCATGCTTTTCACCACTTTCTTCCGCATCGGCCTCTTCACCATCGGCGGCGGCTATGCCATGATACCCCTGATAGAGGCCGAGGTGGTGGACCGCCGGCAGTGGATCTGCCGCGAGGACCTGCTGGACCTCATGGCCGTGGCACAGAGCTGCCCCGGCGTCTTCGCCGTGAACATCGCCATCTTCATCGGCTACAAGATACGCAAGACACCCGGTGCTATCGCCGCCGCACTCGGATGCGTCATGCCCTCCTTCATCATCATCCTGGCCATTGCCCTGTTCTTCCACCAGTTCCAGGACAACCCGTGGGTGGCGCGAGCCTTCCGCGGCATCCGCCCCTGCGCCGTCGCCCTCATCGCCGCCCCCACCTTCAAGATGGCGCGCACCGCACGCATCAACCGCTACAATATCTGGATTCCCGCCGCCAGCGCCCTCGCCATCTGGGCCCTCGGCGTCTCGCCCATCTGGGTCATACTCGCCGCCGGCCTCAGCGGCTTCCTCTACGGCAAGTTACTACATGACGCCTAATGGGTGCTTGTAAAGGGTAAGTCACAGCAGGTCCCACTCCTCCAGCGCCTCCATGGGCGAGCAGCCGTCCCTGCGCGCCGCGGTGTACTCGTGTAGCATGTCGAACTGGCGGGCGCGCCCGATGGCCCACCGCTCCAGCTCGTCTTCCCTGCGTGCGGCGCG
>JAFSZU010000113.1 GCA_017455585.1 Bacteroidaceae bacterium | reverse complement strand
GTGCCTTCGGGCGGCGCCCCATCTTCCTGGTCATCATGTTTGTGGCACCATTAGGTTTCTTGTGGATGTTCACAAGCCTGATGCAGGCGGGTCTGCCCACCAAGCTGCCGGCTGCCCTCGTAGATGAGGACAACACCCATGTGACGCGCCAGCTCACACGCATCCTCGGCACCATGGAAGAGACCCGTTTCGTGATGAAGCCGTGCAGCTTCACCGAGGCACGTCAGGCCATGCAGCGCGGCGAGATATACGCCATCTTCCACATCCCCAAAGGCACCACCGAGGCGGCTCTCACACAGCGGCAACCCACCATCTCGTTCTACACCAACGACACCTACTACATCGCCGCCTCGCTGCTGATGAAGGACATGCGCAAGATGGGCGAGATGGCCGGTCTGGCCATGACGCGCGAGACGATGCGCGCCCGAGGGTTTCGCGACGACCAGATCATGGGCACCATCCAACCCATTGTCATTGAGAGCCATCCGCTGGGCAACCCGCACTTGAACTACTCTGTCGTCCTCTCCAACCTCATCGTGCCAGGGCTGCTCATGCTCGTCATCATGCTCACCACGGCCTATGCCTTCGGCAACGAGTGGAAGCGCGGCCGCCAAAAGAAACTCTACAACATGGGCAATGGCAATATGGCCGTCATCATTCTGGGCAAGTTACTGCCACAGACGCTGCTCTACACGCTCATCTTCTGCCTCATCGACCTCGTGTTCTACAGCTACCTGCAGTTCCCCTGCCAGTGTGGCATCCCGCGCATGATGCTCTGGGGTTTCCTCGCCGTACTGGCATCGCAGGGTTTCGGACTTCTGCTCTTCGAGGCCTTTCCGGGACAGATGCGCATGGCCATGTCGGCCTGTTCACTCTTGGGTGTCATGCAGTTCTCGCTCGCGGGCTTCTCGTTCCCCGTATCGGCCATGGACCTGCCGTTCCAGTGGCTCTCGAACATCTTCCCCCTGCACCACTACTTCCTCATCTACGTCAACCAGTGCCTGAACGTTTACAGCATCAGCTACGCCTGGCCCAATGTGGCTGCCCTCGTGGCCATCTTCCTCCTGCCGCATCTATTTGCCTTCCGCCTGAAAGATGCGTTCCTGAATAAAGAGTATAAGGCGTAATAAAGTATTTACACTAAACTTTAAACCCTAAACAAATAATGCTGAAAGCAGTTATACATGTGTGGCTCGATGAGCTGAGTGAGATTGTCAAGGACGAGGGCATCCTCATCTTCATCATTCTCCTGCCGCTGGCCTATCCGCTGCTCTATGCCATGATCTACAACACCGAGACGCAACGCCAGCTGCCCATCTGTGTGGTCGATGACTGCATGACAGACCGCAGCCGCGACTTCATCCGCCGTGTGGATGCCACCTCCGAGGTGATGGTGTCCGAACGTTGTGCCAGCATGTCCGACGCCCAGGAGCTGCTGCGCCGCCGCGAGGTCTTCGGCATCCTGCGCATCCCCCGGGAGTTCGACCAGCGGCTGTGGCGCGGGCAACAGGCGGTGGTGGGACTCTACAGCGACCTCACGTCCATGCTCTATTATAAGGTGGAGTATCTGGCCGTCATCAACGTGGCGCAGGAGGTGAACCGCAACATCAAGGTGACTGAACACCAGACCAATATCTCTCGCAAAGAGGAACAGGTGGCGCGCTGGCCCATCCGCTTTGAGGAGGTGAAACTCTATAACTCCGCGGGCGGTTTTGCAGCCTTCCTCATCCCGCCGGTGCTGATGCTCATCCTGCAACAGGCCCTGTGTCTGGGCGTGGGCATGTCCATGGGTCGCTCCCGCGAACGTTTCCGCGGCCTCGTCATCCCGCCCACCAAACATTACAAGAACACGCTTGCTATCGTGCTTGGCAAGGGACTTGTGCACTTCCTGCTCTTCCTGCTCATGGCGTTCTACATGGCCGTTTGTGTCACCCGTTGGTTCAACCTTCCGCAGTTGGGGCACTTCTGGGACCTGCTGGGATTCTTCGTGCCATACCTGCTGGCCTGCACCTACATGGCCATCTTCTGGTCACACTTCATCTACCGCCGCGAGGACTGCATCCTGCTTTTCGTCTTCATGTCCATCCCGCTACTGTTCCTCTCGGGCGTGAGCTGGCCGGGAGCCGCCGTTCCGCCGCTATGGAAAGCTGTGGGCAGCATCTTCCCCAGCACATGGGGTCTGAACGCCTACGTGCGCATCCAGGGCATGGGTGCCTCCCTCGGCGACTGTCACTGCGAGCTCCTTACTCTCTGGCGTCTCGCCGCCATCTACTTCCTCCTCTCCTGCTTCATGTATATGTTTGAGATCCGCAAGGCCGTTGGCCGCACCATCCTCAACTGAGCATAGTCTCACACAGATTACACAGCACAAGTTTCGCAAGCTTTATACACCACAGATTACACGGATTACACGGATTACATGTCCTTTGATTTTAATATTTTTATCTGTTATCTCACAGATTCTGGAGCAGCACGCTACGCTGGTGCTGAATGCCGAACACTCGAAGCCTACGGCGTACTTCGCTCAGAAATCTGTGAAATACCAGACAGAAATTAGATAGTTAGTGGCAAGGGAGTCCGTATAATCTGTGTAATCTGTGGTGCATTAGGAAATCGCAGTGCGCAGCTGTTCCAGAGCTTGGTGCAAGACGCTTCGCGGGCAGCCCACGTTCAGGCGCATGAAGCCACGGCCCTCGGTGCCAAACATCTCGCCGTCGTTGAGTGCCAGGCGGGCACGGTTCACAAAGAGGTCGTTGAGTGCATCGTGGTCGAGTCCCAGTCCCCGGCAATCCAGCCAGACGAGGTACGATGCCTCGGGGCGCATGGGTCTTATCTGCGGCAAATAATCTCGGCAGTAATCCTCCACAAACATCACATTTCCTTCCACATAACGCAACATCTGCTGCCGCCACTCTTCACCCTCCGGCGTGAAGGCGGCGATGGTGGCGATGGGCGCAAAGAGCGTGGGCGCGTTCATCTCGCTGGCCTCCAACCAGTGGAAGAAGCGCTCGCGCAGTGCCGCGTTGGGCACCACGGCATAGGAACTGACAATACCAGCGATATTGAACGTCTTGGACGGCGCGCCAAAGGTGATGGTGCACTGTGCCGCGGCCTCGCTGACCGAGGCAAAGGGCGTGTGCCGATGTCCGAAGAGAGCCATGTCGCCGTGTATCTCGTCGGAAATCACCACCACGTCATGCGCCGCACAAATCTCTGCCACGCGCCGCAACGTCTCCGCCTCCCAGACGATTCCCGCCGGGTTATGCGGGTTGGCGAGGATGAGCAAGCGGTTCTTCGGTTCACGTGCCAACCGTTCCAGCCCGTTGAAGTCCATGCGGTAATGGAGCCCACCCTCGGCATCACGCTCCTCGATGAGTGGGTTCATCACCACCTCCCGCCCATTGTTCTGCGGCACCAAGCGGAACGGATGATACACCGGTGGCTGGATGATGACGCGCTCGTCCCGCTCCAACAACGCATTGATGACCATGCCGATTCCCTTGACGATGCCTGGAATGAACGTCAGCCACTCGTGCTCCACCGCCCAGCCGTGGCGGTCGAGCAGCCAGCGGCGCACGCTGGTCCACAGCTCCTCCGGTGTAATGGTGTAGCCGAACAGCGAGTGCTCCACCCGCTTGCGCAAAGTCTCGGTGATGAACGGCGGTGTCTCGAAATCCATGTCCGCCACCCACAGCGGCAACAGGTCAGTGCGTCCGAAGTGTTCCTGGAGTGCACAGTGCTTCACGTCGTTGGTGCCTGTGCGGTCGATGATGTGGTCAAAGTCGTAGAGCATGGAGAGTTGAAAGTTGAGAGTTGAAAGCTGAGAGTTGAGAGTTGAAAGTTGAGAGTTGAAAGTTGAAAGTTGAAAGTTGGGAGTTGAGAGTTGAAAGTTGGGAGTTGAAAGTTGGGAGTTGGGGAGGCGCAGCCCTCTGACTGGCGTGCAAAGATAGGGAAATATGCGCGTATTCATGCCTCATTTCACAAAAATCTGTGTTTTTACGCTCTTACACGCCAAATATTCACTATCTTTGCACGCACAATCGCCCGCGACTCCATTATATGTCTCGCAGAAAACACATATAGTTTATATAATAAGTAGATGAACAGAATTATCTTTTACAAACCACAGATTGCACAGATTACACGGATTATAACCTTTCCATTATAGGAAATCTGTGCGCTCGACCTCCGGTCGCTTCATACTTGAAGAAATTTCGATAACAATTACACAGATTATTAGAAGCAGTAAAGAATCTGTTTAATCTGTAAAATCTGTGGTTTATGTTAGAAACTAATATTGAGTAGTTACTTATGTCTCGCAGAAATCGCAGATAATGCAGAAGAACTTTCAACTTTCAACTTTCAACTCTCAACTCCCCATGCACTTTCTCTCCATTGACCTCGGTGCCACCAGCGGCCGCACCGTCCTGGCCACCTTCGACGGCCAGCGCATTGACCTGCGCGAGTTCACCCGCTTTGAGACCCCACAGCTGCCCCTCAACGGCCACATCTTCTGGGACTTGCCACACCTGTATAACGAGATCCTGCGCGCCCTGCGCCAGGTGAAGGCCGAGGGCATTACTCTTCAGAGCATCGGCATCGACACCTGGGGCTGCGACTTCGCCTTCTTCGACCGCCAAGGCCAGCTCCTCGGTTTGCCACATTGCTACCGCGACCCGCACACCGACGGTGCCATGGAGCGCTACTTCGCCGACCGCCTGTCACAGCAGGAGGTCTATGACCGCACGGGCATCCAGTTCATGCCTTTCAACTCGCTCTTCCAACTGGACACGCTCCGTCGCGCCAACAGCGTAGCCCTAAAGAATGCCGACAAGATTCTCTTCATCCCCGATGCCCTCATCTACATGCTCACCGGTGAGGCCGTCTGCGAATATACAGTGGCCTCCACGTCCCAGATGTTGAATCCCCGCACGGGCGACCTCGACACCACCCTGCTGCGCAGTCTCGGCCTCTCGCGCGACCGTTTCGGCCGCCTTGTACAGCCCGGCGAGCAAGTGGGCACCCTCACGCCGCAGGTGCAGGAAGCCACGGGCCTCACGGCCATCCCCGTCATCGCCGTGGCCAGTCACGACACTGCCTCCGCCGTGGCTGCCGTGCCCGCTCAGGATGAACGCTTCGCCTACCTCAGCTGCGGCACTTGGAGCCTCCTCGGCGTGGAGTCTCCCACCCCCATCATCACCGCCGACAGCTTTGCCCACAACTTCACCAACGAGGGCGGCCTCGACCATACCACCCGCTTCCTCAAGAACATCACCGGCCTCTGGATCTACGAGCAGTGCCGCAAGGAGTGGAGTGCTGCCGGAACGGCGGCGAATACGCCGCCCACCCAACCAGAGGCGACCGGGATCTCTGAGGCGGCCGGGATCTCTGAGGCGGCCGGGATCTCTGAGGCAGCCGGGATCTCTGAGGCGGCCGGGATCTCTGAGGCGGCCGGGATCTCTGAGGCAGCCGGGATCTCTGGGGGGCCTGTGCCTTGCACTGTTGCCGGCGGTTCGTCCGCCGGCAGCGTTCAGCCCGCCATCCCCTCCGATGTCAACGCCCTCAACGCCCTCTGCCTCCAGTCCACCTGTCAGAGCCTCATCGTCCCCGATGACCCGCGCTTCGCCCACCCCGCCTCGATGACCGCCGCCATCCGCGAGTACCTCACCGAGACTGGCCAGGCGCTGCCCCAGACACCCGCCGACTACGTGCGTGTCATCTTCCGCTCCCTGGCCGCCCGCTACAAAGAGGTCATCGCAATGCTGCGCCAGCTCACACCCGTTGATATCCAGCGGCTGCATGTCATCGGCGGCGGCTCCCGCAACCAGTATCTCATGCAGTTCACCGCCGATTCCACAGGGCTACCCGTCATCGCAGGTCCCCAGGAGGGCACAGCCCTGGGCAACGCCCTCGTGCAGCTGCGAGCCAGAGGCCACGCCACCACCCTCGCAGCCCTGCGCGCCATCGCCGCCAACAGTGTGGAACTCATCACCTACATGCCCTAATGAGCGCCAGCAGATGTGATAATAGACACATACACCGTTGTTTTTTAGCAAATAAACAGAAATGAAGAACCTCGACTGGAAACTCTTGAAGAGTGAGTATCTCTTCCGTCGCCCGTGGCTCACGGCCCGGCGCGACACCTGCCAGCTGCCCGACGGCCGCATCAATGATGAATACTACGTGCTGGAATACCCCACGTGGGTGCACGTGGTCGCCATCACCAAAGAGGGCGAGATGGTCATTATCCGTCAGTACCGCCACGGCCTGGGCCGCACCTGCTTCGAGATTGTGGCCGGCTGTGCAGAACCCGGTGAGGACCCGATGGCTGCCGCCCGGCGCGAGCTGGCTGAGGAGACCGGCTACACGGGCGGCGAGTGGCACGAGGCCATGCAGTTCTCCTGCAACGCCAGTGCCATGAACAACATCACCCACAGTTTCGTGGCCGTTGGTGTGGAGAAGACCACCACCCAGCACCTCGATGCCACCGAGGACATCGAGGTCTATACGTTCTCACCCGAAGAGGTGAAGGCCATGCTGCAGCGCGGCGAGTTCATGCAAGCCTCCATGCTTGCGGCTCTCTACAAGTACTTCGGAGGTCTGTAATCCTCCGAGACGTCTGCTGAAGACGCGGAGCAGACAGCCCATATCTTCTAAAATAGTCTCAAAGATGTTCATAGATGTCCCATGACACAAATTGTGTGTCATGGGACATCTGTGCTATTATCGCCTTTTCTCTACTTTTGCGGCATAGAGAACGTGGATATTGTTAATCCTGTAATTGCAAATCAACCATGAACCATCTGTTTCGCCGCATCCTCCTTGTGATGCTCATCCTGCTCCCCGGCTGCCGCGCCACAGCCGATGTGGACCCAAATTTCTACATCTTTCTCTGCTTCGGGCAGTCCAACATGGAGGGCGCCGCGCGCCCCGAGGCTGTGGACCTGGCCAGTCCCGGACCGCGCTTCCTGCTGATGCCTGCCGTGGACGACACACAGCGCGGGCGCAAGATGGGAGAATGGTGCGAGGCCACGCCCCCACTCTGCCGCCCCAACACCGGCCTGACACCTGCCGACTGGTTCGGTCGCACGCTGGTGGCATCGCTGCCCGAGGATATCAAGGTGGGTGTCATCCATGTGGCCATCGGCGGCATCGACATCAAGGGCTTCCTGCCCGACAGCATCCCCGCCTACCTGAAGAAAGCCCCGAGCTGGATGAAGGGCATGTTGGAAGCCTATGGCAACAACCCCTACGAGCGTCTGGTCACCCTGGCCCGCAAGGCCCAGAAGGACGGTGTCATCAAGGGCGTGCTGATGCACCAGGGCGAAACGAACACCGGCGACCCCCTGTGGGCCGGCATGGTGCAACGGGTCTATGACAACCTGCTGGGTGACTTGCAGCTGAAGCCCGAGGAGGTGAATCTCTATGTGGGCAACATCGTGCAGGCGGGCGGCAAGGGTGTCTGCTATGGCTGCAAGAAACAGATCGACGAGCTGCCGCAGACCATCCACACCTGTCAGGTCATCTCCAGCGACGACTGCACCAACGCCCCCGACCGTCTGCACTTCGACGCTGCCGGATACCGCGAGCTGGGCTGCCGCTACGGCGAGACCGTGGCTCGCTTCCTCGGCTATGAGCCCCGTCGTCCCAAAGAACTTTCAACTGTCAACTCTAATCTCTCAACCATCACCGTCCCCGACGATGCCTTCATCGCCGAGACCACCGTGCCGGGCAACGCCTTCCCCAAGGTGGATAAGGAGCGGCGCGCCTATTTCCGCATCCAGGCCCCCGAAGCCCGTAAAATCATCGTGGACGTGTGCAACAAGAAATATGACATGAAGCCCGACGGCAAGGGAGGCTTCATGGCCGTCACCGACCCGCTGCCCGTGGGCTTCCACTACTACTTCATGGACATCGACGGTGTGAGATTCATCGACCCCGCCACAGAGACCTTCTTCGGTTGCAACCGCGAGGCGGGCGGCATCGAGATCCCCGAGGGGTCCGAGGGCGACTACTACCGCCCGCAGCAGGGCGTGCCCGCCGGACAGGTGCGCAGCATCTACTACCCCTCCACCAGCAATCAAATGGTAAATGGTCAATCGTCAAATGATCCAATAACTTGGCGTCATGCCCTGGTCTATACGCCGGCGGAATACGAGAAGGGTAAGAAGAAGTACCCCGTCCTCTACCTGCAACACGGCATGGGCGAGGACGAGACAGGCTGGAGCAAACAGGGTCACATGCAGCACATCATGGACAACGCCATCGCCAAGGGGGAGGCCGTTCCGATGATTGTCGTCATGGAGAGCGGCGACATCAAGGCACCGTTCAACTTCGGCGGTGGAGACAGCAACCGTCAGGGACAGAGCCAGTACGGAGCCAGTTTCTACCCCGTGCTCCTCAACGACCTCATCCCCTACATCGATGCCAACTTCCGCACGAAAGCCGACCGCGAGCACCGCGCCATGGCCGGTCTCTCCTGGGGCGGACACCAGACCTTCGACGTGGTGCTGACCAACTTGGACAAGTTCGCATGGATGGGCACCTTCAGCGGAGCCATCTTCGGCCTCGACGTGAAGACGGCCTACGACGGTGTGTTCAGCAATGCCGCCGAGTTCAACAAGAAGATACATTATATGTATATGAACTGGGGCAGCGATGACTTCATCAAGAGCGGCGACATCGTGAAGCAGCTGCGCGAGCTGGGCATCAAGGTAGATGCCGAGGAGTCGGCTGGCACAGGCCACGAGTGGCTCACCTGGCGCCGAGGCCTCCGCGCCTTCATCCCCCACCTCTTCCGGTGAAAGGTCGATGGCCAGACACACACATCAGCTCCCACGACACAAGCTGGCTGCGCCCCCTCTGTAGCGGCCAGCTTCAACCGCAGGTCGATAGTTTTTGATAAAAAAGAGGCTTGTCTCCGAGTTGTGCTGCTATCTGCGAAAAGGTGCTTCCCGCAGAACCATAGATGCGGGATGTCCTGGCGAGTGCAAGCATCTCTGCCAGAGCCAGGAGGATGCCGTTACTGGATTCTCGCGTGGCAGCAGAGGGTGATGTGATGATGCTGTCAGCACCATAGCGCCGGAGCAACTGCGTCTTGGTAGCTTCATCGTCTGTGGCGAGGAAGATGCGTGTGTCTGCGTGCTGCTCTATTTCGCGGTCTATGGCTGCGATGAAGAGTTCCAAAGGTGATTCCTTGATACTTTGCTGGTTGTCTGTTCGCCGGATATGGCAGCCAATCGTGTGGGACGTGAAGTGCTCACAATAGCAGTCAACAAGTTCCTGCACAGCGGGCTGCGGGCGAAAAAGAGAGCGCAGATCCTCACCCGTATAGGACGCGAAGTCCCGGTAGGCCATCAGCAGTCCGCCACCGTGACGGAACCATGCGTCGAAGTCGAAGCCGTCTTGCTGGAGATAATAGACCTGTGGGGATGTAATGATGCGGCGGTGCAGCACATGTTGTGCGGCACGTGGCAACCAGAGATTAGCGGCACGGGCACGGGCATAGACGGCACGCTCCCAACCCGCAGCATCTCTCATCTCAAATTGCTCATGGCCACCGTTGACAGCCTGGAACAGGCGGTCGAAGCGGCAGGGCATGCCCCACTGGTTGAGCCACAAGACGCGAAAGGGAAGCCCTGTGCGGCGGGCGGTGGCGAGGGCGGCAGCGGCCACGCGCATGCGATTGCCCAGCCCCCCCTCAAGGATAATGGTTGTATAATCTCTCATCTTTGACACGTTGACAGGTTGACAGGTTGACACGTTAACACGTTAACAGGTTAACTTCCAATTCTCAGAGGATACCCCTCTCCCCAGAAGGGGGAGCGGGGAGGGGGCTTCAACTCTACGGTTCCGCCTTGAGGGTTGGCAGGCTCCAGCCATATTTGACGGCCAGCATTCGGATGCCAATGGCGACGGTACACGAGAGGACGGCACTGCCCTCGGGCCGCCAGCCGAGGTACTGGAGACAGAGGATATAGACGATGCCTCCGGCCAGGCAGCAAGTGGCATAGATCTCCTTGCGGAAGATGAGGGGCACCTCATTGATGAGGATGTCGCGCAGCACACCGCCTCCGGCACCCGTGATGACTCCCAGACAGATGGCGGCCCAGGTGGGGAACCCGAGTCCCAGGGATTTCTCGATACCAATGACATTGAAGAGGGAGAAACCGATGCAGTCAAAGAGGAACCACGTGTTGTTCTGCCGCACCAGCCAGCGCCGGAAGATGATGACCCAGACGAGGCCGAACAGGCAGGTGAGCAGGAAGATGGGGTCTTCGAGCCAGAAGGGGGTCTTGCCGATGAGCAGGTCGCGTATCGTGCCGCCGCCGCAAGCCGTGGCTGTGCCGACGATGAAAGCCCCGAAGAGGTCAAACTTCTTGGCGGCGGAGAGGCGGGCACCAGACACGGCACCGGCCAGTGTGCCGGCCAGTTCTAGGATGACGAAGGACCAGGGGATGCTCAGCATGTCCCCCATCTGTTGGAAGAAGTGTTTAATGATTTCCACGGATATATAGGACGATTGTTCAACTTTTAACTTTCAACTTTCAACTTTTAACTTTTAACTTTCAACTTTTAACTTTCAACTTTTAACTTTCAACTTTCAACTTACTATACCCGACCAGGGCATCGTAGCGGGCACCCTGCGGACGATGATAGACAAGGATGATGTATTCGTTCTCGGTCTGATAGAAGTCGCCTTCGGTGCGGGCGGTCTGCCCCACACCGTCGGCATCCATCTGGCGGAACTGATAGTTGTAGTAGCCTTGTTTCAGGAGGATGCCTGCCTCATAGCAGCCTTGCGGCTCATTGTATGACATGCGGCAGTCGGGGTCTGGGAAGCCGTTGGTCCACTGCCCGCAGACATAGACGTCGCCACCCGGCAGCCGGGGCGACTTCAGGAGGAAATGCACAAACAGGTACTCGCTCTGCGTGTCATTGTCCTCATCGCCACTGTGGCGGATGACGTATGCACCGTTCTGATCGGGATCGTAGGTGTAGTTGCGCTGCGGCTGCACGGCAAAGAGTGTGGCATGGCGATAGGGGTCTTCCCATTCCATCAGATCGACACCCATACCGTTGAGGCGCACGTCCAGGATTTCGAACTTATGGAACTCCGCCCCTGCGGGGAAGATGAGTTCACGCCGGTGTGTCCATTCCACACCGGTGGCCTTCTGGATATTGTGCGGCAGGTTGACGACGGCGTTGTCCCATCGGCGGTTCTGCATCACCACGGTGTGTAACTCGCGCGCCGGATCCACCACACGCTCGCCACCGTAGCTGAGGGCATAGGACACTTGCTGGTGCTGCTGGTTGAAGTCGATGTCTGTGTTTGTGCTGACCTGTGCGCTGATACTCATGCGCGGCTGCAACAGGGAGAAACAGGCCTCCAGAAGCGGTTCCCCGTCAGAGTCGCGCTCGTCGGCATAAACGAGCACCCGATAGTTGCCGGGCAGTCGCAAACGGCAGTCCTCGTTGGGGAAGCGGAAACGGTAATGGGTGTATAGCACGCTGGTATTGAGACTCGTCTCATAGTCCTCAATGGGGCGGTTGTTGAAGCCTGACAGGTAGTCGCTCTCAAAGATGTCGGTGGCAACCGTCCAGTCGGCATTGCAGAACTCCACCTTATATATATAACGCGCATACGCGTGCGAGAGAACATCAAAGCTCACTTCCACCGGCGTGCCCAGACGGGCCACAGGGGGCTGCAGCGGGTCATCATCAACAAGGACGCGAACGCTCTTGATCATCGGGTCAAGGCTGCGCGTCTGCTGGGCGGACAAATTCAACGGGACCATGAGTCCTATAAGACTTATAAGACTTATGAGACCTATAAGACCTATAGAACCTATAAGACTTATAAGACTTATAAGACCTATAGGACCCAGACGGTCCGGCTTATTCTGTTTGAAGAGAAGCATAATCGAAATCACGCGGCAAAGGTAGTGATTATTTTGCGTTCAGCGGGCAAAACTTCGGATTTTTCTTTTGGATCATCACATTAAATGATTCAAGTTTCGCAAATGATGCCATAGGCATCTGATAGGGGTTCTTCAAGCGTGAAGCGTCGCAGAGCGCCGAGCGGCCAGCCATACAGCTGTGCCGTAGGTACAGCGAAATGGCTGGTAATGCGGATGTCAATGGAATGCGTGCCGTAGGAATGACTCCGAGGATGCGACTGCGTTGATTATTCCATCATGACCGAATGATTATTCGGTCATGATGGAATAATCATTCGGTCATGATGGAATAATCAACACCCATGGATGAATATGCCAGAAGAATCGGGTCTTCAAGCAAAAAAGTATGAGAGCAAACCGCGTCGCGGTCTTGGTGGTATGATTGCGGATCATCATTTCACATTATTTTTGCATTCACCAACAAGACCGCAGTGCGGTCGCCTCTCAAGTGTTTCATCTAAATAAAGCTTAAAAATGGCAGCAAAATGCATGTCGTTGTGAAAATAATAGCTACCTTTGTAGTCTATAAATAACTATAACCACGTTTTCAGACTGTTTATGACTGCTCACTCATTCCGTCTTCACCTCTTGTCCTTTATCTCTACAATACTCCTCATTCCTTCATTACCCGCCAGCGCACAGAAGGCAGACCAGCGGGAGATGGCTATTCGCAAGCTCCTGCAATCGACGGTGATGATCAACCAGATGTATGTTGACACGGTCAATATGGAGCGCCAGGTGGAGGATGCCATCACGGGAATGCTGTCCAAGCTGGACCCGCACTCGTCCTACACCAACGCCAAGGATACCAAGAAACTTAATGAACCGCTGCAAGGTAACTTCGACGGCATCGGCGTGCAGTTCAATATGCTGGAGGACACACTGGTGGTCATCCAGCCCACGTCCAAGGGGCCGTCGGAGCGAGCCGGCATCCTGGCGGGAGACCGCATTGTGACGGTCAATGACACCGCCATCGCGGGTGTGAAGATGAGCAAGGAGGACATCATGAGCCGTCTGCGCGGCCCCCGTGGCACCAAGGTCACGCTGGGCATCGTCCGCCGAGGCATCAAGGACGTGCTCACCTTCAAGATCAAACGTGACAAGATTCCCGTCAACTCGCTCGATGCCGCCTACATGGTGGAACCCGGCATCGGACTGGTGCGCTTCTCCAACTTCGCCGCCACCACGCATGACGAGGTGGTGGATGCCATCAAGAAACTCCAGGAACAGGGCATGAAGGACCTGATTATTGACTTGCAGGGCAACGGCGGCGGCTACTTGAATGCTGCCGTGGACCTGGCCAGCGAGTTGCTGCCACGCGATGAGATGATTGTCTATACCCGCGGTCGCGGCGGCATGAATATGGGGGAGTTCCGCAGCACAGGCGGCGGCATCTTCACCCAGGGGCGCATCGTCGTGCTGGTGGATGAGTACTCGGCCTCGGCCGCAGAAATCCTCTCGGGCGCCATCCAGGATCACGACCGCGGTACCATCGTGGGACGACGCACCTTCGGCAAGGGACTGGTGCAGCGACCCATCAATCTGGAAGACGGCAGCATGATCCGCCTGACCATTGCCCGCTACTACACACCTGCCGGCCGCTGTATCCAGAAACCCTACGAGAAAGGTGATGCCAAGAGCTATGCCCGTGACGTGGTGGAACGCTACAACCGCGGTGAGTTGATTCATGCAGACAGCATCCACTTCCCCGACTCCCTGCGCTACAAGACGTTGAAGAAAGGGCGCACCGTCTATGGCGGAGGTGGCATCATGCCAGACATCTTCGTGCCCCTGGACACCATGCGCTATACCAAACTGCACCGCGAACTCAGCGCCCGCAGCTATGTGGTCAACGCCAGCCTCAAATATATCGACAAGAACCGCAAGCGCCTCAACAAGGAATACAAGGACTTTGAGTCATTCCGTGCAGGTTTCACTCTCCCCGATGAGGTGATCGACCAGATGCTGACAGATGCCGAGAAGAAAGACAGCCTCCGCGCCAAGGACGATGCCGAGTTGCAGAAGACACGCAAAGACGTGGGCCTCATCCTCAAAGGCCTCGTTGCCCGCGACCTCTGGGACATGAGCGAGTACTTCCAGATCATCTATGCCGAAGACCCTGTGGTGCTGCGTGCCCTCGAAGTGCTGAAAAAGGATGAATAAAGTCCCGAGGCACCCTTGACCCTGCAAGAATTATCAACTTTCAACTCTCAACTTTCAACTTATGAAGCACCTTCTCTCCCTCTTGGTCGCGTGCTCATTGGTTTTCCCAATGAGTAACACCCTCTCCGCCAAGGACGTGTTCATCAACACCCCGAAGACCACCCTCATGCTCTCTGTCAACGAGGGTCAGACACCCCGCATCCATTACTATGGTTCGCGCATCACCCCCGCTCAGGCGCAGGAAGTCTATGATGCCATGAGCATCAACTACGACGCCTACCCCGCCTTTGGCCGCAACAGCTTCGACGAGACAGCCCTCAGCGTCACACACTTCGATGGCAACATGACCACCGAGCTGGCCATCACCGGCAGCCGCACCGAAGGCGACCTCACCATCATCAGCATGAAGGACAAGAAGTATGACTTCTTCGTAGATCTCTATTACAAAGCCAACCAGCAAAGTGATGTCATCCAGACATGGACCGTCATCCGCAACGGCGAGAAGAAGCCCATCAAGCTGGAGCAGTATGCCAGCGGCCTGATGACGTTGCGTCAGGAAGGTGCATGGCTCACTCATTTCCACGGGGCATGGGGGCAGGAATGCGGCATGACCGAGGAGCCTCTGACGGCCGGTCTGAAGACCATTGTCAACCACGACGGTGTGCGCACAGCCATGAACGACCGTGCCGAGGTGATGATTTCCCTTGACGGCAAGCCGCAGGAGAACAGTGGCCGTGTGATAGGTGCAGCCCTCTGCTGGACAGGCAACTACAAGATTCGCATAGACACCCGTGGCAAGTACCGTCACACACTCATTGCCGGTATCGACGACCTGCACACGGCCTACACCCTGAAATCCGGCGAGACCTTCCAGACACCGGAACTGGCTCTGGCCTACAGCAATGAGGGCAAGGGTGGCATCAGCCGCGCCTTCCACCGCTGGGGACGCAACGGGCAGCTGCATAACGGCAAGGCCCTGCGCGAGATCCTGCTCAACTCCTGGGAAGGTGTCTATATGAATGTCAACCAGGAAGTGTGCGAGCAGATGATGGACGGCATCAAGGAACTGGGTGGCGAGCTCTTCGTGGTCGATGACGGCTGGTTTGGCAGCAAATACCGTCGCACCGACGACACACAAGGACTGGGAGACTGGGTCACCGACACCGAGAAACTGCCCAACGGCGTGCCTGCCCTCTTGAAGGCTGCCGAGGACCGCGGCCTCAAGTTCGGTATCTGGATTGAACCCGAGATGACCAACAGCAAGAGCGAACTCTTTGAGGCGCACCCGGACTGGGTGGTGGCTCACCCCACCCGCGAACTCTCCAAGGGCCGTGGCGGCACACAGTTGGTGCTGGACATGTCCAACCCCAAGGTGCAGGACTTCGTGGTCGGCATCGTGGATAACCTCGTCAAGGAGAATCCGCGTCTGCACTACATCAAGTGGGACTGCAACATGTCGATGCAGAACTTCGGCAGCAGTTACCTGACCGCTGACCGTCAGAGCCACCTCTTCGTGGATTTCCACCTCGGACTCCGCAAAGCTCTGGAACGCATCCGCGCCAACCATCCCGACCTCGTCATCCAGTTGTGTTCCAGCGGCGGTGGTCGTGTCAACTGGGGCTTCATGCCCTACTTCGACGAGTTCTGGGTGAGCGACGATACCGATGCTCAGCAACGCCTCTTCATCCAGTGGGGCACCAGCCACTTCTTCCCCACACTGGCAATGGCACAGCACGTGAGCGCATCGCCCAACCACCAGACCGGTCGCGTCATTCCCCTGAAGTTCCGCTTCGATGTGGCCATGACAGGCCGCCTCGGTATGGAAATGAAACCCAGCGACCTCAACGACCAGGAGCGAGACTACGCCAAGAAAGCTGTAGCATTCTACAAGGAAATACGCCCCATTGTCCAGTTGGGTGACCAGTACCGTCTGCTCTCTCCCTACGAGAACAACGGCTTCTGCAGCGAGATGTTCGTCACCGAGGACAAGAGCGAGGCCGTCTTCTTCTGCTACAAGTTTGAGCATTACGTGGGTCTCCAGACTCCGCGCTGGCACATGGCCGGTCTCGACCCCGATGCCCGCTACCAGCTCAACGAGTTCGGTCGAACCGAGCGTGAACACTACTTCGACGGCAAGACCTTCACGGGGCGCTTCCTCATGGAGACGGGTCTCGATGCCTACCTCAGCCGCCAGTTCTCCAGCCGTGTCATACGCCTGAAGAAGGTGGGTTAGTTGATATGAAGCAATCCCTCTGCACATCTTTCATCCTTATACTGCTGGCTCTTGTACCCACAAGAGCCGCAGCTGTTACCTATCAGAAGTCAGACAGCACCGGAGTTGTCACCCTCTTGAAGAAAGGAGCGCGCCAACCCGTAGGCGAGAACCTGATGCTTTTCTACGCCAACCAGCTCTTGAACCGCCCCTACGTGGGCAAGACGCTGGAGGTGAACGCCAAGGAGGAATTGGCGGTGAACCTGCGCGAACTGGATTGCACCACATTGGTGGAGAATGTGGTGGCATTGGTGCTGACGACAAAGCAGCACAGTACCAGCTTCACGGATTTCTGCCGGAATCTGGAACGCATCCGCTATCGCGACGGCCAATTGGACGGCTACGCCTCTCGCAACCACTACTTCAGCGAGTGGATACGGAGCAACGAAGCCATGGGCATCGTGCAGGAAATCAAGGGAAAGGACAAGGACAGCCGCGGCGCATTCTATCCATTTGTAGAGTCGCAGACGCTGAACTGCACCTACATGAGCCAGCATCCAGACCGTTACCCGATGCTCAAAGGTGATGCAACGGCCCTGCAGCAAATCAAAGCCAATGAGAAACGCGTGAACGGGCAGACGATGCGCTACGTGCCACGCCGCTTCCTCAACCGTTCGCGCAAAGAGCTCTCTGCCATTCAAGATGGTGACATCCTGGCCATCGTGACCAAGAAGGAGGGGCTGGATGTCTCCCATCTGGGATTGGCTGTCTGGGGTACAGACGGCCGTCTGCATCTGCTCAATGCCAGCCAGATACACAAGCGCGTGGTGCTGGAGCCCATGACACTCTTCGACTACATGAAACAACATCCCACACAGTTGGGGGTGAGAGTGATTAGGATGAAATGAAATGGCTCAAGAGAATACAGAAGGGGTTGCAATGGACGGTGGTGGCATTCTTCATCTCCACCATTCTGACAGTGGTGGTCTATCGTTGGCTACCTGTACCATTCACTCCGCTGATGGTGATTCGATGCGTGCAACAGATGAGTCGTGGCGAACACGTTCGGTTGCGTCATCACTGGGTTCCGTTGGAGGAGATATCGACGGACTTGCCTCTGGCCGTCATGGCCAGCGAAGACCAATTGTTCCGCAAGCATAACGGTTTTGATTTTAATGCCATAGGTCAGGCTATCAAGGAAAATAAGGCGGGGAAGCGGCAGCGTGGTGGCAGCACCATCAGCCAGCAGACAGCCAAGAACGTATTCCTCTGGCCGGGGCACTCATGGATCCGGAAGGGACTGGAGGCCTATTTCACCATACTCATTGAGCTCATCTGGAGCAAGGATCGCATCATGGAGGTCTATCTGAACTCCATTGAGATGGGCGACGGTATCTACGGTGCCGAGGCAGTGGCGCAGTGGCATTTCCAGTGTACTGCCCGCGACCTCACCCGCCGCCAGTGCGCACTCGTTGCTGCCACCTTGCCCAACCCACTGCGCTTCAGCAGCAAGGAACCTTCGCCTTACATGTTGAAACGGCAAACTTGGATTCTGAGGCAAATGAGGAATTTGTCACAATAAGAGACGGGGGACAGCCATTGTGGTTGCCCCCCGTTTCTTTATTGTGTCGCTATGTCTTTACTGGAGTGTGCCTGCCTGGGCAGCCTTGATCATCTCGTCGCTGGCATAGAGATAGACCTCAACGCGGCGGTTCTGAGCCTTGCCGGCAGCGGTGCTGTTGTCGGCCACGGGATTGCTCTCGCCAAGACCGGCCACTTCCTTGATTTGGTTGCCGGTCACGCCCTTGCTCTTGAGGAAGTTGCTGACAGCAGTGGCGCGCTGTTGAGAGAGTTGCTGGTTAGCAGCCACGCTCTGTTCTGCGGTCTTACCCTTCCAGGGGTCGTTATCGGTGTAGCCTACGATGCCCACGTTCATGTCGGTGTTCTGCAGGAGCACGTTCTGAGCAAAGTTGGTCAGTGAGCTCTGTGCTGTAGCGTTGAGAACAGATTTGCCACTCTGGAAGAGGATACCGCTGTCAAATGTCACCTTCACGGCCTCGTAGCCGTTAGCATCGGTAGTGGTTGTCACCTGGGCGTTAGCCACCTGCTGGGCAGCAGCCTTGGCCTTGTCCATCTTCTTGCCAATGAGAATACCGGCAGCGGTTCCCAAGGCAGCACCGGCAGCACCACCGATGATGGCACCCTTGCCGGAGTTGTGAGCAATGAGTGCGCCGAGGGCAGCACCGAGAGCAGCACCACCGCCGCCACCAATCAGACCACCTTTCGTAGCGTTGCTGGCACCACAGGAATTCATGAGCAGAGCGACGCAGAGGCCCACTGCATAAAACTTCAATCCTTTCATAGTTTGTGTGTGTTTAAAATGGGTTAATAGTGTTGAGTGATTGTTTTCCGGTGCAAAAGTAGCTATTTTCTCCCAAACAGATTACAAAAACAACAAAAATAATGCACCTCTTTCACGATATTTCACTAACTTTGCGCCCAAAATGGCAAATAAGGGCCTACGACAGCCCTCATTAAACCTTAAACTTTAAACATTAAACTACGGCAAAGCCGTGCAAAAATATGGCAAAAGAACTCAAGAACCTGACAAAACGCAGCGAGAACTACTCGCAATGGTACAACGAACTGGTGGTCAAGGCAGACCTGGCCGAGCAGAGCGACGTGCGCGGCTGCATGGTCATCAAACCCTACGGCTACGCCATCTGGGAGAAGATGCAGCGCATCCTCGACGATATGTTCAAGCAGACGGGCGTGCAGAACGCCTATTTCCCCTTGCTCATCCCCAAGAGCTTCCTCAGCCGCGAGGCAGAACATGTGGAGGGGTTTGCCAAGGAATGTGCCGTGGTGACACACTACCGCCTGAAAACCAACGAGACACACGACGGCGTAGTGGTGGATCCCGAGGCCAAGCTGGAAGAGGAACTCATCATCCGTCCCACCTCAGAGACCATCATCTGGAACACCTACAAGAACTGGATCCACAGCTACCGCGACCTGCCACTGCTCATCAACCAGTGGGCCAACGTGATGCGCTGGGAGATGCGCACACGCCTTTTCCTGCGCACGGCAGAGTTCCTCTGGCAGGAGGGACATACGGCCCACGCCACACGCGAAGAGGCAGAGGAACGCGCTCGCCAGATGTTGCAGGTCTATGCCGACTTCGCGGAGAAGGTGATGGCTGTGCCCGTGATGCAGGGCGTGAAGTCTGAGACCGAGCGCTTCGCCGGCGCACTGGACACCTATACGATTGAGGCTATGATGCAGGACGGCAAGGCCCTGCAGAGCGGCACCAGCCACTTCCTGGGACAGAACTTCGGCAAGGCGTTCGACGTACAGTTCCTCAACAAGGACAACCAGCCCGAATATGCCTGGGCCACCTCATGGGGTGTCAGCACACGCCTGATGGGTGCCCTCATCATGACCCACTCCGATGACAACGGCCTTGTGCTACCGCCCGCACTTGCTCCCACGCAGGTGGTGCTCATCCCTATCTACAAGACCGAGGAGCAGCTCAACGCCATCCGTGTGAAACTGAGCGAAATTGCCGATGAGCTGAAAGCATTGGGCATCAGCGTGAAGTTGGATGACAATGACCAGAAGCGTCCCGGCTTCAAGTTCGCCGACTATGAGCTGAAGGGCGTGCCCGTGCGACTGGTCATGGGTGGCCGAGACCTGGAGAACGGCACCATCGAACTGATGCGGCGTGACACCTTGGAGAAGGAAGAACGCTCTGTGGCTGGTATTGCCCAGCACGTGAAAGCCGTGCTGGACGACATGCAGACAGCCATCTTCGAGAAAGCCCGCAAGTACCGTGACGAGCATATCTTTGAATGCGAGAACTATGAGGAGTTCAAGGAACGTGTGAAGGACGGCGGCTTCTTCCTCTGCCATTGGGACGGCACTGCCGAGACCGAGGCACGTATCAAGGAAGAGACGCAGGCCACCATCCGCTGCGTGCCCTTCGCCTTCGAGCAGACACCCGGCACCGATATGGTCAGCGGCAAGCCCGCCAAGTACCGCGTGCTCATTGCCCGATCCTATTAAGTAAGTTGAAAGTTGAGAGTTAAAAGTTGAAAGTTATTTCCCGCAAAAGATGAAGGCTGTGTGCCAGCCAAACTCTCAACTTTTAACCCTCAAACTTTCAACCTTCAACTTTTAACTTTCAACTGATGAAGTGGCTCCCCACCTTGTTCGCCGCCGAGGCCATCCCCAGTGCCATGATCACTTTCGTGGCACTTTTGATGTTTCTCCAGTTGGGACTGGGATGGGGCATGAGTACACTCTATTGTGCCTTACTCACTTTGCCGTGGGTGATGAAGTCATGGGTGCGCCGACCGTTGCAGCGATGGGGACACTATGCGGCCCAGCTCCGATGCGCAGAAGTGACCTCACTGCTCTGTTTGGTGACGCTGGCTTTTGTTTTCACAGCCCGCACAAACCGCAGGGAATGGGTCCTTTTGTGCCTGTTTGTACTGTGTGTGTTATCTGCATGGCACGAACTGGTGTCACAGATGTTCTATCAGCAACGGTTACGCCGTCCACTGCAGCGGTTCTACCGTGTCGCCAGGATGTCCTTCACTCAGGCGGCAGTCATCCTCACATACGGCGTCATGATTGTGGCGGTGGGATCCTTTGAGGTGCTCTTCCGTAACTATCCTCATGTCTTTGCACGCTCTTGGAGCCTGGCCGTCTATCTGTTGGCAGGTGTCTATCTGCTACTGTTGCTGTGGAATATGTGGGCGGTGAGAGGAAGAGAAGAGATGAGAGATGAGAGATTAGAGATAAGAGACTGCCAAGCACAGCCTTCTCTCCTCCCTCCTCCCTCCTCTTTTATCTCTCATCTCTCATCTCTTTTCTTCCTCCTCCTGCCCCAGGCACTGCTCTTTCACGCGCGCGTACTTTATTTATTTGCGTCGCCCAGTGAGGGTGGGCTGGGATGCTCTCTACAGGACATCGGTCTGGCACAAGGAACGGTGGGTGTTATCGCGTTCTCTGTGGGACTCATTCTGGGGCACAGATTGATGACAAAGATGAGAGGTGAGAGAAAGGAGATGAGAGAGGGACTTATGATCTTTGCCATCGGCTTCTCACCCGTGGTCTATTGGCTGATGACACAGTTCCCGCCCTCTAACTTATTGTGGCTCTGCACGGCCACAGCCACGGCCCAACTCTGCTTTGGTTTCGGGTTGAATGCCTGTGCGCCCATCCTGCGTCGCCTCTTTGACGACCGCTACGCAGACACTGTCAACTATCTCTACGTCCCTCTCATCGCCCTTGTCATGCTGCCCGCCATGGCCGCTTCCGGCTGGCTCGTAACCCTCTGGGGCTTTGAACAATTCTTTGCCATCGATGCGTTACTGGCCCTGCCCGCTTGGCTGCTGGCCTACATCAGCATGCGCCGCATAGTCCGTCTCCCTCAAAAAGAATAACTCCCCTCACTATTCCCATTCTCCATTTTTCATTCTCCATTCTTCATTTTTCATTTTTCATTCTTCATTCTCCATTATGCAACATAAGCCCTACGCCTGGGTGCCAACAACTTATTTGGCCGAGGCACTGCCCAATCAACTCGTCACCATGATCTCCATGTTCCTTCTCCTTGACATGAGCATCACCAAAGATGTGGCGGCATTCTATATCGGGTGGCTGCAACTCCCTTGGGTGTTCAAATTCCTCTGGAGTCCGTTCATTGATTCGTTCAAGACCAAACGTTGGTGGATTCTCACCATGGAGGTGGTTATCTGCTGTGGTTTCGCCCTCTGTGCATTCTTGCTGAATACGGCCTTCTGGCTGCAAGCGTTGTTGGCACTGTTCTTCATCATCGCATTCAGCAGTGCCACTCATGATGTAGCTGTAGATGGTTTCTATGTCATTGCTCTGACACCTCCGGAGCAATCACTCTATGTGGGCATTCGAAATTTCTTCTATCGAGTGGGCATGGTGATTGCCAAGTTTGCCATTGTGGCGCTGGCGGGCGTGCTGATGAACCCCAATCACTATGGTCTCCCTGTCACTACGTCATGGATGATAGCCTTGTTGGTGATGTCTGTGCTTTTCATGGGCATTACGATCTGGAATTTCGCGGGAGTTCCCAAGACAGAAGCACCGGCACGTGTGCATCTGAGCACCCGCGAGGTGGCCAATGACCTGTTGGATACCTTCCGCGTCTTTTTCCGCAAGCCCCATCTGATGTCGGCCCTCCTTTTCATCTTCCTCTTCCGCTTTCCCGAGGCACAACTGAATATGATGACCACTCCCTTCCTCAAGGACACCCTCGCCAATGGCGGTTTGGCCATGACCAATGAACAGATGGGTGTCCTCACAGGCATTCTGGGGGTGGTGGGATTGCTTGTTGGCGGCATCGTCGGCGGCATATGCGTGAACCGCCACGGCTTCAAGCGTTGGCTATGGCCCATGGTGCTCAGTATCTCTGTGCCCGATTTGGTCTATGTGTATCTGAGTATCACGCAAGTAACGAACCTCTGGATTGTCGGCACCTGCTTCTTCATCGAGCAGCTGGGCTACGGTTTCGGCTTCACGGCCTGTTCTCTCTTCCTCGTCTATTTTGCCATCGGCCAGAAGAGTACTTCGGTCCTGAGTATCTGCACGGCCATTCAATATGCCGGCATGTTAGTGCCCGGCATGTTTGCCGGCTATATCTGTGAGGCCCTGGGTTACATCAACTTCTTCTGGTGGGTCATGGGTTGCTGCCTCGTCACCTTCGCCGTCTCTGCTATGATCCGCATAGACCCAGCCTATGGCAAGCAAGAATAAAGGAAGCACACGATCCCACAGATAAACACACTAACTATGCAACACATCAAGAACCAAAGTTTCGGAGGCGAGCGGCCCTTGTTCGCCATCCATGACACACGACTGGAGAATGTAACCATCACCGAGGGCGAGAGCGGCATCAAATGTTGCCAGCGCATCGAGGCCGACCGCTGCCACTTCATCGGGAAATATCCCTGGTGGCATGTCGATGGGAGCCTCATCACCAACTGCTATTTCGAGGTGGGCTCGCGCTCTGCCATCTGGTACAGCAACGACATGGTGATGCGCGACTGCATCATTGATGCGCCCAAGTTTTTCCGCGAGATGCGGGGCCTCACGCTGGAGAACGTGCAGCTGAACGATGCCGACGAGACGTTCTGGCGCGTGCGCGATGTAAAGATAAGGAACGTGCGTCTGCACGAGGGTACCTATCCTTTCATGTTCTGCGAGGATGTGGATGTGGACGGCCTCGACAGTGACTCGAAATACGTCTTCCAGTATGTACGCAACGCCGTGATCCGCAACGCCCACATCGTCACCAAGGATGCTTTCTGGGAGACGGAGAACGTGACCATCTATGACTCCGTGCTCGACGGCGAGTACCTGGGTTGGCACAGCAAGAATCTGCGGCTGGTGCGCTGCCACATCGGGGGTGAGCAGCCCCTGTGCTACATCGACGGCCTCACGCTGGAGGACTGCACCTTCGACCCCGCCTCGGACCGTGCCTTCGAGGACAGCACAGACATCAACGCCACCATCCGCGGCAGCATCACCGAGGTGAAGAACCCCGTCAGCGGCCGCATCGTGGCCGACAGCATCGGCCGCATCACCATCGACGAGCACATCAAGCAGCCCGCCAACTGCGAAATCATAGAGACCCACCCCCGACCATAATAAACCACAGATTTCACAGATCACACGGATTCTTTTCTGGGTGCCGGCATCGATTTTGTTCATCATTTCTTCAAGTGTGAAGCGTCTCTTCGAGCCGAGCGCACAGATTCCAGAGCGAAACGCCATGCTGATTTCGACCACAAACAGTCAGCATTTGGGTCGTGTGCTGCTCAGGAATCTGTGAAATATTAGATCGAAATTTGATTACCAAAGGACATGAAATCCGTGAAATCTGTGTAATCTGTGGTGTATAAAGCTTCCGACAGTGGAATCATTAATCAGTGTAATCAGTGCAATCTGTGGTTTCTAATAATACTATAAGTAATGATGCGTTATAACTTTGACCAACTTGTGGAGCGGCGTGGCAGCGACTGCGCCAAGTGGGACGTGGCAGCCGAGGGCGTGCTGCCGCTGTGGGTGGCCGACATGGATTTCCAGACGGCACCGTGTATCATCGAGGCCCTGCGCCGCCGCGTGGAGCACGGCGTGTTTGGCTACACCCTGGTGCCAGAGACCTTCTATGAGCGCATCATCTGGTGGAACAGTCACCGCCACGGATGGAGCATTGACCGCACGTGGATTCAATATACCAGCGGCGTGGTGCCCGCTATCTCTGCCATCATCAAGGGACTGTGCCAGCCTGGAGACGGCGTGCTGACGTTCATGCCCGCCTACAACTGCTTCTTCTCCTCCATCCGCAACAACAAGTGCCACCTCGTGGATTTCCCCCTTACGTGGTCACCCGCGGACGAGCGTTATACCGTGGATTTCAATGCGCTGGAGCGCACGCTGGCCAAGGAGCGTCCCAGCCTCTTCCTGCTCTGCAACCCGCATAACCCCTCCGGGCGCGTGTGGACAGAAGAAGAGCTGACCCGCATGGCAAGCCTTTGCCGTGAGCACGGTGTCATTGTCCTGTCCGACGAGATTCACTGTGAGTTCGTCAACCCCGACCTCGGCCGTCCCTTCCTGCCCTTTGCCCCCATTGCAGAAAAGGCAGGGTGCCAGTGGGTGGTCACCAATGCACCCAACAAGGCCTTCAACACCGCCGGCCTCCAGATCTCCTATATCATCTGCCCCGATGCCGCCTTCCGCCAGCGCATCGACCGCGCCATCAACGACAACGAGGTCTGCGATGTCAACCCCTTCAGTTTCCTGGCCTTGCAAGCTGCCTACACATCCGAGGGCGAGGAATGGCTGCGCCAGCTCATAGCCTACATCTATGACGGCTACCGCCAGTTCCGCAACACCATGAAGGCCGCCTGCCCGCAACTCCCCATCGCTCACCTCGAAGGCACCTATCTGGCGTGGGTAGATACCTCTTCCCTACCCTTCACCTCCCAGCAGCTGGCAGACCGCCTACTCACCGAACAAGCCCTGTGGCTCAACCCCGGCGAGCTCTACGGCGAACCCGGCTTCCTTCGCATCAACCTGGCCACCCAGCACGCCCGCCTCACCGAGGCCACCCGACGACTACTACAATTCTTCTCAAAGACTCTTTAGGTATTGCCGAACAACACATATAAAAATGTGGTAAAATGCAGAAAAATGTGGTGATTGCTTGCAATTACGTGCAGATTTCTGTATCTTTGCGCACAAAACAAGTGCAAAAAACTGTATATTTGCAGCAGTAATAAGTGAGGAAAAATGTAATAATCTCATGGAAAGAACAGTTTACCAACAGCTTATATCGTGGAAGAATAAACGGATTCGAAAACCATTAGTCCTGAATGGTGCTCGCCAAGTCGGAAAGACATGGCTACTGCATGAATTCTCGCGTAGGGAATACCGACAAGAAGCGTACGTGAACTGTCGAAAGAACGACTTGGCCAAACAGATCTTCACACAAGATTTCAATATAGCCCGGATTCTCAGAGCCCTGCGTGCCTTGACTGGAGTAGATATTACACCGGAAGATACGCTGATTGTACTTGACGAGATTCAAGACATTCCCGAAGCATTGGAGTCCTTGAAGTATTTTCGTGAAGATGCTCCCGAATATCATGTTGCCGTGGCTGGCTCGCTCTTGGGGCTTTCTATGCACGAAGGCTGTTCATATCCTGTTGGTCAGGTCAATGAAATCAATATCTATCCGATGAGTTTTGAGGAGTTCCTATTGGCAATGGGAGAAGTGGAAATGGTGAAACTCTTGGAGAGCCGTGATTGTTCCACGATGAACCTTTTGCATGAGAAGTATGTGGATTTATTACGCCAGTACTATTATGTCGGTGGAATGCCAGAAGCTGTTGAAGAGTACATGGAGACAGGAGCTCTCAAAGAGGTGAGACGTATTCAGTTAGACATCCTGCGTGGCTACGACCGTGACTTCTCTAAACATGCCCCTAAAGAACAGGTAGCCAGAATACGCATGGTCTGGAACTCCATTCCTTCACAGTTGTTTAAGGAGAACAAGAAGTTCATCTATGGCGCACTGCGCACAGGTGCACGTGCGACCGACTTTGAACTGGCCATTAAATGGCTTGTGGATGCAGGACTGGTTTATCAAGTACACAGATGTACAAAGCCAGCTCTGCCATTGGATATCTACGAAGACCTTGCAGCCTTCAAACTCTATTTGGTGGATATTGGGCTGTTGGGAGCCATGGTAAAAGTTGAGCCTGTGCAAGTGCTGGTGGCTAATAAGATATTCACTGAGTATAAAGGGGGCATGACGGAGCAGTATGTGCTACAGCAGATGGAGAGCCATGAGATATCTCCTATTTACTACCATAAGACAGATGACTCACGACTGGAACTAGACTTCGTGATTCAGCATGAAGCCAGTCTGTTGCCTATTGAAGTAAAAGCCGAAGGCAATGTGCGTGCTAACTCACTGACAACTCTTCTGAAGGACAATCCCACCATGCAGGCCGTCCGCTATTCTATGTTACCTTACAAAGAGCAAGGACAACTAACCAATATTCCTCTGTACGCCATATAATTATTGCAGCCTTTCACCGTCACTTTGCAACTGGCAGACCGCCTCCTTGCCGAGCAAGCCCTGTGGCTCAACCCCGGCGAACTCTACGGCCAACCCGGCTTCCTCCGCATCAACCTGGCCACCCAGCACGACCGCCTCAACGAGGCCACACGGCGGCTGATCCAGGGCCTCTCATCGCATCTCTGAGCCTTGCCTCCTTTTAATATTCACGCTTATCTATAACGACTCCAAAGGCATCTGGAAATACAAGATTTGGAGCCGTTATATTTGCATATTTCAAAAGAAATATTTTTCTTTGCCACCGTTTGAAAGAATCTTCAGAACTTGTCTGATAGAGCTTTCATTACAGCGACTGTCAACCCTGCTACGGTTGACAGTCGCTGTTGATATAATGATACTATGTAGTAATGATACTATGTAGAGGTGCTTGCTGCCGACGATGCGCAGTTTACTTCACCACCACCTTCTTGCCACCTTGGATATAAACACCCTTGCGCGGATGCGTTGTCTGCTGGCCAGCGAGGTTGTAAAGAGGAGTAAAAACATTTATTCCCCGATTGGATATATTCTTTATCGCATCACCCTTGAGACTATATATCAAGTCGGGTTGTGAGTATTCCGTTTCATCTAGTTTCAAAAATAGAATGTTACTCAAAATGATGCTACCACCAATAAACGACTGATCTGCCTCTAAGTCCATTTCTAAAACAGGGCCATCTAGTCCTTCTATGGGGGAATAATATTTGGAAGACCTAACCCCGATCCAGCCTTCTGATTCATTATCTGACCTCCATGCACGATCCATCTTAGTTCCGACCTCTATAACATGTAGGCCATTGGGTAATTTGTAGTTAAAATAGATAACCCTTATTTCATCGTTAGAATTTATGAGGTCTATCATCAATTTTGCCTTTTCGCCACGGTCAATTGTGAAACTTTCTATTGAAATATATGGCAAATCAGTTTCACCTTTAATGGTGAGCGTAGTTTCCACATTGTCGGAATCATAGAACTTACTGATGTCTGTTTCCGACAACCTCATGCCTTTCAAGATGATTGGGTATTCACCATCGGCCATGTCATTGGCAATATTTACCAGTAATGTAGCAATCTCGCCCTCGTGGCCCGTGAAGGTCTCGTCATACTGCGAACCGCAGAGGAAGCGGATGGCCCCGTCAGCTTGAGCCTGTATGGTCAATGTGTGCTCGTCGTCCTCTGGCAAACGCCCGCTACTCAATGAACCTTGAATGCGACCCTTGGCATTCTTCACAGCCGTCACGCCATCGGGCAGGTAGAGATCGAACTGGAAGCCACGGATAGCCGCCGAGTTCTTCATCATAAACGACAATGTGGCTTGCGTACCTTTATCTACAGTCAGAGGTTCCACATAGATAACATTATCCTTTGCGCTGAGGTCTGTAGTCTTAGCTTTCACCCGTGCGGCTTTCACATTGTTGCTGTTGCCGAATGGAGACCCCGTCAGGATGATGTTGGCCACACCGATGTAGTCACTCACGTTGATAACATTGTCCTCGTTCACGTCGGCAGCTTTTTCTATGAAGCCTGTCGGCGTACTGCCCAGAATATGGTTGGCAATGCCAATATAGTCACTCACGTTGACAATGCCGTCGCCATTGATGTCACCAGGCATATATGAATTGATGACGAGGCGCGATACCACACTTTCGGTGTCATAGTATTTGCTGATATCCGTTTCAGACAGGCGCATATTCTTCAGCTCTATGGGATATTCGCCATCGTCCACGTCATCGGCAATCTTAATCTGTAGAGTGGCTATCTCACCTTCGCGACCCGTAAACGTCTCGTCATATTGCGAGCCGCAAAGAATGCGAATGGAGCCATCGGCTTGTTCCGAGAACGTTAGTGTATGCTCATCGTCATCATCCAAACGCCCTGTGCTCAATGTCCCCTGTATGCGTCCCTTTGCATTCTTCACAGCCGTTACTCCTTTTGGTAGGTAAAGGTCAAACTGGAAACCACGGATAGCCGCAGAGTCCTTCATTCTGAAAGAGAGTGTTGCTGTTCCTCCTGCGGAAGCCCTCATTTCTTCTAGATAGATGACATTGTCCAACTTGGAAATGTCTGTAGGTTCCCAATCTGGTGGTGGAACGGGAGTTCCAATTTCTTCAATTTTATTGAAGAGCAGCCACCCCGCAGTAGAAGCGTATTTCTCCTTACATCCTTTTGGCACATAGAGGGTAGCAGAAGTCCACCGCCAGTCTGTGTAATTTTGTGCATCATTATATATGGCAAAACACCTTTCATTGATTGCGAAAGGATCCTCGATAAGCGATGTAACCGACTCCAGCTTTTCACAATTTCTGAAAGCTTGTGCTCCTATCTCTTTCACAGATTTGCCAATAATCACCTCTTTAAGATTCTCACAACCCATAAATGCTTGAATTCCGATGCTTTCAACAGTCGATGGAATCTCTATTTGTTGCAAAGAGGTACAATGATCAAAAACGTAACCTTTTATTGATGTAAGTCCTCCGTGCAAAGCGATAGTGCTTAAACTGCTACAGCCATAGAATGTGGAGGTTGATAATGCAGTTACGCCTGAAGGAACTTCTATACTCTTTAAGCTTATGCAATCGGAAAAAGCATTACGACCAATGGCTGTTACAGAAGAAGGTATGTTTATGGAGTTTAATGAAGAGCAGCCAGAAAACGCATATTCTCCAATGGAATCCACACTTTCAGGTATTTCCACAGAGGTTAATCTTGTGCATCCATCGAATGCCGATTTCTGAATACGAGTTACTTTATAACCATTTATAGTGCTCGGTATCCGCAAGTTACCTTCAGCTGTCCCTGGAACAAAATACACACCACAAGTCTTTTCACTTTCGCTGATAATCTTAAAATGAACATCTGCACCATTGGCCAACAACACATGGAAATCCCCAGGTTCTATCACTTCATAAATGCGATGGAAGAGATCACTTACTGGATAATCCTGTTTAACAGCACGGGCTGTAATTGCTGTATTTTCATTTATAGTGACACCAAACGAAGGGTATGTGTTTTCCCAGTGATCGTCATAGCCACCATAAGACCACGCTGGATATTTATAAACCCCAACTTCCTTTTTGCAATAGACGGTGGCACCTGATACACTGGGTGTAAACTTGATATTTGTACCTTTGATGACTCTTTTGCAGGTATCGTTAACAGAGAGTGTTAGTTTCGGATTACTTGTGTTTTTTACTGTGACGATGTATTTGCAACGGACATAAACATACCCTGTAGTCCCGCCGCTATAATTATAATAACGAGATTCTGTATGCCATGTTAATTCCGCAGTGTATGTTCCAGGTTTAAGTCCCATAACATCACATTTGTAAGAATCATAATAATTTGCGCCAGAGATTGTCGTCTTGACAAAATATTCATTAATTGGCTCCAATCCAACCCTAAAATCAGAACCAAGATCACAAAATGCCACATTTCTTTTATTAGACAGATGGTTGCGATACCAACGGAAATAAGTACCCGCTTCTCCACTGAGTGTTGTAGGATCAAGTGTAATGATTTCACCGCACTTTATTGTTACATATTCAGTATGGTCGTATTCTACTTGAGCATAAATGTTCTTGGAGAATAATGTCATTAGAAACCCCAGAACACAGATTCTTAGTAAATGTCTTGTTTTCATACGTTTCTTTGTTTTAGAAACGAAAAAGGCGTGAAACCATTCGAGACTTGCATCTGTCCTAAGGCAACCGCCAAGTAGCCATCTATACATACAAGTAACAATGATTCACGCCAAGCGTGAACCTTCATCAACTTGTTCTCGTATAGAAAAATTGGCGGTATTTCTTGGACAGGAGAACAAGAGCAGAAAGCTCAAGTTATCAATAAGACTGCGAACGTGTCTTCAGCGCACTTCTCCGTGAGTTAATAATTTGAAGTTAGTGATTTGCTTGTTTGTCCCTTGGGAGTGCCGCACACCGTGCGCCGGTCTCCCCGTTGTTCGTTGTTAGGTCATAGGCAATTTGTGGTATTAAATGGTGAATATGATATGAATTGGATGTGTTTCCGCGGCAAATATAGTGATAAGATTTATTGGCCTTCTACTTGATACTGTATGATTTGGTTCATGGCTTTTAACAATGCTTCCACCTGCTCGAAATAGGGGATAATTTCTCCTTCCGTGGCATTATATTGTTCATCATAATCTCCAGATTGACGCAACTCATATAATCGGGAGATTAGTCGCCCGTATGTTTTATCCAGTTTTCCACTGGTAATGAAGTCCATACCGATTTTATGAATCATGCCTGCATGGCGACGTGGTGTTTCACCTTCACTTAATAACAGGGCTTGACACATGTGAAAAACGGCATAGTAGAGTCGGTTTCCTGTCAGGTTCCAATGCCCCATCTTGGCATTGGTCACGTGCTTCTTGTAACACGGTATAGGCGAGCTCAATACGGTATTTTATGAGGTCATTCCTATTTTTGGTTCTTAGCATAGCTTCATTCCTTCGCGTTCAACATTTTCCCTAAATAGTGGACTGCTTTTAGTTTCCCAATCCTTTATAGTATAAACCATCGGATGAATCATCGCGTTGATTTTCCATCCTAATTCCCAAAAAGGATAAGAGTAATGATCATGATCTTCTGCCTGTAAATGTTCTTTATCTACAAGTATCAGAATATCCCAGTCAGAGTTCGTTCGAGCATCTCCACGGGCACGTGACCCAAAGAGTATGACCTTAGCTCCTTGAGGGATTCCCGTAAGTGCGACATTTCTTATTTCTGAAAGGACTTTGTCTTTTCTCATAGAGCTTACGTTCTAATGACGGCACAAAGATAATGCTTTTTTGTGAACTGACACAGAAATGAATGAAAAATGAAAAGAGAAAAAGGAAAAATGAGGGAGAAAGGAGCCAAAACAAGTAAACTTTTCATGCGAACTACTCTTTCCTTGACGAAAAACTGTTGCAATGCTACACTTTTTGACGAATCACCAGGGTTTTTATCCGTGTTCAGGAAACAGGAAAGAGTATTCGTGGTTATTCTTGTCATTCCGTGGTCATGGAGTAATCAACACCTTGAATGGTAATTGTTGCAAAAAGCCGTTGCTGGTGTATCATTTTGAAGAAAAAAGTCTTTTCCTTGTGCGCGTATGAATAGAAATCGCTATCTTTGCGCCGCAAAAGCTCTACAACGAAAATCACGGAAACCATCAGAAAGCCCCGGAAACAATTCTGCTCCTTCCGTTTTCCCTGAACACGGATTCCACGGATTTCACGGATTCCTTTCTGCTGCTTTTCCGTTCTTTTCCGTTTTTTCCGATGTCCCTTTTCCGTTCTTTCCGATGTCCCTTTTCCGATTCATCCGTTGTTTCAACTTTCAACTCGTCAACTCGTC
>JAFSZU010000012.1 GCA_017455585.1 Bacteroidaceae bacterium | reverse complement strand
GTGTAATTCGCAGTGAAAAAGTATAGTAAATGTCTTGAAGTGTGTTGTGGCTCGCTGGCTTCAGCTCTGGCTGCTGTGGAGGGTGGCGCAGACAGAATAGAACTGTGCTCGGCACTTTCATTGGATGGTCTCACACCCTCTCTGGGTACGCTGTGCGTGCTGCACCGAAGCTTCCCCGACTTGCGCATTCATGTCCTCATCCGCCCCCGCGAGGGTGAATTCGTCTATACAGAAGCTGAGGTACAAGTGATGGAGCAGGACATCTGCAATGCAGTGGACGCAGGTGCCTCCGCCATCGTCTGCGGTGCCCTCACACCAGGGGGCACTATCGACCTACCTGTTACTACTCGTCTGGTGCAGGCCGCAGGAGGTCTGCCTTTCACTTTCCATCGTGCCTTTGACCTTGTGCCAGACAAAACAGAAGCGCTGCAACAACTCAGTACGCTGGGGGTGGCGCGAATCCTTACCTCTGGTGGTGCTTCCACAGCAGAAGACGGCATAGCCGTTCTGCGCCAACTCATCCTTATGTCCGCATCGCTCCATCACCCCGTCACCATCATGCCCGGTGGCGGTGTCAATCGTCATAATGTCAAAAGGATTATCAAAGAAACAGGAGCCATGGAAATCCACGGCTCCTGCTCCATATCTCTTCCTGACGGACAACGTCAGACCGCAGCAGATGAAGTCCGAGCCGTATTGAATAGTCTTTCCAACACTTGCGGATAGTACGCCATTTCCAGCTCATGCACCTTGGCAGCAATGACTTCCGGCGTATCCTCGGGTGATAAGGATGTACGGAATTGCGCAATAATCTCACCACCATCACAAACGGGTGTCACGTAATGGATCGTGATGCCCGTTTCTGTATCATGAGCTGCATAAACAGACTCATGAACATGATGTCCCCACATCCCCTTGCCACCATGGCGCGGGAGCAGCGCGGGATGAATATTAACAATACGGCGTGGATAGGCATCAATGAGATAATCCGGCACCATTGGCAGAAAGCCAGCCAGCACGATGAACTCCACTGCATACTGCCGCAATAGCGGCAACATGATAGCCTGATCAGCCAATTGCGCTTTAGGTACTACAACAGCGGGAACGTCCAGTCGTCGAGCACGCTCCAACGCATAAGCATCGGCGCGGTTACTGACAACAAGCACTGTCTTCACCTGCTCAGAATCTTGAAAATAACGGATTATGTTCTCACAATTGGTGCCACTGCCAGACACAAAGATAGCTATATTCATCATTCACAATTCATAAGTGCATTACTTGCTTGCACATTCTATTGACGGCAAAGATAGTTACTTTTTCTGGAATAGACAAGTAAATAGCTTATAAATTATATTCTTTGTTTATAAAGCTGTTGAAAAGTGTGCGAAAAGCTAATAATAAAGGAGGAATTATTGATGAAAAGTATATATGTGACGTGACTATCCAGGCAGTTGTGCATAAATAAAATAACCATAAATATAGTTTTCAACTAATTTTTTTAAATTATTGACACACTATTCCACTGGAAATATGTACCTTTGCGGCGTTATCAACAGAATAGACATCCTATTATTATTATCATTACTTTTTTTTCTGAGAATAAATAATAAACATTGTTATTGATATGATGTCGAAAAGCAATACAGCGCTGAAGGCAGAGATACGCCGTCTGGCCAAAGAGAAGAACGCCGTCATCATGGCGCATTATTATGTGAACGGCGAAGTACAGGACATAGCTGACTTCATTGGAGACAGCCTGGCGTTGGCACAGGAAGCAGCCAAGACAGATGCCGACATTATCGTGCTCTGCGGTGTCCACTTCATGGGAGAGACAGCAGCCATCCTCTGCCCGGATAAGAAGGTGCTTGTGCCCGATGAGACGGCCACCTGCTCGCTGGCAGAGAGTTGTCCGGCAGATGAATTTGCCGCGTTTGTCAAAGCGCATCCCGGCCACACGGTGGTGAGCTACGTCAATACCACTGCAGCCACCAAGGCGGTGACAGATGTGGTGGTGACCAGCTCCAACGCGCGGCAGATTGTGGAGGCATTGCCCGCGGACACACCCATCATCTTCGGTCCAGACCAGAACCTGGGAAACTACATCAACTCTCTCACGGGTCGTAACATGCTGCTCTGGAACGGAGCCTGTCACGTTCACGCCCGTTTCAGTGTGGAGAAGATACTGGCTTTGAAGTCAGAGCACCCGGCAGCCAAGGTTCTTGTGCATCCTGAGTGCAAGGGTCCTGTGGTGAAGTTGGCCGACAAGGTGGGCAGCACTGCAGCGCTCCTGAAGTTTGCCATTGCTGATGAAGCTACGGAGTTCATCGTGGCCACAGAGAGCGGCATCCTGCATGAGATGCAGAAGAAAGCTCCCCAGAAGACGTTTATTCCTGCACCGCCCGATGACAGCACTTGTGGCTGTAATGAGTGTGAATACATGAAGTTGGTGACACTGGAGAAACTCTATCGTTGTCTGAAGGACGAGCAACCCGTGGTGACGGTGGACACTGAAGTGGCTACGCTTGCCATCAAGCCCATTCAGCGAATGCTTGAAATGAGTGCCCGGCTTGGATTATGATTATGCGAGGAAATAAAAGATGATTCAGGGTATTATTCTGAGTATTGCCATCTCTTTGTTTTCAGCGTTGAGCGTGAAGGGGCAGACAAATACACTGCCAGTCATTCACATCAATACCGAAAACAAAAAGGCCATCACTTCTAAAACGGTTTATATAACAGGGACATATTTCATCTTTGACTCGAAGAATTCTACGATGAATATTGGTTCCGAGGAGAGTCCATTGGCTTTGGAAATACGTGGCAGAGGACATTCATCGTGGAAAGGTGATAAGAAACCCTATAAAATAAAATTGGCTGAAAAGGCTCCGTTGCTGGGGATGAAAAAGAACAAGCACTGGGCTTTGCTCAAATTCAATGAGGCTACGATAGTTGGTTTGCAACTGGGTAAAATAATGGGGATGGACTGGACTCCTTCTACACAACCCGTGGAGGTGATTCTCAATGACGATTACATAGGATTGTATTTTCTCACGGAAACGAACCGCATTGGCAAGAACCGCCTTGATATTTATGAACAGCCAGACAGAAATGAAGATGAGAGCACTATTCCATACGGTTGGCTTGTGGAAGTGGACAATTATATAGAAAGTAATCAAATATTCATTCAAGAGACCTCTAAATGGAAAGCACGCTTTACTTACCACTCGCCCGATACATTGTCTTCGGCTCAGAAACAATGGCTGATTAATGAATTTACAGCAATCAATACGGCCATCTATGACGAGGATAAAACCAACAGCACGTGGGAACAGCTGGTCGATGTGGATGCCATGGCGCGGTATTTTATCATTCAGGAGGTGTTAGACAATAGCGACGGTTTTCACGGCAGTTTTTATCTGCACAAGGATATGGCGGATGATGCCCGTTGGGTGGCTGGACCTTTGTGGGACTTGGTGTGCAGTCAGCGTGAGAAAACCGACTACACTTTCCGTATGAAGACATCCTATGCTTTCACTCCGCACTGGATAGGCGAACTGATTAAGGATGAGGATTTCTGTTATGCAGTGAGAAACGCATGGGAAGAGTTTTATCCCCATGAGATAGAATCATGGATGGAGTACATTGATGAGCATTTGTTGCCTCTTGATGAAGCTTTTGAGAAAGAAAAGACAAGGTGGAGTTATTCCAATAATGCGACGCTGGAAGAGAGGAAAGAGAAACTGAAATCCTCGCTGCTTGCCAACGTGGAATGGTTCAATAACAACTTGCCTTCAGTTATTCCAGTTGCTGTCAATGGCCTTGATATGGCTCACAAGAAAGTTGTGAAGGTTGAATATATCAACTTGGCTGGCGTGCGCAATTCCAAACCTTTCAAAGGTTTAAATGTCAAGGAGACAACCTATAATGATAATAGCATATCAACCACTAAAGTCATTATTAAGGATTGATGTATCGTAAGTTGAAGATTACCGAGATGGGTCGCATGACCGTTGAGCAGTTCCGTGAGTCGGAGAAACTGCCGCTGGTGGTTGTGCTGGACAGTGTGCGGTCACTCTATAATGTAGGGTCGGTATTTCGCACGGGAGACGCATTCCGCATCACAGGCGTGGTGCTCTGTGGCATCACGGCTACTCCACCGAATTCCGAGATCCACAAGACGGCTTTGGGTGCAGAGGACAGTGTGGCTTGGCGGCACTTTGCTGATACCATGGAAGCTGTCTCTTGGCTGAAGTCAGAGGGTTATACGCTATTGGCTGTGGAACAATGCGAGGGAAGCACCATGTTGCAGGACTTTCATCCAATCTTCTCGCAGAAATATGCCGTCGTACTTGGTAATGAAGTGAAGGGTGTGCAGCAACAGGTGGTGGATGCCTGTGATGGTTGCCTGGAGATTCCGCAGTTTGGCACCAAGCATTCGATGAATGTGAGTGTCACCGCCGGCATCATCATCTGGCATTTTGTTCAATTCACATTATGATTATGATTTATAAAAAAGTAATGATTACTGATAACAAACCCAATTTTTAATTCAAAGCAAAAATGAAAAAGATTCTTTCTCTCGCTGCGCTGGCACTGATGCTATGCGTGGCAGCCTGCCAGCAAGGCGGTTACAAAATCACAGGTTCTGCCAACGGCGGCGAAGACGGCGACACCGTCATTCTTGCCCGTTTCATAGGGCGTCAGGGTGTAGATACCTTGCAAAGCACTGTTATCAAGAACGGCAAATTCGCCTTCACAGGCACGCAGGACACTGCCATCATGTGTTATGTCATCTGGTCGTCCAACGCCAATCCAGACCTCTCCATTGCCGCACAGATTGCCTTGGAGAATGCAGCCATCACCGTCCGCATTGATACAGCAGAGAATGCTGTTTCCGAGATCAGTGGCACACCTGCCAACGAATCACTCACGGCACTCAACAAGGAGACACAACAACTGAACCAGCAGGGACAAGAAATATTTGCTGTACTCAGCGATACTGCTGCCACTCAGGAAGCCAAGGATGCTGCTGAGAAACAACTCGATGAACTGCAAGATAAGATGCTTGGACTCTATAAGGATTTTGTGGCCAACAACATCCAGAATGTGGCAGGTCAGACCTATCTCACTGAATTTGCATCGGCCTTTGACGATGAGTTTGTGAATGAAGAATTGGCCGCTATACCCGAAGATGACATCACGCCTGACATTCAGAAGACAAAGGAACTCTATGAGCAGAAGGCCGCAACCGCAGTGGGTCAACCCTTCAAGGACATTGTGGCTGCTACACCCGACGGTGGCGAGAACTCTGTGGCCGAGGTGGCCAAGGATGCCAAATTGCTGCTCATTGACTTCTGGGCCAGCTGGTGTGGTCCGTGCCGCGCTGAGATGCCACATGTGAAGGCAGCATACGAGAAATTCCACAAACATGGTTTCGAGATTATCGGTGTCAGTCTTGACAATGATGCCGAAGCGTGGAAGAAGGCCATTGCCGACTTAGGTATCACTTGGCCGCAAATCAGCGATTTGCAAGGATGGGACTGCGCTGGTGCCAAGACCTACAGCGTCCGTGCCATTCCTGCCACCGTGCTCATTCAGGATGGCAAAATCGTAGCCCGCGACCTGCGCGGCGATAAGCTTTCCGAGAAGGTTGAGGAGTTGCTTAAAACAGTAAAATAATAGTTGAAGGTTGAAAGTTAATGCTGCCACGCTTGACTACATTCGTGCACACGTTCATGATGACGTGCGACAGTTGGCATTTCGTCCTGTACCGGCCGGTGTAGATTTGCGCACAGCACTCATTCAGATAGAAGGTCGTCAGTTGGCCGCCCATAAACTTCCGACGTGGGCGGCCACTGACGGCCTCCTTTTTCCTCCTCGCCTCGCTCTGGAGCAATGTTCCAGCGAGGTCACCGCGGCCTATAAGCGTCGGGTTGTGGAGTCCCTGCATCATCATGATTCTATTTCCAATGATTCTTTTTCCACATTTCTGGACCTCACTGGTGGCCTGGGTATAGATTTCACTGCTATTGCTCCTCTGTTTGAGCGCGCAATCTACGTTGAACAACAAGAACAGCTATGCAATCTTGCCCGTCATAACTTTCCGCTTTTGGGACTGGCGGATGCAGAAGTCCGTTGCGCTGAGGCAGAAGAAACGCTGGATTCTTTCTCCGCTCCGCTCTACCAGTGTAGCCCTTCCCTTGAAAAGAAATTAACAGTCATATTTATCGATCCTGCACGCCGAGACGCAGCAGGGCACAAAGTGGCACGCATAGAAGAATGTGCGCCTGATGTATGTTCCTTGCAAGACCTATTGCGTGCAACAGCTGACTTCATTCTTATCAAGTTGTCACCCATGCTGGATGTCACTGCTGCCCTCATGGCGTTGCGCGACATTGTGGAAGTACACATTGTCAGCGTCTGTGGCGAGTGCAAGGAACTTCTTTTTCTGATGCGAGGCAATCATCAAAACAGATTGAACAGACAAGATTCGGAGCAAGCCCCGTCCCCAGAAACCTGTCCTGTTTATTGCATCGACCTGTTGACTGCGGATATAATGTCCTCATTCACTTTTACGCGTGCAGAGGAAGCGGCAGCACCCCTTCAGTTAGCCGGGTCGCTTTCCACTTATCTCTATGAGCCTAACTCCAGTATATTGAAGGCTGGAGCCTTCAAGACCGTTTGCCAGCGATTTCCCGTGTATAAACTGGCATCACAGTCACATCTTTATACATCTCAACAACTTATCACCGACTTCCCTGGCCGCATCTGGCGCATCATGGACAGTGCCACCTTCTCCAAACAAGATTTGCGCCGTCTGCTTGCGGGCATCACGGCAGCCGACCTCACTGTCCGTGGCTTTCCTATTTCTGTGGCCGCCTTGCGCCGACAGCTGCGTCTGCGCGAGGGAGGACAGCATCAATTCATTGCCACCACGCTCGGCCAGCAACGCCTACTGCTCAAAGTAGAGAGAACCCATTGATATTTAATTTTCAACTTTCAACTTTCAACTTTCTCCCTCCCTTGCTCACCCTTCCTACTGCTTATCTCGCCCCTGTTTCATACTATGTGGCACTGGCACATGCCGATGCTGCTTTGATTGATCAGCATCAGTACTATGTCAAGCAGACATGGCGTAACCGATGTCGTATTGCCATGCCGCATGGTGCACAAGATTTGGTGATTCCGGTGTGTGCGGCACCGCCACACACGCCTGTCAAGGACATCCGACTCAGCGATCACGGCAACTGGCAGCATCATCACTGGAGTGCCCTGCAGACCGCTTATGGCAAAAGTCCTTTCTTTGAGTATTATGCAGATGATTTAGCTCCCTTCTATCAATCTCGTCGTTACAGTTTTCTTCTTGACTTCAATCAGGAACTGCATATTCTCGTTTCTAACCTGATAGACCTCAACACGCCTGTCCGCCTTGCCGATTCCTATCTGAATGCCACTTTCCCGGAAACGGCTTTTCTTGCACCCTACTATCAAGTATTCACACATAGAAACGGTTTTCTGTCGAACCTGAGCATCATAGACCTGCTCTGCAATCTCGGACCGGAAAGCATTCTCTATCTGAATCACTCATTGATGCAATAAGGATTATATATTCGGGAAACTCATGCCGTTGAGTTTGCGGTAGAGGTCCAGGGCATAAACGTCTGTCATGCCGGAAATGTAGTCGAGAACGGCCATGAGGCGGTCATAGAGGCGTGGTGCGTGGATTTGATACTGGCGAGAGACACGGTTGAGCAGGAGTTGTGAATAGGCACGATGCGGGTGCATGACGGCTTCCACCATCAATTCTGTGAGTGCCGTTATGATACGGAATCCCGCCAACTCTATATCTACGACCTCCCTTGAGTGATAGATGTGGTCGAAACTATTATGAATACACTGCTCGTAGGCACGGCGTGGGGTGTCTGAGATGTGTTGTATGAGCGAACCCTCAAAGCGGCCGTCAAGGATGGACTGTTCATTATCGACGAATGCCCGGACGCACTCGCCCTCCAGGCAGTTGATGGCGCAGGAACGCAGGTACACCACCTGTTCGTTGACATCGCGCACATCCAGCCGCGAAAGGTGCCGGGCAATCTCGTCACGCCGCTGGGGATGGAAGAAAGCCATAAGCAGCTCGTGGGTGTCGGCGGTGGAGAGGATGCGCAGTTTGTGTGCATCTTCGATGTCCATGATTTCATAGCATATATCATCTGCTGCTTCCACGAGATAGACAAGGGGAAAGCGTGCGTGGCGGACGGTGCCGGAGGGAGAGGGCAGGGCAGGGATGCCCAGTTCACGGGCGATACGCAGGTAGTCCTCGCGTTCGGCCTCGAAGAAGCCGAACTTCTGGTGCTCACCCGCCAGATTGCTGGAGAATGGATATTTGACGATGCTGGCCAGGGTGCTGTAGGTCATGACGAAGCCTCCCGGGCGCCGGCCGTCAAAGTGGTGTGTGAGCAGCCGGAAAGCATTGGCGTTGCCCTCGAAGTGCGTCATGTCATTCCACTGGATGGGCGTGAGGCGGTCACCCGTTTCCTCATCCTCGTAGGTCTGCAGCCAGCGGCCGCCGCCCTCACTGAAGAAGGTGGCTATGGCTTTCTCGCCAGAGTGGCCGAAGGGCGGGTTACCCAAGTCGTGGGCCAGGCAGGCGGCAGAGACGATGCTTCCCAGTTCTGTGAAATGGGTGTCGTGCAACTCCGGGTGGCGTTCCAGTAGCAGACGCGAGACATCGTTGCCCAGTGAACGCCCCACGCTGGACACCTCCAGGCTGTGTGTGAGGCGGTTGTGCACAAAGATACTGCCTGGGAGCGGGAACACCTGTGTCTTATTCTGCAGTCGGCGGAAAGATGCCGAGAAAATGAGTCGGTCATAGTCCCGCTGGAATTCGGTGCGGTCGTCACGGTGTTGCTGCTGGTTTTCCAGACCGAGTCGCTTGCTGCTCAGTAGTTGTGTCCAATTCATCAAAGTATATTATCAATTTATGTGATTGCGGATAATCATGCGATTTATTATCTATCATTGTATGGCAAGAGTCCCACTGCACTCATTGCAATCATGCTGCAAAAGTACTTAGATTCATTGAATTGTCCAAGGATAACGTCAATTATTTTATGATTATAATCGTACCACCAACGCCCGGAAAGCGTCACAGACTAAAAGGAATGACCCCGAAGATGTGACCATGTTGATTATTCCATCATGACCGAATGATTATTCCATCATGACCGAATAATTATTCCATCATGACCGAATAATCAAAACGCCCGTGCTTATCGGGTAAAACGCTTGGGGGACTATGCCCGAAGAATAGGTCTTCAAGCAAAAAGGAGCGGGTCTTGGACGAAATCATGCGTAAGTGTGCGTTTTCGCACAAAATGATGCGTGCAAAGGTTCTTTGGTGTATTATGTTGTGCGAGATGATACGCAAACGGATATTTCTTCTTAACTTTGCGGCCAAACAAAGAATAGCGCAAAAGAATCTGCAAAGACTGTTTCCTGCAATGAAAGATAACCCACAAGGTAAGATTCTCGTCATTGATGACAATGAGGATATCCTCTTCGCCCTGAACCTGCTGCTGAAGCCGCTGGTGGAGGAAATCTGCGTGACGGCAAATCCGGAGCAGATAGATTTTTTCTACGATCAGTTGCACCCGGATGTGGTGCTGCTGGACATGAATTTCCACCGTGATGCCATCAGCGGCGATGAGGGCTATGAGTGGCTGCTGCACATCTTGCAGCGCGACCCACAGGCCGTGGTCATCTTGATAACCGCCTACAGTGATACCGACAAGGCCGTGCGCGCCATCAAGAGCGGGGCCACGGACTTCATCAGCAAGCCGTGGGAGAACAGCCGTCTGCTGGCCACTCTCTTTGCCGGCATCAAATTGAGCCGCGAGCGTCACCGCGCTCGGGAGCTGGCAGAGCGTATGGAGGTGGCAGCGTCGCCCTTCGCGGGGGCTGTGCCGCCCACCATCATAGGCGAGAGTCCTGCCATGAAAAGGGTCTTGCAGACGGTGAAGCAGGTGGCGGCGACGGATGCCAATGTGCTGATTCTTGGTGAGAACGGGACAGGCAAGGACGTCATTGCCCGCCAGCTGTGTGCCCTTTCCGGGCGGGCCACGAAGCCATTCGTCAGCATCGACCTCGGTGCTGTGCCCGAGCAGCTCTTCGAGAGTGAACTTTTCGGTTACGAGAAGGGTGCGTTCACCGATGCCCGCAAGGCCAAGGCGGGACGCATGGAAGCGGCCTCGGGCGGCACGCTGTTCCTTGACGAGATAGGCAATCTGCCGCTCTCCCTGCAGACAAAGCTGCTGGCAGCACTGGAACGCCGTGAGATTTCGCGTCTCGGCAGCACGCAGGTTACGCCCATTGACATACGCCTCATCGCCGCCACCAATGCCGACATACACAGCGAGGTAGAGGAGGGGCGCTTCCGCCAGGACCTGCTCTACCGCATCAACACCATTGAGATCACCATCCCGCCGCTGCGCGACCGTGGCGAGGACATCGTCCTGCTGGCAGAACATTTTCTACGCGTGTACGCGCGTAAATATAATAAGGTGTCAAACGGCATTAACCGCGATGCACGTCAGAAGCTGCTGCGCCACACATGGCCGGGCAATGTCAGGGAACTGATGCACGCCGTGGAACGCGCCGTGTTGCTCTCCAAAGGTGGCGGACTGTGTGCGGCGGACTTCACACTGAAAGAGCCTGCCAGCCGCGGCCCGCGCCACGATACGCTGAACCTTGAGCGTCTGGAGCAGGAGGCCATTGAACGGGCCATGCGCATTGCCGGGGGCAATATCAGTCAGGCCGCCGATCTGCTGGGTATCACCCGTTTTGCATTATACAGAAAGCTGAAGCAACAATGACGGAATAACAATGAAGTCGTATCTGTTATATGTGCTGGGAATTATTGCCTTGGTGGCGGCGTTGGCTATCTGTCTGCAATACCAGCTGCCCTTCACCACCTTCGCCGTTGGTGTGATGTTGCTGTTGCTGTGTCTGTCGCTTTATGGCCGCATCAGCCGTCTGCGCTTTGCCTACTATGAGACCGGGCAGGAGAATGCAGCGCTGCATCAACGTCTTTCAGAGGTTGAACGCCAGCTGCAATATCTACGGCAGCTGACAGAGAACGTGGATACCGCACTCTTTGTCTGCTCCATAGACGGCCGCATCGACTGGATGAATCATGCAGGGAAAACCATCATCTCCCAGCTTTCCCGTCAGAGAGAGAGCACAGAACCCGCAGATTGTCTCCCACCTTCCATCCTCGCTGCCATCGCCCGACATGAGGAAGTGGTGGACGGCTGTGCTCTCTCCACAGTACTGCTGCGCATCGACGGCCAACGCCGCCTCATTGTAGCCATGAAGGATGTTTCCTTGCTGATGCAGCGACAGGAAATGGAAGCGTGGCAGCAGCTCATCCGTGTGCTCACCCATGAGATCATGAATTCCCTCACCCCCATCATTTCTATCTGTGAGATTCTGGCCGCTCCTGCGTCTGTCCGGAGGACAACAGATGCTGAAGATGATAAGGTCTTTGCTAAAAGTGTAGAACATGCTGTCACCTCGGAGGCCGACAAGGAGGCTTCCTTGGCCGTCATCAACCGCCGCTGCCATTCTCTCCTCGCCTTCGTGGAGAGCTATCGTCAGCTCACACGCATCAAAGCACCGGAGAGAACAGTGTTCCCTGTCTGTGAATTGTATGAGGACCTGAAGATTCTATTTCCGCAAATCAAGACCGAAGGTGACGGAGTCATTTTTGCCGACCGCACCCAGATAGAGCAGGTAATCATCAATCTCATCAAGAATGCTCTCGAGAGCGGAGCCACAGAAGTGGTGATAAACTCGCTGCCCGACAACACCCTCACCGTCTGTGATAACGGCTCTGGCATGACACCCGACATCCTCGCTCACGCCTTCATCCCGTTCTTCACCACCAAACACGCTGGTACAGGAATAGGGCTCTGTCTCTGTCGGCAAATCCTCTTGAAGCACGGCGGCACCATCAGTGCAACAAGCAATCCGGGACACGGCACCACCTTCACCGTCACCCTGCCCAGAAGCTGATCAATGCGACCATAAGAAACCAGATGACAGGTACCAAAAGTGAAGGCAGCAGATTCAGCGTCTTGCAGTCTTTCAGGTGCAGGAGTCCCAGACCGCTGCCTGTAATCATGAGTCCTCCGACGATAAGCAGTTCGGCCATCAAGGCCTCGCTGATAGCACTGCTGCTGATGCTTGCCACGGTATAGAACAGACCCTGCCACAAAAATAATACAGGGGCAGCTAATACCATACCGATTCCATAGGTGGATGCAAACAAGGTGCTGCTCACAAAGTCGAGGGTGGCATTGGTGAAAAGAAAAGTGTGGTCGCCTTTCAATGCGGAGATGACGGGGCCCAACATGGAGAGCGGTCCGATGCAATACAGCAGGATAGCGGTGCTGAGGCCATCACCCAAATGTGATGTCCGGCCGCTTTCAGAGTGCCTGTTCACCAGTCGCTTGAAATGACCGTCGATGTCAAGGCGGGTACCTATGATGCCTCCGATAGCCAGAGACACAATGAAAAGCACGGGATACTGGCTCTTGGGCAAATTGGTCATGGTGGCGTTGAGGCCGATGGCGAGTGAGGCCAGGCCAAGACCTGTGTATAGTGTCTCCTTGTATTGATCCTTGATGCCACGGTGCAACAGTGCCCCTATGAGAGAACCCACAATAATGGCGCAGCTATTGACAATTGTTCCTATCATATTCTTTTGGTCATGTATTTGTGTTTGCACATGCAACCACTACACTTTATATCTCTTCAATGTTGACAATGCCGTGTGTGACGGCATAGATTGTCAGGGAAGAGACCGAACGAAGGTGCAGCTTCTCACAAATGTTCTTGCGATGGGAAATGACAGTGGGCAAAGAGATACACAGCCGGTCGGCTATCTCCTTGTTGAGGAATCCGCGAGCCACGAGGGCTAGAACCTCGGTTTCGCGAGGGCTGATGTCCACAGAAGGCCCCATGATGTCGAGTTCGGGGATGTCGCCATGATGGAATCCACCCATGTTTGATCTGCCATGAGCCGACTGGTGAAGTTCGAGGATAATCTTCACCAGTTCGTGTTCAGATGCGGAGGTATTGAGGGTGCGGAAGTTAGCCAGGAGGTTACTTCTTGGCGCTTGAGTGATCAGCACAATTGTCTGACGGATGTGCTCCAGGAAGAAATCGGGCTGGCTGACCAGTATCTGCGACGAGACGAAGAAATGCACAAAAGGCATTTCTTCGTCTCGTTCGCTTAATAGTTCATCGACATTGGCATACACACCGACCTGCACCATGGGGGCGATGTCGGTGATGATGGACTTCAGACCCGTAGCTTCGAGTGTGTTGCCGTTGATGATGGCGATGCGTGGAATCATGCGTCCTGTTCGCCGTATTCCAGTTCGCCTTGCACAACCCAAATCAGGTCTTCGGGTGAGAAATCACCATATTTCTCCTTCTTGGCGCGCTCGGCAATGGCGGCGGCAATGGCCTCGGTGTCCAGTTCTATGCAACCGTCGGCATCGGGTTCGGCATCCAGGAGCCCGCTCTCCACGTAGTAGTCAGCCAGCAGGTCGATGAAGTAGAACAGGTCATCGTCCGTGAAACGCTCTTTCACGTCCTGCGGCAGGTAGCTGCGGATAAAGGCCACCGTCTGCACGTCATCCTGTGCCTCCTTAAGGAAATCGTCTTCCATATTTACGATTTACGATTTACAATTTACCATTGTCTGTCAAATTGTGCAGTTGTACATTCAAAGCACGCTCTGCAGTTTGGCTTCAAGGGCAGCCTTGGGTGCTGCGCCCACCTGTTTGTCCACGATTTCGCCGTTCTTGTTGAGGAAGAGTACGGTTGGGATATTACGGATGCCGAAGCGGATAGCAAGTTGATCGTTTTCGTCCACATCGACCTTGCCGATAATGACTTGGTCGCCATATTTCTCGGCGAGTTCCTCGATGTAAGGTCCAATCTTTTTGCAAGGGCCACACCAGATAGCCCAGAAATCTATGAGCATGGGTTTGCCCTCGGCAAGCAGCTCCTCAAAGTTTTGGTCAGTGATTTGTAATGCCATAATGTTATAAAGTTTAGAGTTTAAAGTTTAAAGTTTAAAGTTTAGTGTTTAGTGTTTAGGGGAACCTTTCAATTATCAATTTTTAATTTTCAATTTTCAATTGATCCTATATGCCAGCGCGGTTTGGCCTTGGATATATTCGATGAGTTCACGCCGCACGGACACTTGCTTGCTGCGGCTGCGCAGGGTCAGGTTCATGTGGCCTTCCGGGTCAATAATATGGAAATACAGCGCGGCGTTGCCAGGACTGTTGTCAATGAGTTCGGAGAGAGAGAGCACAATGTCATCGTTCAAGTTGGCCAGCGATGCGGTAATAGTGATACTTTCTATCAATTGGTCCTTGATATCAGACAAGAAGTCTATCTTACCGATACTTGTCTCTATGCGGTTGGCATTGTAGCGGCCAGGTTGGATGCGTGCAGTGATGAAGAGCGATGCGCCCACCGTCATATACATGCCCCAGGTGGCCCAGTCCTGCCCCCACAGTGGTAGCTCGTATGTGCCCGAATAGTCTTCGATGGTCGGGATGCCGTAGGGTTGTCCGCTCTTCCCCACTCCAGTCTTGACGGCGGTGACGATGCCTCCGAAAGTGATGTCCTGTCCCACCAACTTTTGGCGGTCGTTGAGTTCAACAACACGTGTTGTGCACACATCATTGAGGATGATGGAGAACTCGTCGAGCGGATGAGCCGAGAGATAGATACCCACAAGATCGCGTTCCTTGTTCAGACGCTCCAGCGCGCTCCATTCCATGAACTCTTGCGGAATAGGCGGTGTTGCCACTTCCACGGCATCGAAGTCTCCGAAGAGCGATGCTTCGGCCGATGCCTTGCTCTCTTGGTAGAGGGTGCCGTAGCGGACATAGGCGTCCAGGAATAGTTCACCTTTCGCGGTGTGGGTGAAGAACTGCTCACGCCGGATGTCAGTAAGGGCATCCATAGCACCGCTGAGGACCAAACTCTCCACACCGTTGCGCTTCACGGCTGGGATGCTCACACGTTGTATGAAATCAAAGAGATTCTGGAAATCGCCGCCCCGCTCACGTTCGCTGATAATTGCGTCCACTGCTGAATCCCCCAGTCCCTTGATGGCTCCGAGGCCGAAGCGGATGTTACCCTCGTCATCCACACTGAACTTCTGACGACTCTTATTGACATCGGGGCCGAGTGTTTTGATGCCCAGTGATTTGCACTCAGCCATTAACTTGGTGATTTCATTGATGTCGTCCAGGCTGCGGCTCATGACAGCGGCCATGTATTCGGCTGGATAGTTGGCCTTGAGATAAGCAGTCTGGTAGGCGACCCAGGAGTAGCAGGTGGCGTGGCTCTTATTGAAGGCGTAGGATGCGAACTTCTCCCAGTCGGCCCAAATCTTCTCCAGGATTTTGGGGTCGTGGCCGTTGGCCTGACCCTGCTCAATGAACTGAGGCTTCATGTGATCCAGCTTGTCCTTGAGTTTCTTACCCATGGCCTTGCGCAGGGTATCGCTTTCGCCACGGGTGAAGTTGGCCAGCTGGCGGGAGAGCAGCATCACCTGTTCCTGATAAACGGTGATGCCATAGGTATCCTTCAGGTACTTCTCCATGCAGGGGATGTCATATTCCACGGGCTTGCGACCCTGCTTGCGGTCAATGAAATCGGGGATATAGTCCATGGGTCCCGGGCGATAGAGCGCGTTCATGGCAATCAGGTCCTCAAAGGTCGAGGGCTGGAGCTCGCGCAGGTACTTCTGCATACCCGTGGATTCAAACTGGAATGTGCCAATGGTGCGGCCGTCGCAATAGAGCTGGTAGGTTGCCGGATCCTCGATGTCGATGCGGTCGATATCAATGTCAATGCCCAGACTGTCATGGATATTCTGCAGGGCTTCGTTGATGATACTGAGCGTCTTCAGACCCAGGAAGTCCATCTTGATGAGTCCCGTGTCTTCAATCACCGAACCCTCATACTGTGTGCAGATGAGCTTCTCGCCTGTCTCCTTGTCCTCTGCTGTGGAGACCGGCACCCAGTCACTGATGGCATCGCGGCAGATGATAACGCCGCAGGCGTGCACGCCAGTGTTGCGGACATTGCCTTCCAGCATTTGGGCATAGCGGATGGTGTCGCGCATCATGGGGTTGGGTGAAGCGGCAGCCTGTTGCAACTCGGGCACACAGGCGATAGCGTTGGTGAGGTTCATCTTGCGCGGCTTGCCGTCAGGGGCATCGGGCAGACGATCAGGAATGGCCTTGAGCAGTGCATTCGAGACGTCGAGCGGCACCTTCTGAACGCGCGCTACGTCACGAATAGAGGACTTGGTGGCCATGGTGCCGTATGTGATGATATGTGCCACGTTATCCTCGCCATATTTCTGGGTGACCCAAGACAACACCTTGCCACGGCCGTCGTCGTCAAAGTCCACGTCAATATCAGGCAACGAGATGCGGTCAGGATTCAGGAAGCGTTCGAACAGCAGGTCATATTTGATGGGATCCACCTTGGTGATGCCCAGACAGTAGGCCACCACACTGCCGGCTGCCGAGCCACGTCCAGGTCCCACACTCACGCCCAGCTCATAGCGTGCCGCGTTGATATAATCCTGTACGATAAGGAAGTAGCCCGGGAAGCCCATCGTCTTCATCACATGCAGTTCGAACTTGATGCGTTCCACAACCTCCTCAGAGAGCGGCTCACCATATATTTTTTTTGCGCCCGCGTATGCGAGGTGCCCCAGATAATCGGCCTCCAGTTTCAGACGATAGAGTTTCTGCACGCCTCCCAAGCGCTTGACCTTTTTCTCTGCCTCCTCGCGGCTGCACACCTCACGCCCGTTCTCGTCACGCGTGAATTCCTCGAAGAGCTGTTCATCGGTGAAACGCTGATGGTATGATTCCTCGGTGCCGAAGCTCTTGGGAATGGCAAAGTTGGGCATGATGGGCGCATGGTCAATGCTGTAGGTTTCCACCTTGTCAAGTATTTCAAGCGTGTTGGTGAGTGCCTCGGGCACGTCGCCGAAGATATTGTTCATCTCTTCGCGCGTCTTGAACCACTCCTGTTTGCTGTAGAGCATACGGTTCGGGTCGTCCAAGTCCTTGCTGGTGCCCAGGCAGATGAGACGGTCGTGTGCCTCGGCGTTGTCTTCATCGACAAAATGCACATCGTTGGTACACACCAACTTGATACCGTGTTTGTGGGCCAGTTCGATGATAACGGCATTTGCCTGCTGCTGCAAAGGATAGGTCTCGCGATTGGCGCGTTGTGTGGGATTTGTCACCTCATGGCGTTGCAGCTCTAGATAGTAATCCTCCCCGAAGATGCTTTTATACCAGAGAATACGCTCCTCAGCTCCCTTGATGTCACCTTTGAGAATCAGACGTGGCACTTCTCCGGCCAGGCAAGCCGAGCAGACGATGAGACCTTCGGCATGGCTCTTGAGCTCATCGTGGTCGGTTCGAGGCCGGTTATAGAAGCCGTCGGTCCAGGACTTGGAAACCAGTTTTACCAGATTGTGATAACCTACTTCGTTCTTTGCCAGCACGATAAGATGATATCGGTTGCGGTCAAGGTCCTTGTCACGATCATAAAGTGTTCGTTCGGCCACATACATCTCACAACCGAAAATAGGCTTGAAAGGCTCCAGCCCTTCTTCCTTGCGCGCACTGTTCTTCTTCTTGACATAGTTGAAGAACTCTTTCATCCCCATCATGTTTCCATGGTCGGTCACGGCCATACCCCGCATACCATCCTTAATAGCCTTATCAACCAGTCTCGGAATACTGGCTTGGCCGTCAAGCAACGAGTACTGCGTGTGGACATGCAGATGTACAAAGTCGTGCATAGGGCAAAGTGAATATACTTCTGAAAACGGGGTCAAAAGTACAATTCTTTCCCCGAACACGCAAAAAAGATTCGTTTTTTTTTGCGCTTATTAGGAAAAACACTACTTTTGTGACGTAAAACCCATCTTTATGGGTATTATTCCGTCTTTAGATGGTCAAACGCCTTAAGAAAATAAAGAAGAATATCCGACTGCACAGCGAGGGAACGCACACCTTGATTTGGGGGTGCGTGGCGTTGGTTGTTTTATGCTTACTCTTCGGCTATGCTTTTGGCTATGACAGTTTTCCGTTCTGGGCTGCAGTAATCCTGTCGGCCATTGTCTATTTGGTTGTCGTGAACTTCTTCCGTTGTCCAATCCGTCGGTATCAAGAAGATACAGAGGGTATTGTCATTGCACCTTGTGACGGCCGAGTGGTAGTGGTGGAAGAAGTGGATGAGAACGAGTATTTCCATGACCGTCGCCTGATGGTCAGCATATTCATGAGCCTTTTCAACGTTCATGCCAACTGGGTGCCAGTTGACGGCACGGTCAAGCTGGTGCGTCATCACAATGGCCGCTTCCAAGCCGCGTGGCTGCCCAAAGCCAGTACGGACAATGAGCGTTCCACGATTGTGATAGAGACGCCAGAGGGTACGGACGTGCTGGTGAGACAAATTGCCGGTGCTGTGGCCCGGCGCGTTGTCACCTATAAGAGTGAGGGTGAAGAATGTTACATTGATGAACACTTGGGATTCATCAAGTTCGGCTCCCGCGTTGATGTCTATCTACCCCTTGGCACAGAGGTTTTTGTGGAGGTGGGACAGCGCGCAACAGGCAATGAGACCGTGATTGCTAAATTGAAACTTGAGGATTGAGGAGGCATCGCTATCTTGTCAAGTGCGTGTCTGCGAATTGTCAAATTGTCAAATCGTCAAATCGTGAAATTACTGAACTTCCCTAACGCCCTGACATGTTGCAACCTCATCTGCGGTTGCATGGCCACGGGCGCTGCTTTTCATGCCCGATTTGAGTGGGCTTTGTTGATGATTGTGGCGGGTGCCGTCTTTGACTTCTTCGACGGGATGGCTGCACGTGCCTTGCACATCAGTTCCCCCATTGGTAAGGAACTGGACTCGCTGGCCGATGTTGTCACCTTCGGCGTGGCTCCCTCGGCCATGCTCTTCCAGCTGTTCGGGATGGTCCTGTATCCCGCTTGGCTGCAACCGCTGTCGGGCTATCTGCCCTATACAGCTTTCCTGTTGGCCGCCTTCTCGGCTCTGCGACTGGCCAAATTCAACCTGGACGACCGGCAGTTGACCAGCTTCATCGGTTTGCCTACCCCGGCCAACGCCCTGTTCTGGGCCTCGCTCATCGTGGCAGAACGGTCATTCCTGTGCTCACCCCGCTTCAATGCTGTGTTCCTCCTCCTCTTTATGCTGGCGGCATGCTTCTTCCTCATCGCTGAAGTGCCTCTCTTTGCATTGAAGTTCAAGAATCTCAGCTGGCGGGACAACCGCGTGAAATACATCTTCCTCATCGGGTGTCTTTGCCTCTCTCCGCTGGGTCTCACGGCCATCCCCTGCATCATCTTGTGGTATATCACCCTCTCCCTCATCAGCTGGCAATTCTCATTATAAACCTATATGACTCATAAGACCTATAGGACCTATAAGACTTATAAGACCTATAAAACACTATGGCAAAATTCCATCGCATTCTTCTCAAACTCTCTGGCGAAAGCCTGATTGGCACGCAACGTTATGGTATCGACGAACAGCGTCTGGCCGAGTATGCACAACAAATCAAGGACGTCCACGATATGGGCGTGCAGATCGGTATCGTCATCGGCGGCGGCAATATCTTCCGTGGCCTCACGGGAGCCGGAAAGGGCTTTGACCGTGTCAAGGGCGACCAAATGGGCATGTGCGCCACCGTCATTAACTCCTTGGCTCTCAGTTCGGCACTCGGTGCCATCGGCGTCAAGAGCCGCGTCCTCACGGCTATCCGCATGGAACCCATCGGCGAGTTCTACACCAAATGGCGCGCCATCGAGGCAATGGAACAGGGCGAAGTAGCCATCTTCAGTGCGGGCACTGGCAATCCCTACTTCACCACCGACACGGGTTCCTCGCTGCGCGGCATCGAGATAGAGGCCGACGTGATGTTAAAAGGTACGCGCGTGGATGGAGTCTATACCGCCGACCCCGAAAAAGATCCCTCTGCCACCAAGTTCACCGACATCACTTTCGATGAAATCTACAATCGTGGTTTGAAGGTAATGGACCTCACTGCCACCACGATGTGCAAGGAGAACAACCTGCCCATCTATGTCTTCAACATGGATATCTATGGTAACCTTGCCCGCGTGATGGCGGGCGAAGAAATAGGAACCCTTGTTCATCGGTGAGCATTTTGCTAAATAATTTTGGGTTTTCCTTGTCAGCGTGAAAGAAAAGCCGTACCTTTGCGGCGCAAAAAGACAAAGAAAAGTACAAATATGAGCAAACTCATCAAACCAGAAGGTTATCGGGCAGCACTGGATTTGCAGCAGACTGAGCTGGCCATCAAGAAAATCAAAGACTTCTTTCTCAGCTCACTGAGTAGTGAGCTGAGGTTGCGTCGTGTCACGGCTCCCCTCTTTGTGTTGAAAGGACTCGGTTTGAACGATGACCTCAATGGTGTGGAGCGTGCCGTGACGTTCCCCATCAAGGATATGGGCGACGCGCCCGCGGAAATCGTTCACTCACTGGCCAAGTGGAAGCGCAACACGCTGGCAGAATATCATGTGCAACCTGGTTTCGGCGTCATCACGGACATGAATGCCGTGCGTGCCGACGAGGAACTGGACAATATTCACAGCATCTATGTCGATCAGTGGGACTGGGAGCGCACCATGACCCGCGAAGACCGCACGCTCAAGTACCTGCGCCGCACCGTCAACCGCATCTATGGCTGCATCCTCCGTACCGAATACTACCTCAGTGAGATGTACCCGCAACTCACACCTTTCCTGCCCGAGGAGGTGCACTTCATCCACAGCGAGGAGTTGCGCCGCCAATATCCGGACCTGACGCCCAAGCAGCGTGAGGACGCTATCTGCAAGGCCTACGGTGCCGTGTTCATCATCGGCATCGGCGGCAAGTTGGGCGACGGCAAGGAGCATGACCTGCGAGCACCGGACTACGATGACTGGTCCACGCCGAACGAGGATGGGTTCTGCGGCCTCAACGGTGACCTGCTGGTCTGGTATCCGCTGCTGAACCGATCTATCGAGCTGTCTTCCATGGGCATCCGTGTCGATAAGGAAGCGCTGGAACGCCAGCTGGCCTTGCAGGGCAAGGAGGAGCGCCGCAGCCTCTACTTCCACCAGCGCCTGTTGCATGGTGAGTTACCGCTGAGCATCGGCGGCGGTCTGGGACAGAGCCGTCTGTGCATGGTGCTGCTGCACAAAGCGCACATTGGCGAGACACAGTCCAGCATCTGGCCCGAAGAGATGCGTGCCGAGTGCCGTCAGGCCGGCATACCGCTGATATAACATGACTTATCTCAGAACGAACTTTTTAATATAAACCACAGATTGCACAGATTAAACAGATTCCACCGAGCTGCTTATCTGTGCAATTCTTATTCTCATTTCACAGATTCCTGTGCAGTACTTTACGCAGGTGCTGAGTGTTTTCCAACTCTCGTGTTACTCGAAACATGCGGTGCGTTTCGCTCTGAAATCTGTGAAATGATAAATAAAAACTGATGGCAGCATGCAGAATAGAATCCGCGTAATCTGTGTAATCTGTGGTGAAAAAAAGACATGAGTAACTTATTGTGAACACCTACTTATTACGTATGAAGAGAATCCTTTTTTCGGCGATGGCAGTGGCCATCAGCTTGTGCATGAGCGCACAGCAATTACCGTATCAGAACCCGGCGTTGAGTGCCAAGGAGCGCGCCAAAGACCTTTGTGGCCGCCTGACTCTGGAAGAGAAGGCGCAGTTGATGCTCGACGAGAGCCCGGCCATCCCTCGCCTCGGCATCAAGAAGTTCTTCTGGTGGAGCGAGGCCCTGCACGGTGCTGCCAATATGGGCAACGTGACCGTATTTCCCGAACCCGTGGCCATGGCCGCCTCCTTCAACCCCGACCTTTTATATAAGGTGTTCGACGTGGCCAGCACCGAGTTCCGTGCGCAGTACAACAAGCGTATGCACGAGGACGGCGGCGAGGACGAGAAGTTACACAGACTGAGCGTGTGGACACCCAACGTCAATATCTTCCGTGACCCTCGGTGGGGACGCGGACAGGAGACCTACGGCGAAGACCCCTACCTGACCAGCGTGATGGGCACGCAGGTGGTGCGCGGTCTGCAAGGCCCCGAGGACGCGAAGTACCGCAAACTATGGGCCTGCGCCAAGCACTATGCCGTGCACAGCGGCCCGGAATACACGCGCCACACGGCCAACCTGACGGATGTGAGCGTGCGCGATATGTGGGAAACCTATCTGCCCGCGTTCAAGACGCTGGTGGAGGATGCCAAGGTGCGCGAGGTGATGTGTGCCTATCAGCGCTTGGACGATGAGCCGTGCTGCGGCAACGCGCGTCTGCTCCAGCAAATCCTGCGCGACGAGTGGGGATTCAAGTACTTGGTAGTCAGCGACTGCGGTGCCGTCAGCGACTTCTACACCTCGCACAAGAGTTCGTCCGATTCCACACACGCTTCTGCCAAGGCCGTCCTGGCTGGCACCGATGTGGAGTGTGGCTTTGACTACCCCTACCGCTCCATTCCCGAGGCCGTTCACCGCGGCTTCATCACTGAGAAAGAAGTTGATAAGCATGTGGTGCGCCTCTTGGAGGGTCGCTTTGACCTGGGAGAGATGGATGACCCGTCGCTCGTGGAGTGGTCCAAGATTCCCTATTCCGCCATGTCCACCAAGGAGAGTGCCCAGAAGGCACTTGATATGGCGCGCCAGACGATTGTGCTGCTGCAGAACAAAGGTGATGTGCTGCCGCTGAAAGCCGGCAAGGAGCGCATCGCCGTCATCGGCCCCAACGCCGACAATGCCCCCATGATGTGGGGCAACTACAACGGCACGCCCAACCACACCGTGACCATCCTCGACGGCATCTGTGGGAAGTTGAAGGTGAAAAGAGATAAAATGGTAAATGGTAAATGGTCAAATGGTAAATTAGTGTATTTCCCGGGTTGCGACCTGACCAACACATTGGTGATGGACAGCCGACTGGCCACGGAGTGCGCTTCTGGAGGCAAGAAGGGACTGCGCGGCACCTTCTGGAACAACACCAAGATGGAAGGTCCGGCCGTGACCACACAGCAATATACCATACCCGTGGCCGTGACCACAGCGGGTATGCACAACTTTGCGCCCGGCGTGGCCATCGAGGATTTCTCGGCCAAGTACGAGACCACCTTCACCCCGAAGACGGGTGGCGAATATGTCATCAACGTGGAGGGCTGCGGACACTATGAGGTCTATGTCAATGGCGAGCGCAAGCAGCGCGTGCATTCCTGGCGCACCACCCCCACCCGCACGTCCCTCCAGACAGAAGCCGGCAAGAGCTACGACATCGAGATACGCTACGAGTTTGTCAAGACATGGGGTGCCAACATGAAGATTGACGTGGCGCAGGAGCAGCTCATCGACTACGATGCACTCATTGCCCAGCTCAAAGGCATCCAGAAAGTCATCTTCGTGGGAGGCATCTCGCCCGCTCTCGAAGGCGAGGAGATGCCTGTGAGCATCGAAGGCTTCAAGGGTGGCGACCGCACGAGCATCGAGCTGCCGCGTGTGCAGCGTGACTTCCTGAAGGCACTGAAAGCCGCCGGCAAGACCGTCATCTTCGTCAACTGCTCGGGCTCTGCCATCGCGCTGACACCTGAGACGGCGACGTGCGATGCCATCGTCCAGGCGTGGTATGCCGGACAGGAAGGCGGCACGGCAGTGGCCGATGTGCTCTTCGGACAGGTCAATCCCAGCGGCAAACTGCCTGTGACCTTCTATCGCAACACCGAGCAACTGCCCGACTATGAGGATTATTCCATGAAGGGGCGTACCTATCGCTACTTCTCCGACCCGCTCTTTGCCTTCGGCTACGGCCTCAGCTACACCACCTTCGCCGTAGGCGAGGCACAAGTTGAAAGTTTAAAATTTAAAGTTGAAAGTTTAAAGGGCACGCTGACGGTGCCTGTAACCAACACGGGCAAGCGCGACGGCACGGAGGTTGTGCAGCTCTATGTCCGCGACCTGACCGATGCAGAGGGTCCGCTGAAATCGCTGCGTGCCTTCCAGCGCGTGGCTGTGAAGGCCGGACAGACTGCCAGTGTCCAGATCCCGCTCACTGCCAAGACCTTCGAACTCTTTGACCCGCAGACAAATACTGTCCACACCCATGCCGGACGCTACGAGCTGCTCTATGGCACCAGTTCGCGTCCCGAGGATCTGAAACGCCTTGAGGTGACACTGGAGTAGCGGTATCTCTGTGTAAAACGAAGAAATCTAAACTGCCACGTGGCAGTTTAGATTTCTTTTTGTGTCGACACTTGGACTCGAACCAAGGACCCCCACCATGTCAAGGTGATACTCTAACCAGCTGAGCTATGCCGACGACTATTCTTTTTGTCTCTTTGGTCTTCGATGGACGGTACGCCTGAAAAGACTCGAACTTTCACGCCTCGCGGCACCAGATCCTAAGTCTGGCGTGTCTACCATTCCACCACAGGCGCGGTTTTTGCTGTAAGACGGTTGCAAAGGTACGCCTTTTATTTGATTTGACCAAGGATTTTCTTGAAAAATTGTTTCAGTTCACTCAAAAAACATCTATTTGACGGCATCGCCACACGTCTGACCCTCGCTATGAAGGGTTGCAGGGTGTGGCGATGCCGGGTTTTATGCGGTGGCGTTCTTGGGCAGTGTCAGGTGCAGCATGAGGCTGCCGGTGAGGGCCGAGGCGAGTGTTCCGCAGAGGATGCCGAGCTTGGCCTCGTTGAGCATCACGGCAGCGTCGGGGCCGAGGTGTGTGGGGTAGGAGAGAGCAGCAATGAACATGGAGACGGTGAATCCGATGCCGCATATCATGCAGACGCTGGCCAGCGAGTGCCAGTTGGCTCCGGCGGGCATCTGGCAGACACCGAGCTTGATGCTGATCCATGCGGCGGCGAGCACGCCTGTGAACTTGCCGATGAGCAGTCCCAGGAAGACACCGAGTGCGACACCGGAGAAGAGGTTCATGAGTGACATGCCGGCAAAGTCCACGCCGGCATTGGCAAAGGCAAAGACGGGGATAATGGCATAGTTGATGGGCAGGGCCAGCTGGTCTTCGATGTCCTGAAGCGGCGAGATGAGATAGTCCGACGCCTTCTCGATGCGTCGCAGCATCTGGATGTCACTCTTGTCTAGGACCATGGCACGGCGTTGGTCGGCAGCGTCGGCGTTCTCGATGTCAGGGTAGCCGTTGATGACGTGCTGGATGCTATGGAGATAGTATCGTGTGCCCTTGCCCAGATTGGCGGGAATGCAGAAGGCCAGGACGACACCGGCGATGGTCGCATGGATGCCGGAGTTGAGCACCATGTACCAGAGGATGAGGCCGAGGGACATGTAGAACGCCTTGGCCCGCACTTCCCAGCGGTTGCCGATGAGCAGGATGGCCACGATGGCGGCGGCGCCGAGCAGATATGGCCATGCGAGGCCCTGGGAGTAGAACAGGGCAATGACGATGATGCCTCCGAGGTCGTCGGCCACAGCCAATGCGGCGAGGAAGACCTTCAGCCCTATGGGCACGCGCTTGCCGAACATGCTCAGCACGCCGAGCGAAAAGGCGATGTCGGTGGCCATGGGGATGGCACAGCCGCGCTCCATGAGCGGGTGTCCCAGACAGACGCAGAAGAAGACGATGACCGGCATCAACATGCCGCCGCAGGCACCGATGATGGGCAGCAGGGCCTTCTGGCGGCTGCTGAGTTCGCCGCAGAGGATCTCGCGCTTGATTTCCAGACCCACGCTGAGGAAAAAGAAGAACATCAGGAAGTCATTGATGAAATCCATCAGCGTCAAGGCGTGACCGCCGTGGCTGAAGACGTTGAACGACCCGATGCTGAGTGAGACCTGCTGTTGCCAGAGGCTGGCGTAGGTCTCGCGGGTGGAGGGCAGATTGGCAAAGAGCAGTGCCAGCGCAGTGGCACCTATCAGCAACCCACTGGTGCTGACATAGCGACGGATGAGACCGCCAAGAGAGGTTTCCTGAATCTGATCAGACATGTATATGGGGTGTTTTCGTTAATAATACTGTCTAGGGCGTGGCGTGACACGCTTGCGTCCTGTCACAAACCGGGTGCAAAAGTACTTATATTATTTGGATTATCGTGCGATTCTTGTGTTAAAAAATATGATTATCCGCCATCATACCATCAAGACCGCGACGCCGTGTCTTCTGGCATACTCACCCACGTGTGTTGATTATTCCATGATGATGGAATGATTATTCGGTCATGATGGAATAATCATTCCATCATGACCGAATAATCAACACGGTCGCCTCCTCGGAGTCATTTGTCTTCACGCGCGGGTGTGATTGCATGGTCAGAAGCGGCGGGTGAGGCGCAGACTGAGCAGGGGATAGACTTTGAAGGCAGAGAAGAAATCGACATAGCGGCCCACTTTGCCGGAGATGTCTGTGACGTCCTTGGAGAGATTGGTGCCGTCATGGGTGACGATGGCCGGCGTGCCGCCCCAGAAGAGGGCTCCACATTCAAAGTGGACATGATAACGGTCATCCCCCTTGAGCAGCCGCCCGCCATAGCCGAATCCCAGATAGGGGCGGAAGGCGTTGACGCGGATGCGGGCCTTGACCATGCTGGTCTCGTCGGGCTGCATCAGATACGGCTCTCCGGTCTTGTGCAAGGGGTCGTTGGGGTCGTTGGCATGGTGGATGACGAGTTCCCCGGCCTCGAAGCCGTTGCCGCCGTTCTCAATGTTCTGGGGATTGTCGGGGTTGGCTGGGTCGCTCATCAGCCATTCATTATTATAGACATCTTCGGGATACAGCACATCATGAGCGTATGCCCCCACGTGAATGCCCAACGCCCCGAAGTTGCGCAGTTGCTCCCCCATTTCTGGGGCAATGGGATTGCCGTTGATGGTTCCGCCGTTGATATAGACGTCGCGCATGTGGTTGAAGAGCGAGACGGCAAAGAGCGAAGGCATATCCTCTGTGGTGTTATATGCCTTGGCGATATGGCGGCTGCCGAGATAGAAGCCGGCAGTGAATGTCCAGTTCTTGTTGCGCAGTGGCTTGAAGTCCAGCAGGAACTTGAAGTTGTTGAAGCGCGGTGTCCCGATCATGTCAACCTGGTCATCGACGCGGAATCCGGAGACTTCCTCCATCAGGTCGGCCATGCGCTGAAAGCGGCCGGCATTGGGTGTGCCGTCGGTGTTATAGACTTGTATGGGGAAATCCATCTTGACCTCGAAATGCGGCATATAGGTGAAACCCGTGCGGACGTCCATGAAACGGGTGACAGGTGCTGCCACCTCCAGGCCCACGCCCAGCGTGCCCGCCGTGAGGCCTACATCTACGTGGCGAAAGAATGGAGAAGACTGCCCCTCCTGCGCGTGGATTTGCGAGGCAGCTGCTAAAGACATGAATAGAAAAACAAAAAATCCTTTCATTTTAACGGGGGAATAAGATCAGCTTAATCGCGGCGCAAAGATAGTGCTTCTTAGAGAAATAAAACGAAGAAGAAGCAAAAAAGTTACGTTCCGGACCGCTTTTTCTTGAAGAATTGCTGCACAAGGCTTGTGCTCTCGGCTGCCAGGACACCTGCACAGACCTCGGTGCGGGGGTGCAGCGCCCGTGGCGCAAAGCGCGTGTAGCCGCGTTTCTCGTCGGAGGCACCATAGACCAGACGGCCCAACTGGCTCCAGCCGATGGCACCGGCGCACATCACACAGGGTTCCAGGGTGACGTAGAGCGTGCAGTCGGTCAGGTACTTGCCGCCGAGGGCTGTTGCAGCGGCCGTGATGGCTTGCATCTCGGCGTGGGCTGTGACATCGGTGAGGCGCTCCGTCAAGTTGTGGGCGCGGGCTATCACCTGTCCGCGCGCCACCACGACAGCACCGACGGGAATCTCTCCTTGGCGAGCAGCCTCCTCGGCCTCGGCCAAGGCCAACCGCATAAAGCGCTGGTCTGTGTCTGAACTGTCCATGATCAATTCCCGACAACGGAAATCACAGAAACGATCTGAAATACACAGAAATCTTTCCGCTCTTTCTGTTTCCTTTCTGCTATGATTCCGTTGTTCAATGATCGATTTTCATTTTATTTGCGGGGCGAAGATAGCAAGAAAATGTGAAATGGAAGCATAAAAAGGATTAAAAATGCAAATATGTCGGTGGAAATACCTATCTTTGCACCCTCAATGCCTACTATATATATAATAGGTAAGGTAAAAGTGAATCATCAACCATAGACGAAGATAACATGGGAAAGATAATTGCATTAGCCAATCAGAAAGGTGGCGTGGGCAAGACCACCACGAGCATGAACCTGGCTGCATCCCTGGCAACCCTGGAACAGCGCGTGCTGCTCATCGATGCCGACCCGCAGGCCAACGCCTCCAGCGGCCTCGGGGTGAACATACAGGAGGTAGAGACCAGCATCTATGACTGCCTCATCGGACAGAAAGACGCCCGCGAGGCCATCTACGAGACCGACGTCCCGGGTCTGGACATCATCCCCAGCCACATCGACCTCGTGGGCGCAGAGATAGAGATGCTGAACCTGGACGGCCGCGAACAGGTGATGCGCCGCGTGCTGCGGCCACTGCTCTCGGACTATGACTACATCCTCATCGACTGCTCGCCATCGCTGGGACTGATCACGGTCAACGCGCTGACGGCTGCCGACTCGGTCATCATCCCCGTGCAGTGTGAGTACTTTGCACTGGAAGGCATCTCCAAGCTGCTGAATACCATCAAGATCATCAAGCAGAAACTGAATCCTGCACTGGAAATCGAAGGCTTCCTGCTGACGATGTATGACTCGCGTCTGCGTCTGGCCAACCAGATCAAGGACGAGGTGCAGCGTCACTTCCAGGAACTGGTCTTCAAGACGGTCATCACCCGCAACGTGAAACTCTCCGAGGCACCCAGCCACGGAATCCCCGCCATCCTCTATGATGCCGACAGTGCGGGAGCACGCAACCATCTGGCGCTGGCGCAGGAGATAATAAATAAGAATGAAGAATGAGGAATGAATAAATAAGAATGAAAAATGGAGAATGAGTAATAGAGAGAGATGGATTTGATCATGAGAATTCTTATTTCTTCATTCTTATTTCTTCATTATACATTAAAAATATAAACAGAAGTGGCACCACACAAGAAATACCCCGCACTGGGCCGCGGACTCGACGCCCTTATCAGCACCGAAGAAGTGCGCACGCAAGGCTCCAGCAGCATCAACGAGATAGCACTGGACCGCATCCACCCCAACCCCAAACAGCCGCGCCGCGAGTTTGACCAGGAGACGCTGCAGGAACTGGCCGACAGCATTCGCGAGATAGGCATCATCCAGCCCATCACCCTCCGGCAGATGGAGGACGGCACCTACGAGATCATCGCCGGTGAGCGACGCTGGCGCGCCTCGCAGATGGCAGGGCTCACCGCCATTCCCGCCTATATCCGCACGGCCGATGACGAGAACGTGATGGAAATGGCGCTCATCGAGAACATCCAGCGTCAGGACCTGAATGCCGTAGAGATAGCACTGGCCTATCAGCACCTGCTGGAGCAGTATGACCTCACACAGGACCGCCTCTCGGAGCGCGTGGGAAAGAAGCGCGCCACCATCACCAACTACCTGCGTCTGCTGAAGTTGCCCGCCACCATACAGATGGCTCTCCAAAACCGCGAGGTGGATATGGGTCACGCGCGCGCCCTCCTCTCGCTGGACAACCCCTCCCTGCAGCTGAAGGTCTTCGGCGAGATTCAGCGGCAGCACCTGAGTGTGCGCAAGGTGGAGGATATGGTCAAGCGGCTGATGGAGGGCGAGACCGTCAACACCGGCGGGCAGAAACTGCGCCCACGGCAAGGACGGCTCTCCGAGCAATATGCCTCGCTGCGCAACAGCCTCTCCGACTGCTTCAAGACGCGCGTGCAGTTCACCTGCTCCGAGAAAGGGCGCGGCAAAATCACCATCCCCTTCTCCAACGAAGAGGACCTGGAACGCATCGTGGCACTGCTGGACAAGCTGAAAGCGTGACACGTTAACACGTTAACACGTTAACACGTTACAGGTTAACAACACACATCTCAAACCTGGTTGGGTGTAGCGCATATTTGCGCGCCCCTTCCCCCTCCCACACAAAACGCAATGAACCTGAAAATCATCCTCCTTTTACTCTTACTTCCGCTCATGGCTCATAGCCAGGAAGTGGAGGATGAGTTCCCGATTGCACCAGACTCTGTGCTGTTGCTGCGATCGGGCAATGCTGGAACAGATTCATTGCTGGCCATCCCCCCTGTGGCGGCAGATAGCTTGGCGGCACAAGCCATTCAAGCCGTCCGAACCCATCGGATGCACAAGACCCCCGACCCCACCCGAGCCCTCTGGCTGGCACTGGTGATTCCCGGTGCCGGGCAAATCTACAACCACAAATACTGGAAGCTGCCCATCATCTATGGGGGATTCCTCGGCTGCGCCTACGCCCTCTCATGGAACAACATGATGCTGCGGGACTACTCACAGGCATACCTCGACATCATGGACAGCGACCCCAACACCAAGTCATACGAGAAGATGCTCCCCCTGAACTATAGCATTGCCGGGCGCGAAGACCAGTTCAAGGAAATCTTCAAGAACAAGAAGAACTACTTCCGCAAATACCGTGACATGAGCATCTTCGCCTTCATCGGTGTCTATGTTATCTCCGTCATCGATGCCTACGTGGATGCCGAGCTATCCTCCTTCGACATCTCCGAGGACCTCTCGCTGCAAGTGACGCCAGCCGTCATCAACAGCCGTCCCACGACACTCAGCCCCAACCTCCGGCAGAACACGCCAGCCTCTCTGTGCCACGAGACGGGACTCGGTATGGCTGTGCGACTGAACTTCTAACACTTATACCCGCTTCACCGCCTATGAGACATATATTCTTATTTCTTATTTCCTATTTCTTATTTCTTACTCCATGCCTCCTGCCTGCCACCCTCTGCGCGCAAGAGGTGGAAGATGACGATGAACAGCCGGCCCTCTCGCCCGACGACATCAGTCTGCCCGACGGCATGGAAGCCGAGCTGGACAGTCTCTTGCTGGAGTGGAACAACAAGAACTACCTCTCTGCCGAGGGTGATTGCACAGAAGGCACGAACCCCGAATTCGACCGTGAGACATACATCCGCCGCCTGGGACGTCTGCCCAACGTGATAGAGATGCCCTACAATGAGGTGGTGCGCAAGTTCATCGACCAGTATGCCGGTCGGCTGCGGCGCAGTGTGAGCATCATCCTGGGAGCCAGCAATTTCTACACGCCCATCTTTGAGGAGGCACTGGAAGCCTACCAGATGCCGCTGGAACTGAAATACCTGCCCGTCATAGAATCGGCGCTGAACCCAACCGCTGTCAGCCGTGCCGGAGCCGTGGGGCTGTGGCAGTTCATGATCACCACGGGCAAGCAGTACGGGCTTGAAGTCACAAGCCTCATCGATGAGCGGCGAGACCCCATCAAGGCCAGCTACGCCGCCGCCCACTACCTGCACGACCTCTATGACATCTTCGGGGACTGGACACTCGTCATTGCCTCCTACAACTGCGGACCGGCCAATGTGCGCAAAGCCATTGCCCGGGCTGGCGGCGAGAAGGACTACTGGCGTATCTACCCTTACTTACCCGCCGAGACACGCGGCTATGTGCCGGCCTTCATCGCCGCCAACTACATCATGAACCACTACTGCGACCACAATATCTGCCCGGCAGCCGCACAGCTGCCTGCCTCGACGGACACCGTCACGGTGACACGCAACCTGCACATGGACCAGGTGGTGGCACTCTGCAATGTCAAAGCCGAGGAGTTGAGAGCACTGAATCCGCAGTACCGCACCAGCCTCATCCCCGGCGACAGCCACGAGTGCACACTGCGCCTGCCCACACCGGCCATGGCTGCCTTCGTGGCTGCGGGTGACAGCATCTACACCTACCACGCCACGGAACTGTTGACCAGCCGCAGTGAGGTGGAGGTGGCACAGGGTCAGTATGCCAGCGGCAGAGGACGGCGCGGACGGGCAGCGGCACGCGGCGGCACGACGGTTACCGTCCGGCGCGGCGACAGTCTCGGAGCCATCGCAAAGAGAAACGGCACCACCGTGGCCAAGTTGCGAAGTCTCAACGGCATCAGAGGCAACAATATCAAGGCCGGACAGAAAATCAGGGTGAGATAACGGTCCCACCTCCTTATCCCTCCTCATGGAGAATAACACCTAAAGCTATGGAAGAGAAAGAAAACTACCAATCTAATGAAACTGTTCCCCTCGACTTGACTCCTAAGCCGTGGACGGATATAGAGGGGGATGAGTCTGCCAAAGATAACGAACTGGTGCAATCCATGTTTGACCGCCTTATAGAGACCTACAAGGCTTCGCCCCACCGCAAGAAGGTGGAGCTGATTACCAAGGCATTCAACTTCGCCAACAAGGCACATGCCGGCGTGCGTCGCCTATCCGGTGAGCCCTATATCACCCACCCGCTGGCCGTGGCGCAGATCGTCTGCGGCGAGATAGGGCTGGGCAGTACCAGCATCTGCGCTGCTTTGTTGCACGATGTGGTGGAGGACACAGACTACACGGTGGAGGACATCAGCAACATCTTCGGCGAGAAGATTGCACAGATTGTCGATGGACTCACCAAGATCTCCGGTGGCATCTTCGGCGACAAGGCATCGGCACAGGCCGAGTCGTTCAAGAAACTGCTGCTGACCATGAGCGATGACATCCGTGTCATACTCATCAAAATCAGCGACCGTCTCCACAATATGCGCACACTGGGCTCGCAGCCGCCACACAAGCAGTACAAGATTGCCGGTGAGACCTTGTATATCTATGCCCCTCTGGCGCATCGGCTCGGACTTAATCTCATCAAGGAAGAACTGGAAGACCTCAGCTTCCAGTATGAACACCCCGAGGCCCACGCCGACATCTGCGCACGACTCAACGAGCTGCGACCCCACCTCGACGACGTGTTCAAGAGCTTCATCCAGCCTATCCGCCAGAAACTCGACCGCATGGGACTGACCTATGACATCAATGCACGCATCAAGCGCCCCTACAGTATCTGGGCCAAGATGAGGAATAAGCATGTGGGCTTCGAGGAAATCTACGACCTGCTGGCTGTGCGCATCGTCTTCGACCCCCATGCCGAGGACACTGAGGTGGCAGACTGCTTCCAGATCTACGCCGCATGCACAAGCATCTACAAGGCACACCCAGACCGCTTCCGCGACTGGCTCTCCACACCCAAGTCCAATGGCTACCGGGCCCTCCACACCACACTCATGAGCCCACAGGGACGGTGGATAGAACTGCAGATCCGTTCCCGGCGCATGGACGACATGGCAGAACGTGGCTTCGCCGCCCACTGGAAATACAAGGAGGGAACCAAGGACACCACAGCCAGCGAGACAGAGCTGGAGAAGTGGCTCTCCACCATCAAGGAAATCCTGGATGACCCACAGCCCTCGGCCATGGACTTCCTGTCCACCATCAAGCTCAACCTCTACAGCTCCGAGATTCTGGTCATCACGCCCAAGGGCGAGTTCCGCACCATGCCCGCGGGCAGCACGGCACTGGACTTTGCCTTCAGCATACATACCGTCGTGGGCACGCATTGCATGGGTGCCAAGGTCAACCACCAGCTCGTTCCCATCAACCACGTGCTCAAGAGCGGCGACCAGGTGGAAATCCTCACCTCCAAGGACGTGCGCGTGAAACCCGACTGGGTGCAGTTCGCCACTACCGCCAAGGCGCGCGGCAAGATCGAGGTCATCCTGCGTCGCCAGCGGCGTGAACACCAGAAGGTTGGAGAAGAGATGCTGGCTGTCTGGTGCCAGGAACACGAGCTGGAGCAAAACAGCCTTGTGCTTGACCGTCTCTGCATGCGACACATGATAGAGACGCGCGAGGAGCTCTTCCAGGGCGTGGGTGCACAAACCGTCATCCTCACAGACGAAGACGTGCAGGCTATCCAGCACGCATCCGAGGAGGATCGCAGACACGCCACCAAGGGATGGACGCGCTACATCCCTTTCTACAAACGCAAGAAACATAAGGAAAACCCGCAGGAGGCCGATGCCCAAGGCGCTGATGCGCTCACCGAGGCAGAGAAGCAGCCCGCCATCGTCGTGGATCGCAAGAAGCCGCTCTACCTCAACGAGGAGAACATCACCCGTGTCACCATGTGCCCGCACTGCCATCCCATCCCCGGAGACGAGGTGCTGGGATACATCGACCAGCAGAACCGCGTCATCATCCACAAGCGGCGTTGCGACATCGCAGACAAACTCAAGAACGTGGACGGCAACCGCATCCTCGCCGTCTTCTGGGATACACACAAGCAACTCAGTTTCCCCGCCACACTGCGCATGGAGGGCATTGACCGCGTGGGCATCATCCGCAGCCTTGCAGACGTCATCACCAGCCAGCTCAACGTCAACGTCCACAGTCTCTCCATTGCTGCCAACGACGGCATCTTCCAGGGAGACATTGAACTCAGCGTGCATGATACACAGGACCTCAGCCTCATCATCAAGAACCTGCGCAAGATTGACGGCATAGAGTCCGTCACACGTGTGAGCTGACACGAGGTGCTTTCCTGCAAAAAGCAGCACAGTAAACTTATGAGCGGTACCGTGGGTGCCGGGGCCTACTGGCAGAAGAGAAGATCTCCTGCGGCAGTCTGCCCTGCGGCATCCACGTGGAGTGTGGCGGCGCGGGTGCCGGTGAAGAAGTGGATGTGTGCGCGACCGTTGGCATCCAGCTGCAGGTCGGGGTTCCAGTAGAGAGTGCGGCGGTAGTCCTTCGTGGCCTCTGTGGGTGGTGTGCGCTGGTAGTCGGGGTGGTAGAAGTCCTCTTGGTAGGCGAAGCCGGGCAGGATATACCGGCGGTCGATGTAGGTGACGCGCTGGCTCTGGTCGGGGTAACGGCGCAAGTCAATTCTCACGCTGGGCTGGTTGTCCTGTTCGTAGCGTTCATCTCCTTCGCGGCGCGGCGAGTAGTCGGTGTAGATATACATCTTGTCGATATAGGGCAGCAGGTTGTAGCGTCGCTCTTCCAGTGGGCCTCGGTTCAGGCCTGGGCGGCTGTCTCCGCTGGTGCTGATGTCGTAGTGGCGCTCCATGCCCATATCTCCGATGAGGGCGGCGGCGGCTTTCTGCCCCACTTCATGTGCGCTGAAGGTGTAGTCGATGAGGCCGGCGTCCATGCCCAGGTTGAGGGCATTGTAGGCATCGATGACGTAAGCGGGCTTGCTGTAGTCGATGCGGCGGAGGCCTCCGTGGCGGGCGCGGATGGTGACTTCGCTGAGGAGGTTGGTGCCGTCGGTGAGTAGGCGGCGCTTGGAGGCGGCGGGTGACGCGGCGGACGTACCGCCGCGAACAGAGCGCGGTGAGGGGAAAGAGGTACTGCCGAAGGAGAGGTTGCTGTCTGAGCGCGAGGGTAGCGGTTCTATGAGGGCGTTGTGTACCTGATAGAAGGTGTAGGGTTTCACCCAGCGGGGATAGGGGAAGTTCAGGCGGACATAGTATTCGGGGTAGGCGGGCGAGGAGGAGTACTCGTCGGTGGGGTCCACCTTCACCCAGTTGTGGCGTTCCTTCTTCTTCCATTTGGTGGTGTCGCTGGCCGCGAGGAAGAAGATGCACTGTCCCTCGAAGCGGGGCAGGTCGATCTGGAAGCGACCGTTCTGGGTCTGCGTCTCGCCGATGAGGTAGTCTTTGGGGTCTTCGGCATCCACGAATTCGGCGTGCACCGTCACGTCCTTCTTGACCGTTCCTTCCTCCACGTAGCGGCGGGCGGCCTCGTTCATCTTGTCCTTGCGCCGTTGGCGGTAGGAGTCTGCGGTCTTGAAGTTGAGGACGTTGTAGTCGGTGTTACGCCATTCGGGGCGTTGCAGCTGGAAGGAGGAGAAGGAGCTGGAAGAACCAAAGTATCCGTTCTGCATCTTGTTCTCCTCAAAAGTATTCAGGTTCCACCCGAAGTTGCGGTTGCCGTAGGAGCGGTTGTTGGCGAAATGGTTGTAGGGCTGGTAGCCGTCATTGCCATAGACGATGGCACTGCCGTCGCCCATCTGCACGGTCTCGCCGAAGAGGTTGGTGGCCATGGACATCTGGAAAGCAGCGTGCTCTGCCTGGACTGCATCGTAGTTGGGGTCAAAGCCGCTGGTGTCTGCGTAGTAGCGGTTGACGGTGCCGGTGACCATCTGCGTGTGTTCGGCGGGATGTGTGATGTCCCATGCGCCCTTGACGGCCATGTCCTGCCAGTTGAAGCGCCGCCAGCCCTGGGTCAGCATGAGCAGATCCAGGGCGCGGCGGTGCTCCGCATCGTCGGCTTCGAAGAAATAATCCGGTTGTGGCACAAAGCCCTTGATCTCTGAGGCCAGCAGCATCTCTGTCATGATATTGCCGCTGTCGAAGGTGTAGTCCTGCAGGGCGGCGTCGCGCACGGCCAGCGACACGGTTTGTCCGGGCATGAGGTGTGATGAGGTGATGTCAAGGTTCACCTGTTCGTAGGGCTGGTACTGGTCTTTCAGGCCAGAGAGCATCAATGTGGGTTGTGCCAGGTCGGGGGCGGTGACGAAGAAGAGGCGGTCGGCATAGATGTGACCGATGGAGTCGAAGACGGTAACTTGGTGGATGCCAGGGGAAAGGGATGTTGAGTGCATAGTGCTGGAGTGCATAGTGCTGGAGTGCATAGTGCATAGTGATTGCTGTGACTCTAAATTTCCATCTGCAAAGGTATCACTATGCACTTCTGCACTATGCACTTCTGCACTATGCACTATGCACTCAAAGAACTTCACCTGTCCCTCGTGCATCACGGTGAGACCCAGGGGCTGCCGGGCCGCTTGTCCGGCGGCGTAGAGGGTGACGTTCCACTGGCCGGTGAGGCTGTCGAGATTCGCTTGCAGTGCGACACCCTCGGCCTTCACATCCTTGATGGTCTGCGAGACGGTCTCCCTTTTTCCATTCGTTCCGGGGTCATGAGCCGTGAACACGACCTCGTATTTCTCTCCTTCCTCGGGTGTGAAGATGAAGGTGCCGCGCCCGCGGTTCTCCGTTTCCACGCTCTCCACCTCTTCGCCCCGTTCATTCTTCATTTTTATTTTTCCCTTTTTCATTTGAAGACTCACCGAGCCTTCGACCACTTCCCCCTCGCTGGTCGCGGCCTCGAAGGCCACGCGGCATGGCACGCCGGCCACCAGGTTGCCGCCCTCGGGGAAGAGCGAGAGGCGCAGCTCGGCGGGCTTGGGAGCCGACTTGAAGTAGCGTCGCAGGGGGCGCAGGGTCATGTCACGGTAGAACTCACCCTTCTGTTTGGGCTTGTCATAGACGGGGAAGACACGGGAATAGAGTTTCTCGTAGTCGCGGAAGAAGTCCTTGGCCATCGCCTTGTTGTAGAACCAGTACTCGGTGGGCCATGTGTGGTAGTGCTCTGTCTGCCCCCAGTTGAGCTGCCAGCGGGTATAGGCTCGCAGCTCGAAGTAGCCGCTGTAGAGGGTGTCTGGCAGGGCGAAGAAGCCGCGACCCCGCCCTTCCTTCATCTCCACCAGCTTGCGCTCCACCAGGTAGCCATCGTGGTTCCACAGCTCGGCATAGAGCACGCGGCTGATGCGGCTGGGCTTGTCCTCGTTGGTGCGGCGTGTGTAGGCGGCAAACCAGATGGTGTCGCCCAGGAAGTAGCAGGTGTTGTCCATGTGGACATAGACCTTCTCCTGCGGGATGGCCTGTCCGAAGCGGGTGAGGCGGTCTGCCAGCCGCTCTAATGGGGGCATGGCCGCTTGCGCGGTGGCCACGCTGTCGAGGCGTGCCTGTTGGCGATCCACCGTTCCGGCGGCGATGGCGGCTTCCTCTGCCGTGCGCTTCACCACCTCGTTGTTGGCCCAGAAAGTGCTGTCATAGCCCACGGTTGCGATGCTGGTGAGCATGTTCTCTCGCGCGTGCGTACCTTTTTTCTTCTTTAGGTGCTTCTGCCCCTCCACGTTGAAGAGCAGGGTGCGCGTCTGGAAGTCACCCCAGCGGGCCTGCATGGACAGGTCTGCCACCTCGGGGAACTTGCGGTCATAGCGGTAGTCGATGTGGAACTCCAGATTGACGGGAATGGTGGTGGCACTGCGCAGCTCTCCCTTGCTGAAGCGGATTATCATGTTCTCCACCTGCCCGTCGAAGGCCAGCACAGAGAGCGTGGGGCGATCCACGTAGAGCGTGCCGGTCATGATGGGTGCCTTCATGGTTTCGTCCTCGCGGCGGCGCAGCTGGATGCGGTAGAGCTGCTGGTCCTCGCCGTCCATCTCGTCGATGGTGATGATGTAGTGCTTCTGCAGGTACTCGATGGCACGTCCAAGCTCCTTCCCGACGAATCCTCCCCAGCTGGTGGAGGGTTCTCTGGCGGGCAGCGGCGTGACGAGGCTGTGCCAGAAGGCCGCGTCTTTGGTCATGGGACCCAGCTCCAGGACGTGGTGCAGGTTCATCTCGTTGATGGCAGACTGGGCCCACGCCGCCTCGCTGAGTCGCCCGTGGCGGCCCGTCAGGAACTCCAGACCCCGCAGGTTCACGGCAGCCTTGGCACCGATGAATGCCTCCACGATATCTTGCTTCTGCGCCAGCACGGAGGTCTGACGGTAGAAGTACTGCGCCTCCTTGTACTTGCGCCGCCCGTAGGCCTTCTCCATGCGTCGTGCCACCTCCAGGAGCTTGCCCTCCACGGCACTCACGGTGACCTCGGACAGCGTGGCAGACAGCATCTTCATACGCAGCACCTGGGGTAGTTGGCTGGCATACAGGGCGATGCTCTGCCGCCCCACACACGTGATGCGCAGCAGGTCGGTGGAGTCTGCCATGATGCTGAACTCGCCGTCGAAGTTGGTCAGCGTGCCTTTCTCCTCGGAGATATAGATACTCACCAGCGGCAGCGGGTCGCCGCTCTCGGCATCCACGATGCGAGCGGTGAAGGTGTTCTGGGCCACGGCGGGTGAAATAAGAAATAAGAAATAAGAAATAAGAATGAATAGGCTAGGTCTCATAGGGCAATGACTTATTAGATGGCTGGTTCGTGAATGCTATTTGCGCATCTCCTGCAACATCTTCTGCTCGAAGTGGGAGACGGGGCGGGGGCGTTTGCTGTTCGGGGGAGTGCCTTCCTCTTTGTGTCCGAAGAGTCTTTGCAGGAGGTTGGGGCGAGGTGGCTTGGGTCCGTGTGGCAGTTGTCTTCTGATGGGCGGCAGTGGGACGGAGTCGTGGGGCTGTGCCGGGTCGTGGGTGCCGCTGGCAGTTTGTCCGTTTCTCATCTGTTCCAGATGCTCGTGTTCGCGCTGGAGCAGGAAAGCTTCGTGAGGTGCGAGTTTCCACTTCCAGGCCACATAGTCTCGGAACAACGGCAGTTGCTGTCGCACGAATGCATAGAGTGTGTCGTCTGTGAGCATCTCTTCCAGCGTGTTAGCCTGTATGATATCATTGATGGAATCCGGCACGGTGGCATCGGCATCGAACTGTGGATGTGCGGCTGGCAGACGCAGCGCACGGATGCCGCTGTGAATGCCCATCCAACGGTGCGTGCTGTCTATGACCACGTCCAGGAGACGTGTGTCCTGGGGCAGGGCGCTGAATACCAGCGTGAGCGTGGAGTCTGTCTGTGCTGTGCGGAGCAGAGGATAGTGATGGTCTGCCTCGTCGGAGGCAAAAGCGGCAGATGAAAGATGAGGGATAAGAGATGAGAGATGTGAGGAAATGGGGGGCTGCGCGCCCAGCACCACGACGGTTTCCTCCTCGCCCAGCGTCACCGCAGTGACATGCAGCGTAGGCACGGTGCTGAGGATGGGGCGCGGTTGCCACATCTGCATGGAGTCCGCCCATAGGGCGCTCGCCAGGGTCAGGAGAAATAGGATCAGACGGTATCTCATGGATGCTCATTCGTTATATGTCGGCCAGCACGGCATCTAAGGGGCGCGAGGGGTCGGTCTCGCCGAAACCGTCCTTCTTCAGTTTGAGCTTGCGATGCTTCACGGCAGAGACGGTGATGAGGTAGATGGCGGCAATGGCCTGATTGGTCAGGTTCATGCGGGTGAGCATACACAGCTGGATATCTTCCTCCTGGAAGGTGGGGTGTGCCTTGCGCAGCCGCTGCACGAAGCCGCCGGTGATGCTGTCCAGCGTCTGCTCCACCTCCTTCCAGTCCTGCTGGCTGAGGCGTATCTTCTGGTTGCCCTCGGTGCGCAGCCGCTGGATGACCTCGCTTTTCTCGATGATGAAGTTCTGCAGCAGGTGGATCATGGCTTCCTGCTGTTCCAGCTGGCGTGCCGCCTCGCGTGCCTCGCGTTGCTGGCGGTCGGCGGCTTGGCGTGCCTCACGCTGCTGTTGCAGCAGACGTTGCTGTTGCATCGCCCGTCGGTGGCGATTGAGGGTGACGATGAAAGCGATGACCAGCACGGCAATGACCGTTACCGCCGCCAGTGCCCACAGTGCCAGACGGTTGTGATAGACGAGGCGTTCTGCCTGACGCTCCTGCTCCAGATTGGCGCGGTGGTACGCATCCTTCTGCCTCAATGCCTGGAAGAACACCGCCTCGGCACTGGCAAAAGCCGTGTCCACCAAATCGGGCACATGCTCATAATCCCCTTGCAGCATGGCAATCTCCGCCAAGTGACGCAGGGCCACATAGTGTGCCTTGCTGTTCTGGCGCGTGTCCAGGGAACGGTAAATGCGGCGCG
>JAFSZU010000112.1 GCA_017455585.1 Bacteroidaceae bacterium | reverse complement strand
GTAATACTTCATCGCACACATCGACGTCTTCCGCCATCAGTTCTGGATCATCAACAACGACGCCGACACCCAGACCATCACTGCTGAGTTCGCCAAGATGCCCAGCCTCTATATTGCCGACGGCCACCACCGCTCAGCAGCGGCCGCCTTGGTAGGCGCTGAGAAGCAACAGCAGAATCCCAACCACCGTGGCGACGAGGAGTACAACTACTTCATGGCCGTGTGCTTTCAGGCCTCGCAACTGACCATCCTCGACTACAACCGTGTGGTGAAAGACCTCAACGGCCTGTCCAGCGAGGAGTTCCTCGCCGCCCTGCAGGTGAACTTCATCGTGGAGGACAAGGGCAGAGACATCTACAAGCCCCAGCGACTGCACGAGTTCTCCCTATATCTCGACCAGCACTGGTACAGCCTCACCGCCAAGGAAGGCACCTACGACAACACCGACCCCATCGGTGTGCTGGACGTGGACATCAGCAGCCGTCTGATACTCGACGAGATACTGAACATTGGCGACCTGCGCTCCTCGAAGCGCATCGACTTCGTGGGTGGCCTGCGTGGCCTCGGTGAGCTGAAGCGCCGTGTGGACAGTGGCGAGATGCGTGCCGCCCTGGCCCTCTACCCCGTCACCATGCAGCAGATCATGGACATCGCCGACAGCGGCAAAATCATGCCGCCCAAGGCCACCTGGTTTGAGCCCAAACTGCGCTCTGGACTGGTGATTCACAAGTTGGCATAGGCCCCAGGCCCATAGGTCCCATTAGTCCCATCAGGCTCATTAGTCCCATAAGCCCTATGACCGACGAATTCAAGACTATAGCAGGCACAAGCGAGGGATATTACACCGAGAAGCGGAGTAAGTTCCTCGCTTTCGCCCATCCCGTCAGGACGGTGGATGAGGTGAAGGACATCATTGCCGGGTATCGCAAGAAGTATTATGATGCCCGCCACGTATGCTATGCCTACATGTTAGGGGCTGAGCGCACCGAGTTTCGTGCCAACGACGATGGCGAGCCGTCGTCGACTGCCGGCAAGCCTATTCTCGGACAAATCAACTCTAACGAGCTGACCGACATCCTCATCGTCGTGGTGCGCTACTACGGTGGTGTCAACCTCGGCACCAGCGGCCTCATCGTGGCCTATCGTGAGGCTGCCGCCGACGCCATCGCCCATGCCACCATCGAGACCCGGCAGGTGGAGGAAATCGTCCGCTACTCTTTCGCCTACCCGCAGATGAACGATGTGATGCGCATCGTCAAGGACATGAAGCCATGCATTATCTCCCAGGACTACGAGGGTGCATCCTGCAACATCGTCCTCTCCATCCGCAAAGGCGAGGCGGAACAGTTGCGAAACAGACTCAACAGCCTATTATAGTACCATTTCAGATACTATAATAATGACATTCCACAGTCTGTACAAAGAAAAATTACTTATATGTTGATGCCATGCACCTGCTTGACCTCGCTCATGACGAAGGTGCTCTCAATGGAGCTGAGGTCCTCTATCTCGCCAAGTTTGTTGAGGATGAACTCCTGATACTGCTTCATATCGGCGGCACGGACTTTGAGCAGGTAGTCGTAGGAGCCGGAGGTGTTGTAACACTCCGTCACTTCGGGAAGGCGCATGATGCGGCGGACAAAGGCATCGGCTATCTCGTGGTTGATTTGCTTCAGCTTGACCTTGCAGAACGCCAGAAGACCCTGGCCCAGTTTGTCGGGATCTAACACGGCAACATACTTCTTGATGTACCCCCGGCGCTCCATACGCTTCTGACGCTCGAAGACGGGCGTCGGGGTCAGGTGAACGGCATCGGCCAACTCCTTGGTGGTCAGCTTCGCATTCTTTTGCAGCGTTCTAAGTATCTGCAAATCAGTCTCATCCAGTGTCTCTACCATATCCTTTTAGAATATTATTCTGTTACGAGGGCTTTCAAAGGGCTCTTTCAGAAAGAACTATTTGTTTTCGGTGCAAAGTTAGGGATATTTTCTGAAATATGCAAGAAATTTGGTAGATATTTCCAAATGCCGTAACTTTGCACCCAGAATTCAAACAACAAACAATTAAAAGAAAGGAAAAGAATCATGAGTAAGAAGAATTATCGCTTTGAGACATTGCAACTCCATGTAGGCCAAGAGCAGGCTGACCCCGCAACCGACGCCCGTGCGGTGCCCATATATCAGACTACGAGCTATGTGTTCCACAACTCTCAGCACGCCGCCGACCGCTTTGGCCTGCGTGACGCTGGTAACATCTACGGTCGTCTGACCAACTCGACACAGGGTGTGTTCGAAGACCGTGTGGCTGCCCTCGAAGGCGGCGTGGCAGGTCTGGCCGTGGCCTCTGGTGCCGCCGCCGTCACCTATGCCCTGCAGAACATCGTGCAGGCCGGCGACCACATCGTGGCAGCCGACAATCTGTATGGCGGCTCGTACAACCTCATCACCCACACACTGTCGACGCAGGGCATCCAGAACACCATCGTCAACGTGAACGACCTGCAGGCCTTGGAAGCCGCTATCCGGCCCAACACAAAAGTAGTATATGCCGAGACTTTCGGCAATCCCAACAGCGACGTGCTGAACATCGAGGCCGTGGCTGAGGTGGCTCACCGCCACAACATCCCCCTCATCGTGGACAACACCTTCGGCACACCGTATCTGATCCGACCCATTGAGCACGGTGCCGACATCGTGGTACACTCTGCTACGAAGTTCATCGGCGGCCACGGCTCGTCACTGGGCGGCGTCATCGTGGACGGCGGCAAGTTCGACTGGAAAGCCAATGCCGACAAGTTCCCCACACTGGCCAAGCCCGATCCCTCGTACCACGGAGCCATCTTCGCCGATGTGGCTGGCGCCGCTGCCTTCGTCACCCGCATCCGTGCCGTGATTTTGCGTGACACCGGTGCAACAATTTCGCCCTTCAATGCATTTATACTATTGCAGGGACTGGAGACGCTGTCACTCCGTGTGGAGCGCCACGTGGAGAATGCGCTGAAGGTGGTCGACTTCCTCGAGAAGCACCCGAAGGTGGCCAAGGTCAACCATCCCGCAGTGGCCAGCCATCCCGACCACCAGCTCTACCAGCAGTACTTCCCGCAGGGCGGCGGCAGCATCTTCACCTTCGAGATTAAGGGCGGTCAGGAGGAGGCATGGAAGTTCATCGATGCCCTGGAGATCTTCTCGCTGCTGGCCAACGTGGCCGACGTGAAGAGCCTGGTGATTCACCCCTACACCACCACCCACTCACAGATGAGCGAGCAGGAACTGGCTGAGCAGCACATCACGCCCTCAACCATCCGCCTGAGCATCGGAACAGAGCACATCGATGACATCATCGAGGACCTCGCACAAGCATTTGACAAGATTTCTTAGCCCCCTAATTTTAAAGACATGAAAATAGCAAAACAGCTGACAGAGCTCATCGGCAACACCCCACTACTGGAGCTCAACAAGTATTCGCAGGCAAAGGGTATCGAGACACCCGTCATTGCCAAAGTAGAGTTCTTCAACCCCGGCGGCAGCGTGAAAGACCGTATTGCGCTGGCCATGATCGAGGATGCTGAGCATAAAGGCCTGCTCAAGCCCGGCGCCACCATCATCGAGCCCACCAGCGGCAACACGGGCGTAGGACTGGCACTGGTCAGTGCCGTCAAGGGCTACAAACTCATTCTGACGATGCCTGAGACGATGAGCGTGGAGCGCCGCAATCTCGTCAAGGCCTACGGAGCGGAGGTTCGCCTGACCAGCGGAAAGGACGGCATGCCCGGTGCTATCCGTGCCGCAGAGGAACTGCGCAACTCCATCCCCGGCAGCATCATCCTGCAACAGTTTGAGAACGACGCCAACCCTGCCAAGCACTATGCCACGACGGGCCCTGAGATTTGGGCGCAGACGGACGGCGAGGTAGACATCTTCGTAGCTGGTGTAGGCACTGGCGGCACCGTGTCGGGCGTGGCCAAATATCTGAAAGAGCAGAAGCCCAGCGTGCAGATTGTCGCCGTGGAGCCTAAGTCAAGTCCCGTGTTGAACGGTGGCGTCAGCGGCCCGCACAAGATCCAGGGCATCGGCGCCGGCTTCGTTCCCAAGACCTACAACGGCAATTTGGTCGACGAGGTGTTCGATGTAGAGAACGACGATGCCATCCGCACAGGCCGTGAGGTTGCCCGTCAAGAGGGGCTGCTGGTAGGCATCTCCGCAGGCGCCGCCCTCTATGCCGCCACTGAGATAGCCCGCCGACCGGAGAACAAGGGCAAGAGAATCGTTGTCCTGTTGCCCGACACGGGTGAGCGCTACCTCTCAACCGTTCTCTACGCCTTCGAGGACTACCCGCTGTAATCCTGTTTCCGCTTAGGATTCATGGGGAACCAGCCCTTCTCGACACGCCGTTTCTGAGCGAACAGTTCGCCGATGCCCCAAAGGGCCGACGCACCAAACACGCCGACAATGGCAGAGAGGATGGTATTCTCAATGAACAAAGCGCCTACTATACAGGCGATGCCTATCAACAAATAAACAATCCAAGGCCGAGTACCCCAGTGGTACTCGGTTTTGATAACTATGGGGTGCCAGATGCCAATAGTCAAAAAGGTACTAATGGCGATAATGATTCCTGTGAAATACATAGTAAAAAG
>JAFSZU010000111.1 GCA_017455585.1 Bacteroidaceae bacterium | reverse complement strand
TTTATAACAATAATAAGGTTAAAAGGGGGTGGCGTGGTAACAAATTGTAAGCAAAATAATGATATCCGTCAAGAAATAATAAACAAATTTTTATAAAATGATACACTATTCAAACTTTTTTCCATATCTTTGCCCCCGAATTGAGAATTGAACAACGGAAAAAACGAGAAGAAGCGGAAACGTTTCCGTGTTTTTCAGATGGTTTCCGTGATTTCCGTGGTTGATACTTGAAACTATCAACAAATATATATAAACTCTAAACAGAAACATCATGAGAGTCATCATTGAACCGTCCTATGACCAGATGTCCAAGTGGGCAGCTGAGTACATCATCAACAAAATCAACGCTGCACAGCCCACGGCAGAGAAACCCTTCGTGCTGGGTCTGCCCACCGGCAGCAGCCCCATCGGCACCTATCAGGCACTGGTGAAGGCCAACAAGGAAGGCCGCGTGAGCTTCAAGAACGTCTTGACGTTCAATATGGACGAGTACGTGGGTCTGTCCGAGAGCCATCCCGAGAGCTACCACAGCTTCATGGCCACCAACTTCTTCGACCACATCGACATCCCCAAGGAGAACATCCACATCCTCAACGGCAACGCCAAGGATCTGGCTGCCGAGTGTGCACACTATGAGCAGATGATTGAGGAAGCCGGCGGCATCGACCTGTTCATGGGCGGCATCGGCCCCGACGGGCACATCGCCTTCAACGAGCCGGGCAGCAGCCTCAACAGCCGCACCCGCCAGAAGACGCTGACCACCGACACGCGCGTGGCCAACAGCCGCTTCTTCGGCGGCAAGCCCGAGGACGTGCCCGCAACGGCACTGACCGTGGGCGTGGGCACCGTCATGGCAGCCCGCGAGGTGCTCATCCTGTGCAACGGTCACAACAAGGCCCGCGCCCTGCAAGCCGCCATCGAGGGTCCCGTCACCCAGTGGTGGACCATCAGTGCCCTACAGCTGCACCCCCACGGCATCATCGTCTGCGACGAGGCTGCCACCGAGGAAATCAAGCACGGCACCTACAAGTACTTCAAGGACATAGAGAAAGACAATCTCTAATCTCTTGCAGCGTGTGGCTCAGACCGTTCTGGGTCACACGCTTTGTCTTTATCACCTTCTTACCTCTTAACTAACTTAGACTTATGAACAAACTTTTACTTCTCCTTTCCGTTCCCTCTCAGTGTTTTCTTTTCCGTGTTTTCTGTTTCCTTTCCGTATTTTCCGTTGTTCAACTTTCAACTTGCTACGCCCAGAGCACCTCGGGCAAGGCATACGTGGGCTATGCCCAGTATGACGACCAGATATGGGAGTATGACGGCCTCTCTCTGGATTTCAATGCCCAGGTGGGCTGTGCCATCCTCCTGACACGCGAGCAGTTGGAGCCCTACATCGGCGGCACCATCACGGGAATGCGTGTGGGATGGGATACCAGCACCCAAACCGGTACCTATCAGGGCTTTGTCCGCAGCACCTTCAACGGAGAGAATCTCTCTGTCAGTTCCAAAACGACTGTCAAATACAGCTACAGCGATGCCAATCCCGGATGGAATAACCTCACCATGAAGAAATATGTGATTCCGGAAGATGTGCAGCAACTGGTCGTGGGCTTCACCACGACCTTGAAGAAAGATGTCTGCGCCATCCCCATGCTCTATCCCCATGACACGCCCAACAGCTGCTATCTCTGGGTCAATGGCGACAACGATGCCGAGGGCAACCCCATCTGGCGGGACATGAATGACCGCGGCATACTGCCCATCCTGCTCACCATCCAGGACACCGGCGGCAGCTTCAACTACGTCCCCGTCATCCGTTCGCTCATCGATGACGGCGTGGTGTGGACCGGCGAACCGGAGAGCGCGCTCATGCGCATCAGCAACGCCGGGTCACAAACCATCAAGTCGGTGGAGATCACATCGAAACAGGGTGAAGAGACCTACAGCAAGAAAGTGACGCTCCAGAAACAGATCCTGGCAGGCACCACCAGTAGCGTCATGATGATGCCCATCTGCTGCTTCCACACGGGCGAACTGGAAGTGAGCATCACCAAGGTCAACGACAAACCCGTCTCGCGCAAGGCGGCTTGGACGACCAGCCTCATCGGTGTGCCGCCCGCCGTGGGAGAGCTGTATGAGCGCCGCCCGCTGGTGGAATACTATGAGTCTGAAAACAGCTACATGTCGCCACGCTACTATGATGACTATGTGGCTCCAAGCCTCAAGAACAAAACCGACTACCTCACCTTCGTCTGTCAGCACCTCGATGACCAGTTCATGACGGGCGACGACGATGCCACTGCCCTCTCGCTCTGGCTCTGTGACAATGACTCCACCCAGGTGAGCATACCCGCCATGACCATCGACCGCGCCATAAGCACAGACAATATCTCCTACCAGATCAACAGCAGCCACACACCCATGTTCAGCGTTTTAATTGGAGAATATGCTAATCAGGTGCTGAACGAGGCCATGAACCACCCGACGTTTGCCGCCGTGGAGGTCATCGGAGGATGGCAGCAGGACGGCGAGACCATCGGTGTCATCGTGAACACCGACGTGGCCAAGGGCATCATGCCGCAAGGAGAGACACCGCGCCTCACTGTCTATCTCATGGAGCGCAATGTAGATTCAGACAGCCAGCTCTTCTGGACAGAAAAGGAAAAGGAAGAAACCATGGGTCACTATACCCACGCCAATGTCATCCGCGAAATCCTCTCCGACGTGGATGGCGACGAAATTGCAGAGGGCAAAGTCACTGCCACCTATCAGACAACGGTGGATCCCGACTGGAACACAGACAATCTCTACCTCGTAGCCTTCATCCATCGCAGCAAGGACAACGGCGGCAGATACATGCACGTCTTCAACAGTAACGAAGGTGTCATCACCGACGGAACAGGCGTATGGGAAGTGAAAAATGAAAGAGTGAAAAGTGAAAAATGGGCTGGTGAGGCATATGATGTGAGCGGACGCCAAATCGTAAATAGTAAATCTGTAAATTATAAATTGTCAAAGGGGCTTTACATCATTAACGGCAAAAAAGTGGTCAAATGAGCAAGCGGCTATTTCTTATTTGTTCATTACCTGCTCAAATCCCCTACGGCTACGCCCCTTCGGGTGACGTAGGCACCGAAGAACTCTCGGCACTGGGCGGCAACAAAAATGAATTTGTGCAGGGAATGGTGCGCTTTGACCCGGCTGCCGACCCGGCACTGGTGCGCATGAAGGGACGGAACATCCTGGGTGTGCGCTGCTACCTGCGGGCCGACTACAAACAGGCGCGGCAGAAGCGGTCGGCCATCCTCGCCAGCACAGGGACACCGGGCAACCTCGTCCGCACCACCTACGCTGACTTCACCGAAGGATGGAACGACGTGCTCTTTGACGAGCCGCTGTCCATTGGCGATGAAGCCATCTATCTGGGCTTGCAAGCCTACGAGACCATCGGCACGCCCTATCCCCTCGTGGCCTACGCCCCAGCCACCGTGCCGCAAAGCTGCATCGTCAACCTGGCCAAGTCGAAATGGGAGGAATTCACAGACCGTGGCACTTTGCTCGTGGCGGCACTTTTAGAGGAAGGGGCGGCGGCGGACTTCGCCAGCACGGCCTACGCGCAGAACACCACACACCCGCAGACCGTGGCACCCGATGCCGACTTCACTGGCGGACTCTACATCCACAACTTCTCCGCCGAGCCCATCCGCAATCTGGAACTTGCCATGCAGGGCGAGGGAGCTGCAGAACCCACCCTGCGCACCATCGAACTGGAAGAACCCATCGGACCGTATGGCAGCACCGTCATCACAACACTGTTGCGGGCAGGCTCCGAGGAGGGCACTGCCGTCAACTGGTCGGCCATGGTTACCGCTGTCAACGGACAGCCCTCACAGACTGGCCGCCCCGGCACCACGCCGCTCTACGTCACCTTCGACAACTTCCTGCGCACACCACTCATCGAGGAGTTCACCAGCCAGCGGTGCATCGCCTGCCCGCAAATGGCATACTTCCTCGAAAAAGCCTTTGAGGAGTATGAGGGTAACTTTGTCTATGTGTCCCACCACACCGGCTTCGCAGAGGATGCCTTCACGACTCAGCCCGACCGCGAAATCGTCTATATCTTCGGCGGTTATGAGAACGAGTACAACCCTGCCATCATGTATAACCGTGCCGTCTTTGAAGGCGAGAACACCGTCATTCAGGGAATCCGCGAGATGTCTCCCACACCTTATTTAGAAGCCCTTGCCACAGCTGCCGCCATGCCCGCCATGGCCGAGGTCAACATCCGACAAGGCGAGACCGAAGTCACCGTCAGCGGTCGCGTGGCCCGCGACCTCGCCTCACAGCCCCTGTACCTCTCATGCTACCTGGTGGAAGACGGCATTACCACGCAGAACTATCCACAGAAAGGCATGGATGACGATGATGCCCCTGCCGACCTGAAAGACGTTTTCCGCCATAATGGCATTATCCTGCATTACTTCACGGCCGATGCCATCGGTGACCTGCTCACCGTTGATGAGGCGGGCCGCTACAACGTCACATTTCCATGGGTAGAGAAAGACGGCTTCGGCGGCACACGCCGCCGCCTCGTTGCCTTTATCCACCGCGTCAACAAGAGCGACCTCCGCCAAAACGCCGTCCTCAACGCTGCACAAATCATCCTTGGCACAGCAGATGGCATCCAAGAAGTGAAAAATGAAAGAATGAAAAGTGAAAAATGGGATGGCGCAGTGTATGACCTGAGCGGACGTAAAGTCAATGGACAAAGGACTGCACGGCCCAGCGGGACGCTTGACCCTTCAAGAATGGACAAAGGACAATGGACAAAGGGCGTATATATTGTTAACGGCAAAAAGTTCATCAAATAAACAAGCCGCTTTTCAACTCTCCGCACGGCCCGACGACGCTTGACCCTTCAAGAACTTTCCACATCGGAAATCCCGGAAGCGTCCAGAAATACTCTGAAATATTTCCGTCCTGTCTGTTAGTCTTTCCCCTTCCGTTTATTTTCCGTGTTTTCCGCTGTTCAACTTTCAACTTTCAACTCTCAACTTTCAACTTTCAACTTTCAACTCCCATGAGCCACCTATATACTCGAACCGGTGACACAGGCATGACCAGCCTCGTGGGGGGCCAACGAGTCCCCAAGACACACATCCGTCTGGAAGCCTACGGCACTGTGGATGAACTCAACTCACACCTGGGGTTACTGCTGAGCTATCTCAATGAAAACACCTATGCCACAGAACGTGACACCCTCCTGCGTGTGCAGAACCTCCTTTTCTCCATTGGTTCCATGCTGGCCACTGACACCCGTGAGCGCGATGTCCGTCCAGGACGATATATCACCCAGGAGGACGTGGAGGATATGGAGCATGCCATCGATGCTGCCGAAGAAGGGCTTCCCGGATGGCGTGGCTTCATCCTGCCTGGCGGCTCCCCAGGAGCCGCACAAGCTCACATCTGCCGCACCGTCTGCCGTCGGGCAGAACGCCGCATTCACGCCCTCGCGGCAGAGGCCGATGTTGATCCGTTACTGCTGGCATACATGAACCGTTTGAGCGATTATCTCTTCGTTTTGGCCCGCAGAATCAACAAAACAGAGGCCGTAGAGGATATTATTTGGCAGAAACGAAAAAAAAGTGAGGATTCTGCATGGTAATTCATCAGAAAGTAGTATCTTCGCGCCCAATTTCAGGCATAAGCCCTTAAACCTTTTATAAAACAGAGGCTCTAACAATTAAATCACCAAAAGTCAAACGCAAGATTGAGGTCGCAAAATGTAAATTGTTATTCGTCAAATCGTAAATTAAAATCATGTACTGGACTCTGGAATTAGCTTCAAAACTCGAAGATGCACCTTGGCCGGCAACCAAGGAGGAACTCATTGACTATGCCGTTCGCAGTGGTGCCCCACTCGAAGTCATTGAGAATCTCAACGAAATTGAGGACGAAGGTGACATCTACGAAACCATAGAGGATGTATGGCCCGATTACCCCACCAAAGAAGACTTCCTTTTCAACGAGGATGAATATTAACGCGAAAAACGATGAAATGCGTTAAATAACAGACTGATAATAAAGATGGTGGGGAACAATTATTTTTCCACCATCTTCTTTTATTGCCTTTTATAGCGAAATATTTGTCCCCAAAATCGGCATCTTTTAATCAAATATTCCTAAAAAGTGGATAGGGATGCTGATAACCGCAAGCATCCACAATGTGCTTATCTCAACAATCTTCTTGAGAACAAACGCGTAGAGATTGATACTGCCTTGTTAGAACTTTCTAAATCCAATAAGCATATACCAATTCAAGTTTTACGTAATATTGTTTGATACAATGAACTTTCTGAAATTAGTAAAGAACAGGTACAGTTGCAGAGCTTATAAGTCCCTCAACGTGGAGAAAGAGAAGTTGGACTATATCCTGGAGTGTGTCCGCTTTGCACCTTCAGCAGTGAACAAACAGCCCTGGCTATTCCACATTGTCAGCAATGAGGAGGACAAGGCCAAGTTGCAGCAGTGCTATAACCGGGACTGGTTCAAGACGGCTCCGATGTACGTCATTGCCTCTGTGCTGCATGATGAGGAGTGGGTAAGAGCCGACGGCAAGCATCATGGCGACATAGACATAGCCATTGCCGTGGAACACCTTTGTCTGGCTGCAACGGAGCAA
>JAFSZU010000110.1 GCA_017455585.1 Bacteroidaceae bacterium | reverse complement strand
GCTTACAAGAAGATGGTCTTAGAAAATAAAGAGATCTTTCCTTGGGAAGATGTGCAGGCTTGTTTGAGCAATAAGACTAAACCCTTGTTGGATGAGATGTTTTGTCCTCTCTGCGGCAAAAAAGTGAAATGGATAAGGTTCCGTAGTCCTGATTGGACATGGAGACAACTTTGCGGACGAGAGGGCCCGATGGCATTATGCCTCGATTGCCATCTGCAATTGTATTTCGATTGCGACGAAATGAGTTAAATAAAGACTATCTTGAATGAGTATCCTTCTCTCCCCTCCTTTCAATCGGTGGATTCGGTGGATTTTCGAAAAAAAGTTTTTATTTTATAAGATATACGCACCCGTCACGAAAAGGAGGTGACGGGTGCACTTCAGGGCGGCAAAACAAGCCTGATTGGGTATAACGAACTAAGAAAAGGGGGCATTTGTTGATTTTTTCTGCTTAAGAAATGGTTTATTAGAGATTTTTGCCTAACTTTGCACCCGAAAATCTAATGAATAGAACTTTATGAAGCGATTTGTCCTACACCTTATTTTAATATGCGCGTGCGTGTGCGTAGGGGCTCAAAATCCCGTGAGCACTTCTGTGAAGAAACAAGCGGTCAGCGGTCATGATGATCTCATCGACCTCGTCTTCAGCTTCACGATCCAGCCGGGCTGGCACGTCTATGGACCGGACAACGGTGACGACGGCCCCACGAAGATGACCTTCAACACGGAACAGTTAGAGGGCTGTCAGCTGGAGGGTGGCCTGCGCCTCTCCCCTGCCCCAAAGCGCGTGATGGACAATGTCTTCGGCTGCGAAGTCACCTACTTCGAGAATAAAGGTTCGGCCACGCAGCGTCTGCGTCTGAAGGGTGGCGCATGGAAGGCTGTAGGCTATCTGGAATACGGCACCTGCAACGATGAGAGCTGCATGCCGCCAATGCCGGTGGAGTTCAGTTTTGAGGGGACTCTCCCCCCGCAGCTTCTCCAGCCGGAACACGTAATAGTTCCGGCTTCGAACCACCTGTTAGGGAGGGAGCAGTCACCTGACAAGGCTGAGGGGAAGGTTGCAACTCAAGCAGAGGCGGATAAAACCGCAGGAACTGGAGGAGATGCCTCTTTATCAGAGGCCGAAACGGACACCACCTCGCAAATTCAAACCGCTCACTCCCTCACTGGGAGGGAAGGGGGTGGGTCTTTATGGACTCCCGTCATCGATGAACTTCACGCCCTCGATGCAGCATCCGACACCCAATCGCGCTCGTTGTGGGGCATCTTTTTCCTCGGTATCGTCGGCGGACTGATAGCGCTGCTCACCCCCTGCGTATGGCCGATTATTCCTATGACTGTCAGTTTCTTCCTCAAACGCTCGAAGGACGATAAGCGCAAGGGCATCACCGATGCCATCCTCTATGGACTCAGTATCGTGGTCATCTATGTAGGATTGGGTCTGCTGGTGACGCTGATATGGGGCCCTTCTTCCCTCAACGCGCTGAGTACCAACGCCATCTTCAACCTTTTCCTCTTTGCCCTGCTGGTTTTCTTCGCCGCCTCGTTCCTCGGTGGATTCGAGATCACGCTGCCTTCCTCATGGAGCACAAAGATGGACGAGAAAGCCAGCTCCACCACGGGTCTGCTCTCGATCTTCTTCATGGCGTTGACCCTGGTTCTTGTCAGCTTTAGCTGCACAGGACCAATCATCGGTCTACTGCTCGTGGATATGGTCACCAGCGGCAGCATCATCGCCCCGACGGTTGGCATGTTCGGCTTTGCACTGGCGCTGGCGGCTCCCTTCACGCTCTTTGCGATGTTCCCCACGTGGCTGAAGTCCGCGCCGAAGAGCGGTAACTGGATGAATGTCATCAAAGTTGTACTCGGTCTGATAGAACTGGCGTTTGCACTGAAGTTCCTGAGTGTAGCCGACTTAGCTTATGGCTGGCGGCTCCTCGACCGCGAGACGTTCCTCTGCCTATGGATACTCATCTTTACTCTGATGGGCTTTTATCTCCTCGGCTGGATCAGGCTGCCTCATGATGAAGACGAGTACGACGATGATGGTAATGTCATCGCCCGTCCAAAGATTGGGGTAGTGCGTTTCCTATCAGCACTTTGCGTTCTCGCCTTCGCACTGTATATGGTACCTGGACTGTGGGGGGCTCCGTGCAAGGCCGTGAGTGCATTTGCTCCTCCGATGTGGACGCAGGACTTCAATCTGAACCAGAACACTGTGGAGGCTACCTACACAGATTATGAAGAAGGTATGGCTGCCGCCCGTCGGCTGGGCAAGCCCGCCATGCTGGACTTCACTGGCTTCGGGTGTGTGAACTGTCGTAAGATGGAGGCTGCCGTGTGGCCTGATGCCCGAGTGCGCCAGCTGATGACCGAAGACTATGTGCTCGTCAGCCTCTATGTCGACGACAAGACTCCCCTACCCGCTCCCGTTGAAGTCATTGAGGCCGATGGTACTACACGCAAGCTGCGCACCGTTGGCGACCGCTGGAGCTACCTGCAACGCACCAAGTTCGGCGCACAGACTCAACCCTTCTACGTCCTTGTGGATCACGAAGCCCATCCTCTCGCAGGAAGCTTCAGCTACAAGGAAGACATTCCCGGCTTTGTCAGTTGGCTGGAAGGGGGGCTGAAACGCTTCGAGGAAACAAAATAGGCCCCGTGAGGCCACGAGGCTTATGTGGCCCATAAGGCCCATTAGCCCCATTAACCACACATAATCTTACACATCATGCGAACCTTAAAACCTTTATTATCGACCTTATTGCTTGCCGTGACATTGCAAGCCACGGCACAGCCGGGCACTTGGGACAAGGAGAAATATCCAGATATTCCGCCTCCAACGCCCACCAACATCAACATGAAAGCTTACCGAGCCATGAGTGCTCGTATCAAGCGCCAGAAGGCTGCGGGCAAGATGCGTCCCGACCACGTGAACAACGCACTGAACCCCTCGTTTCCACCAATCATCAACCAGAGCGGCGGGTCGTGCGGCGCAGCAAGCAGCATCTACTATCAGTTCACCAACCAAATCAACACGGCCCGTTTTGTGGCTGCCGACTCGGACGAGCGACGCTATGCCACTCACTTCCCCTGGATGCTGAATACCAACGGCACCGACGGAACAGGCTACGACAGGCTCGGAAAGGAAGTGGGCATCGCCAGCTGTGCCGTTTATGGAGGCACTACCTACAGCCGCATCTACGGCCGGTCGGGACAGGACGACCAAGACGACGACTGCGGATGGATGCAAGGTTATGACAGCTGGTTCTCTACCATGCACAACCGCATCGCCAGCGGCAACAGCTTTCCCATGAACTGCGGCACGGAAGAAGGCCGTGAGCTGGTGAAGAACTACCTATGGAACCGCTGCGGCGATGACAGCTATGCCTCGGGTGGCATCTGCGGTATCGGTGTGGCAGCAGGACCCTTCGAGGGCAATATCCCCAAAACTGCTGCCAACGATGCTATCGGAGTGACGGGGATGAAATATGTCACCGACTGGAATGAGACCTACAACCACGCTATGACGATTGTGGGCTACGACGACCGCGTGGAGTTCGACCTCGACGGCAACGGAATCATCGGCGAAGCCAAGAACGCCGACGGCGACAACGAGGTCGGTGCCTGGATTATCTGCAACTCGTGGGGCGACGGCTATGCCAACCACGGCTTCATCTACTGTCCCTATGAGAAGTCTAACAGCGTGAAGGGCTGGCCTAAGGAGAACAGCTTCACCCCAGGCTACTACGATGTCATGCGCGACTACCGTCCCCTCCGAACCATCAAGGTGAAGATGGAATACAGCCACCGTTCGGAAATAGCGCTCTATGTGGGTGTGGCACAGAACCTTGAAGCCAAGAAACCCGAGAAATCCACCGTGCTGACACATTTCAACTACTGCGGCGACGGTAATCGCGGACTGACCAAGCCCGCTCCAGAGATTCCAATGTTAGGGCGCTGGGCTGACGGCGAACTGCACACCGAGCCCATGGAATTCGGCTATGACCTGACCAGCCTCACCCAAGACTTCGATCTCCAGCACCCGCTGAAGTATTTCTTCTGGGTCGAAACGCGCTCGTGGGGCAAGGGCTCTGGTAAAATCCATGAAGTCAGCATCATTGACTACACCCTCGACCGCAACGGCGTGGAAGTGCCCTTCGAGTTGGAAGACATCGTGGACGTGCCCAGCAAGGGAAAGAAGACCGAACTCACCGCCATCGTCAGCGGCGACGCAGTGCCCGCACCCCGTAACCTCTGCATCAACGAGGGACTACTCGCCTGGGAGGCACCCACGGGCAGTCGCCACGAACCCAAGGCTTACAACATTTATCATAACGGCGACTTCCTCATCCAGCAACCCGCCAGCAGCCTCACGGCCAACGTGGAACCGGAAGGTAGCTATGCTGTCAGTGCACTCTACAGCGTGGCAGACTATCAGGTAGAGAGCAAACGCTCTGCCTCTGTGGCGGCTCCCATCGTGCCCAGCGCCACCACAGAAAATCAGGTAGCCCATCTTGCTCCGGGAAATAAAATCGTCATCCCCAACTTCATAGAACGCTCCACAGAGAACTTCACCATCGAGTTCTGGATGCTGGCGGAGGAGACGGCCACCAAAGACAGCTATGGTTTCCGCATCAAAGCCGACACCACCACCTTCTTCTTTAAGTTCATTAAGGACAACTTCATCGAAATCGGTCAGGACGGCGGTTCCTACACAAGGCTAAGCACAGTCGTGAAGCCAGGAACCTTCCGCCATATTGCCATTGTGGGAGAAGGACTCGCCACCCGACTGTTTATCAATGGAACCCAAAGACTGAACTGGAGCAACAACTACGGTCACTACGGCATCAAGGGGCCCGCCCGGCTCGTAATCGGCGAGACCGAGGGTACCACCAGCAACTACAAGAAAGTCTACGATGCATCATGGAAGGGGTATCTTGATGAATTCCGGGTATGGAACCGAGCCCTCAGTGCTACTGAGATTAAAGCATCGTACCAGAAAGACATCGCTGCCCCCACGCTCTACGACGACCTTATACATTATTATAAGATGAACGCGCGCGGAACGGGCACCGAAGAGGACCCGATGTTCTTCATTGACGCCTGCGGCAACTGCGATGCCGAAGTAACGAACGCTGCGGACTTCAAGATTGAATCCTATTCCCTCGGTGATGAGAAGAATCCGCTGAACGCCGCCACCAACGCCGACTTCGCTTGTGCGAAGACCGCCACCGTGGGCCAGCCCTTCGTCATCACCGACCGAAGTGCCATGAATACCGCCGTGCGCGAATGGACCTTCACGGGAACAGCTCAGCCCGCGATGCAAGGCACCGTGAGCCCCGTCATCGTCTTCACCGAGGTCGGCAAGCAATACATCAAGCTGCAGACCACCAGCCTCTACGGAGAGACGGCAGAGAAGCTGGACTCCGTAGAAGTAGAGCCTGCTGTACTGCCCACCGTGGACTTCAACCTGCCCGCCACAGAAATCAGTGCCGGACAGCATGTCACCTTCGTCAACACCTCATCACCAATCGAAGCGGCTTCCTATGAGTGGGAGATCGAGGGCGCGGAAATACCCGTCGTGAAGAGCGTGAATGCCGCCGCCACCTTCCCCGAATTCGGAACCTACACAGTGAAGCTTACGGCCGTGAACACCAAGGGACGCGTCTCTGCCACCAAGACCGTAAGCGTCGTGCCCGTGGCTCCACAGGCCGCCTTCAGCATCGCGAACAACGTGGTCGTCAAAGGACAGACCATTGAACTCTACGATGCCTCGAAGTTTGCCCCTACGGCATGGCAATGGGATCTGAGCAGTAATCTTGACATCTATCGATTCGGCGGACAAAATAAAATTATAACTATTGATGAGCCAGGAGTCTATGACGTCTCACTTAAAGTGACAAATGAAAGAGGAAGTGACCAACTAACTCGCTCGAAAGCCCTTATCGTTTGCAACGAAGACGGCTTGACAGGACTCCACTTCGACGGTACTGACGACCTCGTAAGAACGGCCTCGCCCTTCGGTGAAGAAACCGTGAAGACATTCACCATTGAATGGTGGATGTATCCGGGTCGAGTCACCGACAACAGTTTCCATATCGGAGACAAAGCCTCTACGTTGCAGCTCAGCGTGAAGCCGACTGGCGAGATCTCCGTGGACCTTGCCGACAGGAACGGACTCAGCCCTGCAGGAACTGTCATCTACGACGAGTGGCACCACTACGCCGTCACCTATAAATCCAGCACCCTGACCTTCTATCGCGACGGCGTGAAGCTTGGCACCGCCCGAGTCGCTTCCTCTGTGCCTGTGATGGAACAGTTCACTATTGGTGGCACGGAACGTCCTTTTAATGGAATCATCGATGAGTTGCGCGTGTGGAACAAATCCATCACCGAAAAGAACATCACGGCTATCGCCAACGAGCCCGTGGCCAACCCCGCTGAAGACGAATCACTGCTGCTATACTACAACTTCAACCAGAGCGGTGGCGACGTCAGCGACAGCTCCGCAAAAGGCCTCACAGGCAAGCGGATGAATTTCGGCCCCGACGGCGACGCATGGGAGAACAGCTTAGGAATCTTCTGTCTGAACACCCGCGGCACAATGATTGATGTCACAGCCACCTACCTCAAGAACTACAAACATCCGTTCAAGACCGGCAGTGGCACCGTGAACCCCTCTAACAGCTCGCGCTACCTGAAGTTGCTGATGAACAAGACCACCTCCCCATGGAGGCAGTTGAACACGGTAAAGAACGGAAGCATCCTCACCGAATGGCACGTGGATGCCGAAAAGAACAACTACCTCACTCTGGAAGACAGCTATTCCGGCTTCGAGAGCGACATCAAGGACCTGATGATCTTCCAGACCGTGGAACTGCCGCCCGGACAGTATACCTTCTCTGCTAATCGCGACGGCGATGATTACTACTACAACTGGCTAACCGACGGCACCTATGTGGCCGCTGCCGCCGCTGACCAGTTGCCGCTGACCGCCGACCTCGAGACAGAGGCACTCGCCTACTCCGCCCTCTCTGAGAGCCAATCCGTCTCGTTCTTCCTCGACTCGGCCACCACCGTAAGCCTCGGACTCATCGCTAACATGCACGACAAGAGATGTGTGGCAGTAGGCAAATTCATCCTACAGTACAAGCAACTCATCTTCGGCGACGGGGCCGAACCTGTAGCGGTGCGCGAACCCTCGTTCGTAGCAAAACAGACATTGGAAGCCAAGGGCGGATTCGGATGCATCAACATCCGCGTCAGCCAACCGCAGCGAGTGGTCGTCAACGATTTGTCCGGAAAAACGCTCTTCGCAGACTGGGTAGAATATCCAGCACGCATCCCTGTACGGCGTGGCATTTATCTCGTAAATGGGTGCAAAGTGCTTGTCAGATAGGCTGATTTTCTACTTGAAAACCCCTAAATCATGTTAAAAGTTGTGCAGAACGGAAGTTTTGCACAATTTTTTTCCATCTGTGACGAATCAAAATCATGGTTGTTTGGAATATTTGTCGTACCTTTGCAGCCGATTTCAGAAGCCCCCTTCACAGCGAGGCCAAAAATTGTGTGCAATAACGATAAAGAAAAAAAGCAAAAACAACATTTAATAAAGAAAAGAAAACATGAAAAGAAGTTTCGCATCCATCGCGCTCATCACGCTTCTTGGAACCGTCCTGCTCTCTTCCTGTGGAGGCAAGAAACAGCAAGGACAGCAAAACATGCCCCTCGCATACACCACCGTTAAGGTGAAAGCTGAGGATCGCACTATCGAAACCAAGTACAGTGCCACCATCCGCGGTCGGCAAGACATCCAGGTGCTGCCACAAGTCACCGGCACACTGCAACAGTTGTGTGTTATCGAGGGACAACGTGTCCGCAAGGGACAGCCCCTCTTCATCATCGACCAAGTGCCTTATCAGGCTGCACTGAATACCGCTAAGGCAAACCTCGAGGCAGCCCGCGCCGCTGAGGCTACTGCCAAGCTCTCGTACGAAAGCACGCAGAACCTCCACGCCCAACAAGTCGTCAGCGACTTCGACCTGCAGACCGCCAACAACTCGTACATGCAGGCCAAGGCTGCTGTGGCCCAAGCAGAAGCTGCTGTGACCAATGCTGCCAACTCCCTCAGCTACACCGTAGTGAAGAGCCCGGCAGACGGCGTTGTCGGCACACTACCCTACCGCGTCGGTGCCCTTGTGGGTCCCTCTATTCCCACTCCCCTCACCACCGTCTCCGACAATCATCAGATGTATGTCTACTTCTCCATGAGCGAAGCTCAGCTGCTGGAAAAGATTCGTGAGTCCGGTAGTGCCGAAGCTGCCGTGAAGGCTATGCCGCCTGTGACACTGCAGCTCGTCGACGGCTCCACCTATGATGAGACAGGCGTCATCGAGACCGCCAGCGGAGTCGTGGACCAGAGTACAGGTAGCGTACAGCTGCGCGCCGTGTTCAATAACCCCAAAGGTCTGCTCCACAGCGGTTCCACCGGCAATATCATCATTCCTATTGACATCAAGGGCCATATCATCGTGCCCGCCGCTGCCGTCAAGCAGCTGCAGACCGTGCATCAAGTCTTTAAGGTAGAAGTGAAGGACGGACAGCGCACCGCAGTAGGCACCAACATTGAAGTCTCGCCCTACAGCACCGGAAAGGAATTTATCGTCATCAGCGGTCTGAAGGCCGGCGACGAGATCATCGCTGACGGTGCCGGAATGGTCAAAGAAGGAGCACTGGTGAAGTAGCATAGACTAGGAAGTCCTAGAAAGTCATAGGAAGCCCTAGGAAATCCTAGCCCCCCTAGCCCCCCTAGAAAACCCAACAACCTCATAGACAATCTATCTTATGAAAGGAAACATATTTATCAAGCGCCCGGTCATGGCCATGTCCATAGCCATCGTCATCGTCCTGCTCGGCGCCATCAGCTATTTCAACCTGCCGGTGGAGCAGTTCCCGGACATCGCTCCACCAACGGTTGTCGTCAACGCCACCTATCCCGGAGCCTCGGCAGAGACGGTCACCAAGGCCGTCATCCAGCCCCTCGAAGAGAGCATCAACGGCGTGGAGAACATGACCTACATGACCTCCAACGCCACCAACTCCGGTACCGCCCAGATTACCGTCTACTTCAAGCAAGGCACCAACCCCGACATGGCGGCCGTGAACACCCAGAACCGCGTCAGCATGGCACAGGGTCTGCTGCCCCAGGAGGTCACCATGATCGGTGTCACCACCTTCAAGCGCCAGACATCCATGCTGCAGATCGACGCCATGGTCAGCGACGTGCCGGAGTACGACGCGAACTTCATGGGCAACTACATGGCCATCAACATCACCCCGCAGCTGAAGCGCATACAGGGCGTGGGCGAGGTGTTCGCCCTCTCGGCTAACTACTCCCTGCGCGTGTGGATGAAGCCCGAGGTCATGGCGCAGTACGGCCTCGTGCCCAACGACATCACCGCCTGCCTGGCCGAGCAGAACCTCGAGGCCGCCGTGGGCCGACTGGGCGAGAAGCCCATGGAAGGCGGCCACGGAGACGGCGTGGACAACGTCTACCAGTACACCCTGCGCTACACCGGCCGACTGAAGGAGGTCGAGGAGTTCCGCAACATCGTCCTCATGGCCAAGCCCGACGGCTCGCTGCTGCGACTGAAAGACGTGGCAGACCTCGAACTCGGACAGGTGGACTACGGCTTCAGCGGCAAGCTCAACGGCAAGCCCTCCGTCACCTTCCTGGCCTTCCAGCTCTCCGGCGCCAACGCCAAGGAGACCAACGACCGCTTCACCGCCGCCCTGCGCGAGATGGAGAAGACGCTGCCCAAGGGGCTGCACTTCGAGCAGATGATGTCGTCCAACGACTTCCTGCTGGAGTCCATCGCCAATGTGGAGGAGACGCTCATCATCGCCATCCTCCTCGTCATCTTCGTGGTGTACCTCTTCCTGCAGGACTTCCGCGC
>JAFSZU010000109.1 GCA_017455585.1 Bacteroidaceae bacterium | reverse complement strand
AGGATCACATTTTGACGTTGCCTGCAGCCCAGACGTCCAACAAGCAGAATATCTTTGCATCGGGCGATGTAGTGGTTCCCCTGAAGAAATATCCTGCCGCGATGTCGCATAATGCCGACTGGAACTTCGTGGGCAACCCCTATCCTTGTTATTACGACCTTCGTGCCATCAAGGAACATGTGATCGTCTATCTATGGGATGACAGTCAGGAAACGTTCCGCTGTTTTGATACCCGCAACGACAACGGTTTCGTGTTGGCTCCCTGCCAGGGCTTCTTTGTGCAGGCCACCGATATTGAGCATCTGACTTTCCAGGCCAGCGGTCGACGTATTCTTGGCAAGTTCCATTTGCCGGAACCAGATGATGATGAAGATGATAATGACGAAGAGGCCGCAGCCCGCAGCCTTGCACCCGAGGAAAAAGCAATGAGCGCAGCAGACACTTTCAACCCAGAGAACCCTGGCGATCCAGGTGCCAACTACTACAACCCGATGACCGGTGAGGCCTACTTTGACCTCTTCCAGCCTGGTCGGATGAATTTGGCAGAAGAACTACTACTGGACAATTCCCGCGTGCAACCCGAGGATGTGAAGATTTTAACGGTGGTCGCACCGATGGCAGGAACGGATCTCTTCTTCTCGAATTACAGCAATGCCACCCGCGTCGATTTGGGAAAGAGCAGCGGTTTCACCGACATTCCCGCTTGGTCTTTCACTTACATGACGAAACTGAAGGAGCTCATCCTGCCTTCCTGCGTTCAGTCGATTGCTGGCGATGCCTTCTTGTACACCAGTTCCATCGAACGGCTCGACATCTATGCCACCACACCTCCTACGGTTGACAGCAAGACATTCAAATCATTCAACAAGGAGAACTGCCTGGTGCGTGTGCCCAACGAGGCCGTGGCGGCTTATAAGGCAGCAACCTATTGGAAAGACTTCACCATCATGCCTTTGGAGGGCGGCGGAGAGGAATTGCAGAGTGTCACCCTCATGGTGAAGACACCCGACGGCCAGGACCTCACCGGCCAGTGCAGCATTCTCTGGCACGATGCAGACAACAACCTCCTGGGCGTGGGCAGCACGCTCTCGGCTCAGCCCGTGGGATCAACTGTCTTCTACAGCGTCGGTCTTCCGGCGAATGCCGCCAACCTCTATGTACCTGTTCCGGAGGGGACCTTCACCATACTTTCTGCCGACAATGTCATCACCATTACCCTCGAAGCTACGGGGGTGGTCGATTTGGGCGGAAAACAGTTGTCAGGTTCCAGCGGGGTGCTGGATGTGGCCTTCGTGGCCTCGGACAGCGAAGCACCTACGGTGTTCAACAGCGCTGATCTCGTCCTTACTATATATAATAAGGTGTCAGGTCAGCAGCTTACGGACTTCGTACTGCGGTATCCCAATGTGCTCTTCGAACAGACACAGTTGGAGCCTGGACAGACGCTGCAGCTTAATGTGACCTCTCGCAGCGACCTCTTCCAGAGCACTCAGGCCGAGACCACGGTGGACGAAACCGGTGTATTCAAAGCCGAACTCATCGTCAAGGAATGGGGTCTGGCCAACATCACCTGTTCGCCTGCCGAGGGGGTGACGGACATCAAGGCTCTGGTGTTTGACCAAAACGGGAAGTATGTGGCGCGCTATGCGGCCAACAGTACTGTCGTCCGGGTGAAAGAGCTGAAGGACGGTGCCTACAAGGTGGTGCTTGTGCAGCAGAACCAGTTCCTCAATGCCGTCGGTTCGCTGGACGACCTGCGTCGGACCGTACTGCGCGAAGGCGAGGACTATGCTCTGCTATCTATCCGGCTTGCCGCAGGCACCACCAGTCAGTATGAGGCCGCCGTGCCGGCTTTAGACATGAGCCGCATCAGCCATGTCAGCACAGCCAGCTACATCGCCACCAACGACCCCCATGTCCATATCGCCACCGCCGCCACACTCAAGGCCAAGGTGGTCTTCAAAGAAGAGTT
>JAFSZU010000108.1 GCA_017455585.1 Bacteroidaceae bacterium | reverse complement strand
GTGGCCTGCCGATATCTGCACGCGGATGCGGGCCTGGTCCTTCGGCACCACGGGGTAGTAGAAGCCGGTGACGTATATGCCTTCCTCCTGCATCTTCGCGGCATAGACCTGCGACAGCTTGGCATCGTAGAGCATCACGGCGCAGATGGCGCTCTGCGTGGGCTTGATGTCGAAGCCAGCGGCCATCATCTTCGAGCGGAAATACTCTACATTCTCCACCAGCCGGTCGTGAATCTCGTCACTCTCCTTCAGCATCTTGAACACCTCAAGCGAGGCACCGATGATGGCGGGTGCCAGCGAGTTGCTGAACAGGTAGGGACGACTGCGCTGGCGCAGCAGGTCGATGATCTCCTTGCGGCCCGTGGTGAAGCCGCCGAGGGCACCACCGAAGCTCTTGCCCAGCGTGCCGGTGTAGATATCTACGCGGCCATAAGTGTTGTAGAACTCGCTCACACCGCGGCCAGTGGCTCCCACCACGCCGGCCGAGTGGCTCTCATCGACCATCACCATGGCGTCATACTTTTCTGCCAGATCGCAGATGCGGTCCATGGGGGCCACGTTGCCGTCCATGGAGAACACGCCGTCGGTGACCACGATGCGGAACCGCTGTTCCTGGGCAGCTTGCAGCTGACGCTCCAGGTCCTCCATGTCTGCATTGGCATAGCGATAGCGCTTGGCCTTGCACAGACGCACGCCGTCGATGATCGAAGCGTGGTTCAGCGCGTCGCTGATGATGGCATCCTCCTCGGTCAGCAGCGGCTCGAAGACACCGCCGTTGGCATCGAAACAGGCGGCATAGAGGATGGTGTCCTCGGTCTTGAAGAAGCGGCTGATGGCGGCCTCCAGTTCCTTGTGAATGTCCTGTGTGCCGCAGATGAAGCGCACGCTGGACATGCCGTAGCCGCGGCGGTCCATCATCTTCTTGGCGCCCTCGATGAGGCGCGGGTTGTTGCTCAGCCCCAGATAGTTATTGGCACAGAAGTTCAGCACTTCCTTGCCGGCCACCTCGATGGCGGCGGCCTGTGGACTCTCGATGAGGCGCTCCTCCTTGTAGAGGCCAGCCTCGCGGATTTCCTTCAGCGTCTGCTGAAGATGTTCTTTCATTTTACCGTACATGACTTGATTTGACGATTTGACGATTTACGATTTGACGATTTACGATTTACGATTTACGATTTACAATTTATTTGTTCACAATAGAAAGATTTGCGGCCACAAAGTTAAGGGTTATTTCTGAATCGGCGCACAAGAGGTCTATGTTTTTTCTGTGTTAGAGAGTTAAAAAGATTAAATATATGGTCTGTAAGAAAAAAACTTTCAACTTTCAACTCTCAACTCTCAACTTTTATTTATCTTTGCACCCGCATGTGGACGAAAACTCATCACAACTAACAGAACAACTCATCAACTTATAAACTCATTAACGCATCAATGAAGAACATTCTTGTTATCGGTTCAACCGGCCAAATTGGCTCGGAACTCACTACAGCCCTGCGTAAACAGTATGGCGGCGACCATGTGGTTGCCGGATATATCCCCGGTGCAGAACCCAAGGGAGAGTTGGCCGAAGGTGGCCCCTCTGCCGTCGCAGACGTCACCAATGGCGAGCAGTTGGCCGACATCGTGAAGCAGCATCATATCGACAGCATCTATAACCTGGCAGCACTGCTCAGTGTCGTGGCCGAGCAGAAACCGCGGCTGGCCTGGAAGATTGGCATCGACGGGCTGTGGAACGTCCTGGAGGTGGCACGCGAGAACCAGTGTGCTGTCTTTACACCGTCCAGCATCGGCAGTTTCGGGCCCAACACGCCGCATGAGCTGACGCCGCAGGATACCGTGCAACGGCCGCGCACCATCTATGGCGTCTCCAAGGTGACAACGGAATTGCTCTCAGACTACTACTATATCAAATATGGGGTCGATACCCGCAGCGTGCGATTCCCGGGTCTCATCAGCTATGTCACCCCGCCGGGCGGCGGCACCACAGACTATGCTGTTGACATCTTCTATGCTGCCGTGCGTGGAGAGAAGTTCATATGTCCCATTGCCAAGGGGACGCGCATGGACATGATGTATATGCCCGACGGCCTGCGCGCTGCCATGGAACTGATGGAGGCCAACCCCGACAGACTCATCCACCGCAACGGCTTCAACGTCACGGCCATGAGCTTCCCGCCAGAGAAGATTTATGCCGAGATACGTAAGCGCAAGCCCGGCTTCAAAATGGAGTATCAGGTGGATCCGCTCAAACAGTCCATCGCAGAGAGCTGGCCCGACAGCCTCGACGACACGGCCGCCCGTGAGGAATGGGGCTGGCATCCCAACTACGGCCTCGCCACCATGACGCGCGACATGCTGGAGAAACTCACAGAGAAACTGCAAGGATAAATAAGTACAGATACATGATAAAAGGGAGCTCACTTTTCATAGTGAACTCCCTTTTATCATGTATTTATCGAACTATATCAATAAGCATGGTGGGCATTGGATATCTCTTCAGAGGTGATCTTCTTCTTGTCTATGGTGCGCCAGCAGTAGATGATGTAGGCGAGGACGAAGGGCACGAGGAGCGAGACGTAGAACATCGTGCGGAGGGTGAACTCGCTGCTGCATGAGTTCTGCATGGTGAGCGAGGACTGGAGGTCGGCGGTGGAGGGGTAATAGGCCGTGTTGTTCCAGGCGGAGCAGAGCAGCAGGGCCAGGACAGTGAGCACGGTGCCGATGCCGGCGGGCCAGATTCCCTGGTTCAGTTGAGAGTTGAAAAATGAAAGTTGAAAGTTGGGGCGACCGAAAATTTCGATGGCGATGCCGTAGAGGACGAGGACTACACCTATTAGTAATATAATAAGGAGATACCACATGTCGAGCAGGTTGTGAAGGTACTTGTAGGGCTCCATGAAGATGAGGCCCGTGGCGGGGTCGTAGGCATAGCCGTCCTTCAGCAGCAGGTGCACGAGGTAGGCCACGAAGAGGATGAGGAAAGGCACAGCAGCACCGATGAGACGCACGCTGCCGCGCGAGCGGATGTCCTCGTCATCGACGTTGTTCATCACGTAGAGGATGCCCAGCGTGCGCGCCAGGAAGAAGACGGCAAAACCAAAGACGAGCACCCAGGGATTGAGCAGGGCGTCGAGACCGTGACTGGCGTTGGCCCAGGAGGAAATTGAAAGTTGAAAATTGAAAGTTGAAAGTTGATCGGCTGCGCCTGTGTTCAGCAAGTTGTCTTTCTGTATGATGAAGTTGCTGCCCTCGAAGAAGGTGGCGACGGCACCGCCCAGGAGCAGCGGACCAAGGATGCCGTTGAGGGTGAGACAGAACTGGAATGTCCTGGGGCCGAGGAAGTTGCCGATTTTGTTCTGGAACTCATAGCTCACGGCCTGCAGGACAAAGGTGAAGAGGATGAGCATCCACAGCCAGTAGGCACCGCCGAAACTGGTGCTGTAGAACAGCGGATAGGAGGCGAAGAAAGCACCGCCGAAGGTGACGAGAGTGGTGAAGGTGAATTCCCACTTGCGGCCTGTGGAGTTATAGACGAGGCGTCGGCCCTGCTCCGTGTAGCCGAGACTGCCGGCTACGGAGTTGGCACCCTGCACGAAGAGCAGGAAGACGAGGATGGCACCAAGCAAGGCGACCACGAAGCACCAGTAGTGCTGGAGGAAGGAGTATGTCATGGCTTAATTGGACGATTTAACGATTTCACTATTTGACGATTTACTATGATTCCAACCCTCGTTTAATCTGCTTGAGCATGATGTTGATTTCCACTGCCAGCAGACAGGTGAAGAGGGCGAGGAAGAGCCAGAAGGTGGTGGCGACGGCAGAGCTGCCGATATTGGAGACGGAAGCTCCCACAGGCAGCATGTCCTGAATGGTCCAGGGTTGACGGCCGAACTCGGCCACGAGCCATCCGCTTTCAGAGCAGATGTAGGCACAGGGAACGAGGGCGATGGCAAGCCACAGAGTGGCTGAGTTGAAAGTCGAAAGTTCTCCAAGTGTGGAGCGACTAAGGTCGAGCGGAAAGTTGAAAGTTTCGGGTGCAAAGATACCTTTCTTCTTCCAATTCAAGAACAAGAGGTAGGCGAAGAAGAGGACAAACAATGTACCTAAGCCCACCATGATGCGGAAGGCCCAGAAATTGATGGGGATGTAGGGTACCAACTCGGCCTCGTCCTTGATGTAGCCGTAGCCGAAATAGGGCATGTTTTCGTTTAACGTTGAAAGCTGAACGTTTAATGATGCCTCATCGGCTCCCTCAGCCTTACCTTGACGGTAGGCGACCAGTGCCGCAATGGCAGCACGCCCGCGCTCCATCTTTTCCTTGGCCGATGGTTCCACTGTGCCGTCCTCGCGCGTGTAACCTTTTAATAATTCGTTCACGCCCGGTACGAATCCGTGCAGCGTGCGGGTGGCGAGGATGCTGAGGCCGTTGGGGATGGCGAGGCGCAGGGGAGCTTCCTCTTCATTCTGATAATCGGGCTGTTTGAAGGGATTCACCCATGCCACGGCGGTGAGGCTCTGGTCCTCTCCACCGTTGTAGAGGGCTTCCATGGCGGCCAGCTTCATGGGCTGCACCTCGGCCACCTTGTAGGCACTCTCGTCGCCCGTGATGGCAGCCAGGATGGAGGCAATGAGTCCCACGATGGCTCCGATGCGGAGGCTCTTCAAGGCCATCTCGCGCTCGGCCTCGCGCTTCTTCAGCAGGTACCAGGCCGAGACGGCGACCACGAACACGCCGCCAATCACCCAGGCGGAGGTGACGGTGTGGCAGAACTTGTCGATGGCGAAGGGCGAGAGGGCCACGTCGAGGAAGGAGGTCATCTCGTTGCGCATGGTGTCGGGGTTGAATTCACAGCCCACAGGATACTGCATCCAGGAGTTGGCCACGAGGATCCACCAGGCGGAAATGGTGGCTCCCAGCCAGGTGAGCCACGTGGAGGCGAGGTGGAAACCACGCGACACCTTCTCCCAGCCGAAATACATCACAGCTACGAAGGTGCTCTCCATGAAGAAGGCCACGATGCCCTCGATGGCCAGTGGCGCGCCGAAGATGTCGCCCACGAACCATGAGTAGTTCGACCAGTTGGTGCCGAACTCGAATTCGAGGATGATGCCAGTGGCCACGCCCATGGCAAAGTTGATGCCGAAGAGGCGTTGCCAGAACTGCGCTGTCTTGCGCCAGAAGGCATCGCCTGTGCGGTAGTACTTGGTTTCCATGATGGACATGATGAGTCCGAGTCCCAGGGTGAGCGGGACGAAGAGCCAGTGATAGATGGCGGTGAGGGCAAATTGTGCCCGTGCCCAGTCGATGGCTGCGGGGAGTCCCCCTCCCGACTCCCCCTCAAGGGGGAGAGCGGTTTGCAATAGGCTAATAATAGTTGTCATAGGTAGGTTTTTAACGAACCACAGATTACACGGATTTCACGGATTCATCTTCTGCGGCCTACTTAAATCTGTGGAATATTGGACTCAATTACACAGATTAGAGGCTGCAAAGAATCTGTTTAATCTGGGAAATCTGTGGTTATCCATAAAACAAATTACTTAAAAGGGTTCTGTGTGTCGGTCTGAGCTCGTTTCTGTAGTTCTGTGGCCACGAACTCCGCTTCCTGCCCCTTGGGGGCGTGCTCCTTCAGGAAGTTGGGGAAGAAGAAGACCTTGAGGATGGCGAAGATGATGAACAACTTCACGGCGATGACGAACCAGAGCGTGCGCCCCAGCGTCATCTGGCGGAAGCCGTCATAGTACATACGGAAAAACGCGGAAAGGCCACGGAAAACACGGAAACGACCCCGTGAAGGTGTTGACATTTCCGCGGCTTCTGTGATGTTCCTGTTTTCTCTGTTGTTGGGCATGGCTGTTTTATCGTTGCGGGTCATCGTATTGTATCTGCAAGGCTTCGAGGCGGCGGTGCAACTGGTGTTGCAGTGCCTCGTAGCCGGGCTGACCGTAGAGGTTGTGCATCTCATGAGGGTCACTCTTCAGGTCGAAGAGTTCCCAGGCGTTGACGTCGTGGCCGTAGAAGTGCATGAGTTTGTAGCGGTCGGTGCGGATGCCGTAGTGGCGACGCACGTCATGCTCGGCAGGATACTCATAATAATGGTAGTAGATGGCATCCCGCCAGTGCTTGATGGCCTCCTTGTCCTGCTTGGTGGCAGCCTTGCCCTTGAGCAGGGGCAGGAGCGAGACACCTTGTATGTCTTCGGGGATGGGTGCACCTGCCAGATCCAAGAAGGTCGGAGCGTAATCGATGTTCTGCACCATCTCGCTGATGTCGCCGCGCCGCTCCAGACCCTTGGGCAGACGCATGACGAGCGGTGTGGATAGCGATTCCTCATACATGAAACGTTTGTCGAACCACCCGTGTTCGCCCATGTAGAATCCCTGGTCGGAGGTATAAACCACAAGTGTGTTGTCCAGCAAGCCGTGCTCCTGAAGGTAGTCCAGCACGCGCCCCACTTCCTGGTCCAGGGCGTGCACCACCTTGGCGTAGTCGCGCATGTAACGCTGGTATTTCCATTCCAGCAGTTCCGCGTCGCGGCTGCCTGCCACGCTGCTCTTGTCCTGCTTGGGCAGGAAATTATAGTCGGTGCCCCATTTCTGGTAGAAGGCGCGTGAGAGGGGGACATAGAAGTCGTCATACTGCTTGCGCTCGGCCTTGGACAGGCGGCCAATCATGCCCTGATAGCTGCCGGAGAGTCGGGTGCGGGGTGTTTCCTCTGGGCTGACGAACATCTTGGTGTCATAGACGATATCCATGTCTTTGCCGATCTCCATCTCTGTCTTGCCAGCCGCCTCGCGGGTGGCGTAATCGTCGTGGAACTCGGACGGTAGGTCGAATGTCTTGTCCTCATAGAGCCGCAAGTCCTCCAATGCCGGCAGCCAGGCGCGGTGACACGCCTTGTGATGGATGAAGAGGGCGAAAGGCTGGGGGTGGGTCCTCTTTTCCATCCACTCGATGGCTTTGTCTGTGATGATGCGGGTGACATAACCGCTGTCGGCGGATCGGGTGCCATCCATGTGGATGAAGGTGGGGTTGTAGTAATCTCCCTGTGCGGGCAGGATCTCCCAGTGGTCGAAGCCCGTTGGGGTGCTCACCAGGTGCCACTTGCCGATGAGGCAGGTCTCGTAGCCCGCGGTCTGCAGGAGTTTGGGCATCGTCTGCTGTGAGCCGTCGAAGATGCCGTGCTCGTTGTTGGTGAAGCCGTTCTTGTGGCTGTGTTTGCCCGTGAGCATACAGGCGCGGCTGGGTCCCGAGAGCGAGTTGGCCACGTAGCTGCGGGTGAAGCGCACGCCGTCCCGCGCGATGCGGTCCAGATTTGGTGTCTCCACGAAGCGGGTGTCATAGCATGACATCATCTGGGCCGTGTGGTCATCCGTCATGATATAGACGATGTTGGGTCGGCTCACCTGTGCCAACAGTGGTGTGTGTGCCGCCAACAGCAGTAAACAGGAAGTCTCTCGTTTCATAGGCAGTTTGCTTTTTACATCGGAAATACTCGGAAATATATTGGAAACACACGGAAAAATTTCCGTTCTTTCCGTCTGTTTCCGCGTTTTCCGTTGTTACATGGCAAAGGCATTGAAGCCGCCATCGACCACGGCCACGGTGCCCGTGACGAAGCGAGCGGCATCGGAGATGAGGTAGTGGATGGTGCCGCAAAGTTCCTCGGGTTCGCCCATGCGCCCGAAGGGTGTTTGGCGGATGACATCCTGCCCACGCTGGGTGTAGCTGCCGTCGGGGTTGGTGAGCAACGCGCGGTTCTGCTCGGTGATGAAGAAGCCGGGGGCGATGGCGTTGACGCGGATGCCCTCGCCGAACTTCTTGGCGCACTCGGTGGCCATGTAAGCGGTGAAGTTGCTGATACCCGCCTTGGCGGCTGCGTAGCCGCAGACGCGCGTCATAGGGCGGAACGCGGCCATGGACGAGAAGTTGACGATGGCTCCTTTGCCCTGGGCCACCATTGGCTTCAGGAAGATTTGTGTGGGGATGACCGTGCCCGTGAGGTTCAGGTCCAGCACTGTCTGGAACTGTGCAGGGTCGAGGTCGAAGAAGGTCTTGTCCGGGGCAATGGTGGCACCCGGCATATTACCTCCGGCGGCGTTCAGCAGGGCATCCACGCGGCCATAGCGGGCCAGAATGTCGTCACAGTTCTGCTGCACGGCAGCCTGGTCAAGGACGTTGGTGGTGAGAAACAGGGCCTCGCCGCCAGCCTCATGGATCTCGGCCACGATGGCTTCACCCACGGCGGCCTTGCGACCGAGAATCACGACTTTTGCACCTTCCTGTGCCAGATACTTGGCAATGGCGCGGCCCAGCACGCCTGTGCCGCCGGTGATGACAACGATGTTGTCTTTGATAGAAAAGAGGGAATTCATGACAGTTGATGCTTTTTATAGTTCTTATATGTCTTATAGGTCTTATAGGTCTTATTGTTCTTATAGGTATTATAGGTCTTTTAGGTCTTATAGGACCTATGGTTTATTGATGGTCGAGGGTCGCCAGCACGCCCTGCATCTGGGCCATGGCAAACATGCGACCCAGGAAACTGTAGCCGGCGTTGTAGCCGCGTGTCTCGTCGCCCAGCATGGTGCGGCCGTGATCTACGCGGACGGGGCGGGGGGTGGTGCTGGCGGACACACCGCCAGCCACAGCGCATGATGAGGGGGAGGGGGTATCCGAAGCCTGTCCGGGGATATCTGAGGCCTGTTCAGGGACATCTGAAGCCTGTCTGGGGACATCCGAGGGCTGTCCGCGGGCCTCCTCCTGGAGGAAGATGCGGCAGAGCTCGATGAGGTCGGCGCGGCCTCCGAGGTGGCTGGCCTCGGTGAAGTCGCCGTTGGGGAAGATGTGGCAGGAGCGCAGGTGCACGAAATGCGTGCGCGGAGCAAACTCACGTGCCATCGCCACCACATCGTTGCCGGCTCCGGCGGAGAGACTGCCGGCGCAGAACGTGAGGCCGTTGTGGAAATTGGGCACGGCGTTGAGGAACCAGCGTATGTCCTCGGCTGTGCGGACGATGCGTGGCAGTCCCAGGATGGGGATGGGCGGGTCGTCGGGGTGCACGCACATGTTGATGCCGCACTCCTCGCAGACAGGCATGATGGCCTCCAAGAAGTATCTCATGTTGGCCTGCAACTGCGCCTTGTCGATGCCCTCGTACTTCGCCAACAGCTGGTGGAACAGTTCCAGCGGATGCTCGTCGCCCTCATGGAAGTTGCCGCTGACGAACCCCTGCGTCTTGATGACGATGTTCTCCACCAACCGGTGGTCGCCCTCGGGCGTGCGCTGCGCGGCCAGCGCATCGGCCTCGGCCAGCACGTTGCGCCCCTCACCTACGCCATCAGGGAAACGGAAGGCAGCCCACTCCTCGCGCGCGCCCTCCCTCTTTAATATGTAGATGTCGAAATAGGCGAACTCAGAGTAGGAGAAATAGAGGTTGCTGGAGCCGTCGGCATTGGGGTGCAGCAGGTCTGTGCGTGCCCAGTCCAGCACGGGCATGAAGTTGTAGCAGACGGTGTAGATGCCCTCGGCAGCCAAGTTGCGCAGACTTTGCTTGTAGATTTCTATCTGTTCGTCGCGGTCGGCACCGCCATACTTGATGGTTTCTGTGACGGGCAGACTCTCCACCACGCTCCACCGCAACCCGCGGGCCTCGATATATTCACGCAGGTCCCGAATCTGCTCGCGTGTCCACACATCGCCCAGCGGCACGTCATGCAGGGCGGTGACGATGCCCTCGACACCTATCTGCCGCAGCATCTCCAAAGTGATCTTGTCGTTCTTGCCGAACCATCTCCAAGTCTTTTCCATAACATGATTTATTATTACATTTGTCGAGTACGGCAGATGATGTATGTCCGTAAACTCAATTCCGCGGCAAAGATAATCCTTTTCCATCAAACAAAAAACGAAATCAGGAAAAAAATCAAATTTACCTCTGCACCAGAAACACTCGCTTGATTTCAATGATTCCTTCAAAATATGAAAAAAAAGTTTCAAAATCTGCAAAACTTCATTCGAAAAGTCTATTAATTCACAAAAATGTAGTACCTTTGCAACCTCAATGAGCATTGTAGTCAGATATGAACGCGTTGTATAATGCTAATATCAAGGACGACAACAACAAAGGATTTGCCTCCTTTGTCTTCCCCGAAGCGAAAAGCTCAAAAACAGGGGCGTCGGTGAGATATGTGCCAGCCGCAGACAGACAATGGTACGTCCTGCGAATCAAGTATGGTCAGGCGCAGGCCGTAGCGGATGCCATCATTGAAGACGGCACCTACGTGTATTTGGCAAAGGTATGGAAGGATGTCCGAAACAAGGAGACAGGCAAGAAGCAGCGTAAATTGTTCCCCTTCATGAATCTCCTCTTTGTCTATGCCACAGCGCAGGAAACCGAACAGTATGTCAAGGATTCGAGCGTGTCTAAATATACCACATACTATTACAACCATTTCGCAACTGACGGGAATGGCCAAAACCCGCCCTTGACCGTCAGTTCTAAGGACATGGAGCCCTTTGTCCGATTGACGGCTATACAAGACGAGCACGTCATGGAGGTGGACATCATGAAGTGTCGCTTTGTATCTGACGACATCGTCCGAGTCACCTTCGGTCCTTTCGACGGCATCACGGGCCGCGTTGCCCGGGTAGCTCGCCAGAACAGGGTCGTGGTTTACATCAAAGGCCTGGAATCCTGCATAACCACAGCATATATCCCACCATATTATCTGGAGAAGGTGGAAGTCAAAAAATAATTAGAAAATAGTTTCAGGAATGAGATTTCAGAATCCGAAGGTACGCGATGAGCGGATTGATTCCGTAAAGTTTTGGTTGGTGGTTCTCGTTATCACGGCACATGTGATTATGAGAAAAGAATTTACCGGTTCTACGGCTTGCGTTGCGCTGTGGAACTGGCTTTGCCTGTTCACTATACCGCTGTTCATTTTCATTTCCGGCTATTACTCCCGGAAGAAAGACTGGCAAACATTCTGGCCAAGCATCTGGAAACTATCGGAGCCGCTGATTATCTTTCAAGTCATTGGATTAATGTTTTATGCAGATGAGCCTCTGTCCATCAGGAGTGTCCTCACTCCTTGGTTTATGCTCTGGTATCTGCTTAGCCTTATCTACTGGCGGTTGATGCTTCAGATGATTCCCGACAAGATATTGAAGCACACTAAACTCGTTCTCATCACAACGTTTTGCATCGGCATACTGGCGGGGTTCCTGCCCTTCGACAAATTTCTTTCGTTACAGAGGACACTGGCATTGATGCCGTTATTCTTTCTGGGCTACTACATGAAGGGCAAGAATCTCTACCTTCCAGACAAATACAAACTACTTTGTATGCTGTTCTTGATTGTTATTCTTGCCTTACTGTTTTTCTATCCTCACCGCATAAATGACCTGAAATATGCAGCTCCCTACAAAAGCATTCTTGGAGCGGCAATACGCATGGTGGCCTTTGCTCTTGCCGTCCCGATGTCTATAGCGTTTATTAACGTATGCTATAATACACCTTGGATTGCCCGACAGGGAAGGATGTCGCTGCAATACTATCTTTATCACGCCTTGATAGTGCCACCGAATTCCTCACTCATCAT
>JAFSZU010000107.1 GCA_017455585.1 Bacteroidaceae bacterium | reverse complement strand
GGCCACCCCGCGGGTCTCTTCTGCGTAGTTTCCTCCGCGCATTGCGTCCAGCACCTCTTCTGCCTGGACAAACACCTGGCGGATGGGGCGGTCGTCCCGCACGATGTCATAGATGAGTGCCGCCTCACGGAAGAAGGGCGACGGCTGGAAGACATGCAACTTGTAGAACTTGACGGTGTCCAGCCGCAGCTCCACTCCCACGGCGGGTTTCAGCATATAAGGCTTGTCCTGTTTCCATGCAATGAGCTGTACGCCGATGCGCTCCAGATCATTCAATATGGAACGGTCAAATGTCTCTGTGAGCTGCTTCGTATTGGGTGCCAGCGTGCCCTGCCAGCGCATGTGCCACGCCGCCCCCTCGTTGTTGGCCACGACGGCACTCACATAGTAGTTGCTGTCATTGATAAGATAAGCTCCGAAACGGGTGTTGGACAGCTCGCGCGCGTCCTCGGGCACAAAGGCCAGGCACACGTTCAGCAGGTCGCCGCCCTTGCGCTCCTGGGGCTGCAGGGGGTGGGACTGCTGGGGCTGCTGGAGCTGTAGGGGCTGCAGGTTCTGTAAGGCCTGCTTGGCCTGTTTCCTCACGAAATTGTTCGCATTGGTCTCTACCACCACTACCTGCGAACGCAGCATGGGTATATCAAAACCGTCCTCGTCTCTCACGAGCACAATATCCTTTCCCTGGAAACCGGCAATGACACCACCGCCGGTCTCGTTCAGGAATCTTACTTTTTCACCTATTTGCATGGTCGTAATCCTTTATCGGCTCTTCACCGCAATTTGGGTACAAATATAGATAAAAAACACGAAATATAAGCCAGTCCGATAAAGAATTTAAGTTTTCTTTAGAGGAAAGATACAAAAACCATTCGATTCGGCCAAAGATTTGAGTCAAAAGCTGTCTGCGGCACCCTTTTCCGCCCTCTATTCCGGCATTCGGCCGCACATACCCAAAGCCTGCCCCACCCTACTCTATCTTCATCACAAAGCCCCCACCGGAGGCCATGTGCATGGTGAGAGGCTGGCTAAAGTCGGTCTGCTGGTTCATGGTGCAATAGTCCTCAGCGTTCTTGTCGGCATTGGGTCCGTCGGCGTAGATGGTGACCGTGTGGCTTCCGGTGAGGCCGAGTGCTCCTGCGAGGTCCAGCCGCAGGTCGCGAGCCGTCCAGTTGGTCTGGGCACCGACCCACCAGGTGGTTCCCTTGCGGCGGGCCACGACGATGTATGCGCCCACCCTGCCATCAATCACACGTGTCTCGTCCACATCATTGGGGATGGATGCGAGGAAACGGGTGTACTCGGGCTCTGCCTCGTAGGCGGTGGCAGCGTCGGCCAGCATCGTCAGCGGCGAATCATGGACGACGTAGTTGGCGAGCTGATGGCAGCGTGTGCCCATGGATATGGGTTGGCTGTAGATGGCGGCGAAGGTCTGCTGTGTGCCGTTGCGCATGGCTCCGGGGGTGAAATCCACGAAGCCCGCCATGCCGCGGATAAAGGGGAAGGTGACATCATAGAGCGGCATGTCTTTCTTGTCGGTGTTCCATTTCACCTCCTCCATGCCGAACACGCTCTCGATGTTCACCACATTGGGATAGGTGCGGTTCAGTCCCGTGGGTTTCCAGAAGCCGTGATAGTCAAGAATGAGGCGGTGGCGGGCACAGGCTTGGGCGATGCGGCCAGCCATCTCGACCGCTGTCTGGTCGTCGCGGTCCAGGAAATCGACCTTGAAGCCCTTGACACCCATGGCGGCATACTTCGAGCAAGCGTCCTCCAGATGTTCGTCAAGAACGTTGAACACTGTCCAGAGGATGATGCCCACGCCCTTCTCCCGGCCATAGTTGACCAGCTCCTGCACGTCGATTTCCGGGATGCTCTGCATGAGTTCGCCCTTGTTGGAGTCATACCACCCCTCATCGAGGATGGCGTATTCGAGTCCGTAGGCGGCGGCGAAGTCGATATAGTACTTGTAGGTGTCCATATTGATGCCAGCCTTGAAGGGAACACCCTTCAAGTTCCAGTCGTGCCACCAGTCCCATGCGCTCTTGCCCGTGCGGATCCAGGAAGTGTCGCCGATGCGGTTGGGCGTGGAGAGGGCATAGACCAGGTTGGAGGTGGGCATCTGTCGGTCGTCGGTCGTCACACAGAGTACGCGCCAGGGGAAGGTGCGTGCGCCCTGTGTCTTGGCGATGCAGTCCTCTGTCTCCGCCACGTGTGTCATGCCGCGATAGCGTCCCCGCTCCATGCGTCTGGGATAGTGGGCGAAGGTGCTCTGCAGCCTGCCGCCCCGTGGCCGCAGGAACATGCCGGGATATGCTTCAAGGTCGGCCTCCAGCACCGTCATCTTGACCTCGTTACCGAAGTCGAGTGTCGCGGGCAGGAAGGCCCACTGGTCCTGCTGTTGTGACAGCGGTGCCGTGGTGTAGATATTCTGGAAGGCCATGGCCTCTGGCTTCTTCTCGTTGGTTGTAAAGGGCATGTATGCCACGGGGTCGCCTTGTGGGGTGAGCAGCGCCACCTCGTCCTGGATGGTCAGCGGCTGTCTGGCTGTCTGGACGAAGCGATAGGCCACGCCGTCGTCATAGACGCGGAACTCGATGTTCAGTGAGGACGTGAGGCGGAAGGTCTGTGCGTTCCACCTCGTGTCGAAGCTCTTCTGGCGGTAGGCAAAGGCATCGACGTGCTCGCTCCGGCTCTCCTGCTTGACGGCTTTCAGCTTCAAGGCGCCAGCCTGCCCGTCGATGACGAGTGCCGCGCGGGCGTCGGTCAGCAGGGGTTTGCCGTCGATGGACACGTCATAGGCCACCTGGTTGTCCTTGATGCCAACCGTCACTGCCAGCCGCCCGTCGGGTGACGTCAGCTGCCGGGAAGCGGTAACCGTGATGCTATATGAGGCACTGGCGGGGGCCTCCTGTCTGCCATGCCGGTGCTCGCGGCCCGCCTGGTGCAGCAGCGGTGTTCTCATGACGACGAGATAGAGTTCTTTCACGTCCTGATTGCGCGGTGCCGTGTAGCTTACGCGCGCATATTCCTTATTATATATGGGGCTGTACTGGCATGTGCCGTCGGCTGTCAACGCAACGAACCCGTAGCGCCAACCCGCCTTGGCATCTTCCGATTGTCCCTGGAACTCCACATCGATGCGCTCGCCGCGCAGTGGAGCCAGCAGCCGTCGGGCATCGAAGCCTCCCGGTTCCGGGGCACCTGCCGCGGGCAGCTGTGGCCAGTTTCCGATGTAGGGACGTGTCTCTTCGCACGCGTGCTTGAAGTCAAGGAAAACGGTGTGGCGGTGGGCCTCAAAGAGGTCGTCGGCGAATTGTGCAGGGGTCATCCCGGTCAGTCGCGTCATCACGTCGGCCGGGTTCTCGGGGTTCCGGCCGTTCTTGTAGATGTCACCAATGATGTCGAGGCCGTGGTTCTGTGACCACCACTCGAGGACGTAGGGTGTGTGATAGACATTCTCCCAGCTGAAGAGGGCCTTGTGCGGCTGTCGCTGGTAGGCTTGCCAGTGGAAGAGCTCGTCGCGCACCCAGTAGGGGTTGACATGCCATAGCATCCACTGCGATGTCATCTCGAAGAAACCGCCCCCGAACCACCGCCCCTGCTCGGGGTTCTCTGCATCCTGTGTGTCTATGAACTGGTCTGTGGCCGTCGAGGGTCGCCCGGCATCCTGCCCGGCTCTCGCCTTGCGGTCGCAGTGCACCTGCATCTGGAAACTGTGCCCCAGCTCATGTGCCACGGCATTGAGCGGCCGGTCCTGCAGCCGGTTGGGTGCTGCCCAGAAGGCACCGATGACCTCATCATAGTCACCGCCATAGGCCGTTCCCTCCAGCGAGTAGTTGATCATCACCATCATGCGGTACTTCTCTGCATTGGAACCGGCACCGATGAAGTGCAGCGTGTCTCGGTAGTAGGCGTAGAAACGCTCCAGCTTCTGCTTGAGGTTCTCGAGATCGACGCTCATGGGATGTCCCTCAAGCTGCGGCGGGTTGGCAAGGCTGCTGCCGAAGCCTCGTTCCCAGAAGATGACGAAGTTGTCTGTCAGGGCCATGCGGCTGTAGCTCCAGCTGGCGGTGTCGCTCTCGAAGTTGTTGCTGCGCAGTTCCGCAGGGATGTAAATCTGTTTACCGGGAATGTCAATGGCGTGAACAGCCATCGCCACAAGAAAGGCGACGACAGAGTAGAGGATTCGCTTCATGAATACAATATGTCATTAGTTTTTGTTCGGAGAAAAGGGCACGGTGACGCGACTGGCGGCTGTGGTCTGCCCCGACGTCGTGAACGTCACCTCCACCGTTTGGAAGCCGAAGGAGCGGAAGAGGTTGCTCATCTGGGCGCGGGCATTGTCTTCTGCCTGGCGGATGTTCTCGGGTGTGAGGGCACGTTGACGCATCTGTCTGGCCGCCTTCTGATAGAGTTGTTCGCGCGAGCGGGCATCCCACGTGCCGCGTTCATAGAACGCGCGTGTGCGCGCCTCGTCGATGAACTGGCTGGACAGCAGCCTGATGGGCGGCAGACGCAAGAAGGCGGTGTCGCCGCGTGTCTGCACCCAGCCGTCCTGGCACTGCGCCAGGTCAATGCCCAGCCGCAGGGTGCCACGGTAGATGCGCACCAGACGGTCATTGCGCTGGAAGGTGCGATGGCGGATGGTATCCACCAGTTCCTCGTCTGTGATGGCCAGGAACTCCCACTGTCCGATGCGCTGTATGCTGCGGATCTGTGCGGGTGTGAGGTCGATGTCACGGCTGTGGCCGATGCTCACGTCCAGCAGTGTCCGGTCTTCCGTACACCGCCGCACGCCCATCGCCAAAAGTACCAGCGCAAGGGTGACAAATACTATTTTCTTTAGATCATTCTTGTTCTTCATTCGAGAAACAGATTGCAGCCGATCGTGAAATAAAACACGCCCGCACGAAACGGTCATCACGTCCGCACGAAATGGCCATCACGTCCACACGTAAAAAGCATCACGTGCGCTCGTCCAGCAGCTCACATCTGGGGTCGGTGATGACACCGGTCACAGCCGCAGCCGCCACGGTGAGGGGGCTGGCCAGGATGGTGCGGGCTCCGGGCCCCTGCCGTCCCTCGAAGTTGCGGTTGGAAGTGGAGAGGCAGAGCTTGCCGGCTGGCACCTTGTCGGGGTTCATGGCCAGACAGGCCGAGCAGGAGGGCAGCCGCACCTCGAAGCCGGCAGCTTCCAGGATCTTGTCCAGACCCTCGTCGATGATCTGGCGGCGCACGGCCCATGAGCCGGGGACGAGCCAGGCGGTGACATTGGGTGCTTTATGATGGCCCTTGACCACGGAGGCGAAGGCGCGGAAATCCTCGATGCGTCCATTGGTGCAGGCGCCGAGGAAGACGTAGTCAACAGGGGTTCCCAGGAGGCGCTGGCCGGGGCGGAAGGCCATGTATTGGAGATCCAGGGAGGTGGGGGAGGCGGCGGACGAACCGCCGCCAACAGCGCAAGACGGGATGCTTGCCGATGGCGGGCAAGACGGGATGCTTGCCGGGGGCGGGCAAAACGGGATGCTTGCCGGGGGCGGGCAAAACGGGATGCTTGCCGGGGGCGGGCAAGGGATGTGCCCGTCTATGGCAATGCCCGCTCCGGGGTTGGTGCCGTAGGTGATGCGGGGTGTGATGTCCTCGGCACGGTAGGTGACCTCGCGGTCGAAGACCGCATCGGGGTCGCTGCGTAGCTGCCGCCACTGCTCCACGGCACGGTCCCACGCCTCGCCCTTGGGCGCATATTCGCGGCCTTTGAGGTAGGCAAAGGTGGTCTCGTCGGGGGCAATGAGTCCGGCACGGCTGCCCATCTCAATGGAGAGGTTGGACAGTGTGAGGCGTCCCTCCATGGACATGGCGCGCACGGTGCTGCCGGCATACTCCACGGCATAGCCGGTGGCACCGCTGGTGGTCATCTGCGCCATGATGTAGAGCGCCACGTCTTTGGCGGTGACACACGGTGCCAGCGCACCCTCGATGTTGATGCGCATGGTCTTGGGCTTCTGCTGGAGGATGCACTGCGAGGCCAGCACCTGAGCCACCTCGCTGGTGCCTATGCCCATGGCCAGCGCGCCCACGGCACCGTGGGTGGAGGTGTGGCTGTCGCCGCAGACGATGGTCATGCCGGGCAGGGAGAGACCTTTCTCGGGGCCCACGACATGGATGATGCCATTGTCTGGCGTGCCCATGTCGAAGTGTGTGATGCCGAACTCGGCGCAGTTGCGCTTCAACGTTTCCACCTGCTCCCGTCCCTTCTCATCATCAATAAAGAGTGAAAAGCATTTTTCATTTTTCACTTTTAATTCTTCATTTCCCGTCGGCAATGCCGATGGGACGTTGTGATCCGGCATGGCATAGCACTGCCGGGGGCGCAGCACGCCGATGCCCTTGTCCCGCAGGGTGTCGAAAGCCTGCGGGCTGGTCACCTCATGCAGATAGAGGCGGTCGATATAGAGCTGTGTGGGGCCGTCGGGCACGCGCTGCACCACATGCGCGTCCCATATCTTGTCGAAAAGTGTCTTGCCCATACTATTTCTTGAACTTGTTGATACAGTCGATGTATGCCTCCACGGAGGCGGTGACGATGTCGGTGTTGGCACCGAAGCCGTAGTAGAGGTGACCGTCATACTCCACCTGCATGTGCACCTTGCCCACGTCGTCGCTGCCTTTGCTGATGGCCTGGATGGTGAACTCCTTGAGGGTCATCTGGCGGCGGATGATGACCTTGAGGGCCTTGATGGCAGCATCGACGGGGCCGTTGCCGCTGGCCGACGCCTCGAACTTCTCGCCGCTGATATTCAAGCCGATGGCTGCCACGCTGCGCACGCCCATGCCTGTGGTGACCTGGAGGTAGTCGAGCTGGATGGCATGCGCCGCCGTGCGGTCGGCCCCGGCCAGCATGAGGATGTCATCGTCGGTAATCTCCTTCTTCTGGTCGGCCAGATGCAGGAACGCCTCATAGGTCTTGTCCAGCACTTCATCTGTCATATCCATCCCCAGCACCTGCAGCCGGTGCTTCAGGGCGGCACGTCCGCTGCGGGCAGTGAGCAGGATGGAGTTCTCGTCGATGCCCACATCCTTGGGGCTCATGATCTCGTAGGTCTGTGCGTTCTTGAGCACGCCGTCCTGGTGGATGCCGCTGCTGTGGGCAAAGGCGTTGCGGCCCACGATGGCCTTGTTGGGCTGGATGGGCATGTTCATGAGCGAGGAGACGAGGCGCGAGGTGGAATAGATTTTCTGTGTATTGATGTTGGTGTCGATGCCGATGCCCCGGTGGCACTTCAGGATCATGGCGATCTCCTCCAGGCTGGTGTTGCCCGCGCGCTCGCCGATGCCGTTGATGGTCACCTCCACCTGCCGTGCACCGGCCAGCACGCCCGCCATGGTGTTGGCGGTGGCCATGCCCAGGTCATTGTGGCAGTGGGTGCTGAGGATGCACTGGCCGTTGCTGAGGCCATCCACATGCTCCATCAGGTATTTGATCTTCGCGCCGAACTCGCTGGGGAGGCAGTAGCCTGTGGTATCGGGGATATTGCAGACGGTGGCACCAGCCTTGACCACCGCCTCGATGACGCGCGCCAGGTATTCGTTGTCGGTGCGGCCCGCGTCCTCGGCATAGAACTCCACGTCCTCGCAGTAGCGCTTGGCATACTTCACGGCCGCCACCGCCCGCTCGATGATTTCCTCGCGGGTGGCGTTGAACTTGTATTTAATGTGGGACTCGCTGGTGCCTATGCCCGTGTGGATGCGCTTGTGCTTGGCATACTGCAGGGCTTCCACAGCCACGTCGATGTCGCGCTGCACGGCGCGTGTCAGGGCACAGATGGTGGGCCAGGTGACGGCCTTTGAGATTTCCACCACAGAGCGGAAATCTCCCGGGGAACTGACGGGGAAGCCCGCCTCGATGACATCCACACCCAGGGCTTCGAGCTGCTTGGCCACCTGGATTTTCTCTACAGTGTTCAGCTGGCAGCCGGGCACTTGTTCACCGTCGCGCAATGTCGTGTCAAAGATAAATAGTCTCTCGTTCATGTTTGCATTTGTAAAAAGGTTTTAGAGAAAACCGATGCAAAAGTATGGAAAAAGGGGAAAGGGGACAAGAGATTCGCGGAAAAAGTGCGAAGATGAGACAGAAAAAGGGGGCAAACGAGACAGAAAATGCACTTTCTGAGACAAAAGTAACCATACATATATATATAATGTATTACCTTTGCACCGCAAAGTCATCGGTCAAATTCAAACCAACACATAGCTATGCAAGACAAAAATCAAGGCAATGGTTTCTACCACCTGTCGTGGCTCCAGCGCATCGGATTCGGCTCCGGCGACCTGGCGCAGAACCTCATCTTTCAGGTCACATGCATGTACCTGCTGTTCTTCTACACCGACATCTATGGCCTGGACGCCGTGGATGTGTCGGTGATGTTCACCGTCGGCAACGTGGCCAACGTGATCTGGGACCCCATCGTGGGTGCACTCATCGACAAGAACAATCCCCGTCTGGGCAAGTACCGCTCCTATCTCGTCTTCGTGGGTATTCCCCTTTCGGGATTTGCCATCCTCTGCTTCTGGAACGGCTTTGCACCGTCGCTGCTCTATGCCTACGTCACGTATATCGCCATGACGCTGCTCTATACCTTCATCAACGTGCCCTACGGTGCCCTGAACTCATCCCTCACCCGCGACACCAACGAGATCACCATCCTCACCTCCGTGCGCATGTTCATGGCCAACTGCGGCGGTCTGGCCGTGGCCTCGGGGCTGCCGCTGCTCATCTCACACTTCACCACCGAGGAGAGCGAGGGACTGCCCAAGGACCCGACGGCGTGGTTCACGACGATGACCATCTACGCCTGTGTGGGTCTCGCCCTGCTCCTCTTCTGCTTCACGCAGTGCAAGGAGCGCGTGGTGATGAGTGCCGAGGAGAGTGCCAACGTGAAAGTCAGCGACCTGTGGATGGAGTTCTTCCACAACCGTCCCCTGCGCGTCATCGCCTTCTTCTTCATCACCGCCTTCTCCATGATGTCCATCGGCAATGCCGCAGGTGCCTACTTCATGAACAGCAACATGCACGCCTCTGCAGACCAACTGGCACTCTTCATGGGCCTGGGTTCTGCACCGGCGTTCATCTTCATGCCCCTGGTGCCCGCCATCAAGCGCCTGGTGGGCAAGAAGAACATGTTCTACATCTTCCTCAGCTGTGCCATCGTCGGCATGGCGTTCCTCTACGGCGTGGCCAAGATGGAGAACCCCTCGATGACCTTGGTCTATGTGGCTCAGTTCATCAAATCGACCGGTGTCATCGTGGCCACGGGCTATATGTGGGCACTCGTGCCGGAGGTCATCTCCTTCGGCGAGTATAAGAGCGGCAAACGCATCGCCGGCATCGTGAACGCCCTCACCGGCATCTTCTTCAAGGCCGGCATGACGCTGGGCAGCGTGGTGGCTCCCGCCATCCTGGCCTACGTGGCCTACAACCCCGACGTTATTGACCAGACTCCCATGGCCGAGGAGGGCATCCTCTGGCTCATGTGCGTCATCCCCGCCGCCCTGCTGCTGCTGGCCATGTTCATCATCTCCCGCTACGAACTCACCGACGAGGTCATCGACAAGATCAACCGCGAGATCGAGCAGAAAGCCAAAGCTTAATTCAATGCATAATTCACAATTCACAATTCATAATTCATAATGCACAATTAAGCCAAGTGCAACCTATATAGGTATGAACTTTGCAACTCTCAACTATTAACTTTCAACTTTCAACTTCCCAATATGCGTTACCTATTTCCTTCCGACTACATGGCCGACCCTTCCGGCAACGTCTTCAATGACAAACTCTACATCTATCCATCCCATGACTGGGAGAGTGGCATCCCTGAGAACGACAACGGCGACCACTTCAACATGAAGGACTATCACGTCCTCTGTCTCGATGATCCCGACCAGCCCGAGGCACGCGACCTAGGCTGCATCCTTGACGTGAAAGACATCCCCTGGGCAGGACGCCAGCTCTGGGATAACGACGTGGTGGAGAAGAACGGTAAATATTACCTCATCTTCTGTGTGAAGGACAAGACAGACACCTTCCATCTGGGTGTGGCTGTGGCAGACAAGCCCGAAGGCCCCTTCACCCCCCTGCCCGACCCCATCCGCGGCAGCTACAGCATCGACCCCTGTGCCTTCAAGGACGATGACGGAGAGGTCTATGTCTATTTCGGCGGCATCTGGGGTGGACAGCTGCAACGCTACCGCGACAACCGCTCCCTGGAGAACGCCCACCTGCCCGAAGGTGCTGAACCGGCACTGCCCTCCCGTGTGGTGCGCATGACGGCCGATGTCACGCAGTTCGCCGAGGAACCCAAGCCCGTCATCATCGTGGACGACGAAGGCAAGCCCCTGCGCGCCGATGACCCGCACCGCTTCTTCGAGGCATCCTGGATGCACAAGAAGGACGGCGTCTATTATTTCAGCTACAGCACCGGCGACAGCCACCTGCTGTGCTATGCCACCGGCACCTCGCCCTACGGTCCTTTCCGTTTCCGTGGCGAACTACTGCAACCTGTTGTGGGTTGGACCACCCATCACAGCATTGTCGAGTGGCGCGGACGCTGGTTCCTCCTGCACCATGACAGCGTGCCCAGCGGCGGACGCACATGGCTGCGCAGTGCCAAGATTGCCGAACTGGAATATGAAGCCGACGGCAGTCTGAAGTTGAAAGATTAAAAATAATAATAAGCAGGTGAACACAATTATCTTACACAAACCACAGATTACACAGATTACACGGATTATAACGTTCCCAGTATAAAAAATCTGTGAAATGTCGATAACAATTACACAGATTATTAGAAGCAGTAAGGAATCTGTTTAATCTGTGCGCTCGGCTCGAAGAGACGCTTCACACTTGAAGAAATCTGTGGTTCTTGTTAGAAACTAATATTGAGTAGTTACTTAATAAAAGGATATGAAACGATTATTCTCTTTTCTGGCTGGTGCCTTGTTGGCTGCTGCCATGATGGCACAAACCGAGATGCCGCTGCCGACCCTGCATGTCGAGGGTAAATGGCTGGTTGACACCTACGGCAACCACGTCGTGCTGCACGGTGTGATGGACACGCCGAGTCAGTATTTCAATAACTATCGTTGGGGCAGCCCATGGACCGATGGCACCAACTATGATGCCAACGGAGCCAAGAAGTGTGTGGCCTACTTCAACAAACTCTTTGCCGGTATGAAACAGGCCAACTGCGACGTGTTCCGTCTGCACCTGGATCCTGCCTGGACGAACGATAACAGTGTGACATATATCAACTTGGCAGACCAGCCAGAGCACAAGACCGGCGACCTGCCCAGTGGCGAGGCCGATGTCTCGCACTTCAGCTCCAAGCGTCTGGCCACCTTCCTCAAATCGGTCTATATCCCCTTGATGATGGATGCCATCAAACACGGCTTGTATGTGGTCGTGCGCCCACCGGGAGTATGCCCTGGCGAGATCCGTGTCGATGGCTACTACCAGAAGTACCTGCTGGAAGTGTGGGACATGGTGTCGAAGGACGAGACCATTCAGGCATACGCCGGACAAATCAGCATCGAGCTGGCCAACGAGCCGGTGAGCGTGAAGAACGCCAGCGGGCAAAGCGACAGCAAGGCGTTGCATGACTTCTTCCAGCCCATCGCCGACAAGATCCGCGAGAACGGCTTCACCGGCATCATCTGGGTGCCCGGTTCTGGCTGGCAGTCGGGCTATGCAGACTACAAGAACAATCCCATCACGGGCTACAATATCGGCTATGCCGTCCACGACTACGACGGCTGGTATGGCTGCGAGGACAAGAAGAACTCTGCCAGCACGGTCGCCTCGGCCACCAAAGCCAAGATCACACAATTCCACAACCAAGTACCTGTGGTGGACACCAACCCCATCATCATCACAGAGATAGACTGGAGTCCCAAGAATCCGGGCAGCGGACACTACAACGAGCACGGTGAATGGGTGGAGTCCAACTACGGGACATGGGCCACCGGCCGCACATCGGTCTGGGGCACCATCACCAAGGGCGTGCATGACCATTATGGCAATATCTCGATGACCCTCTCGGGCACATCCTGTCTCCTGGATGTCGATAAGCTACTGAAGACGGGTGTGGCAGAGCCGGCCTTCGACGGTCTGGAAGAAGCCTGCGGCAAGGCCTGTTTCGACTGGTATGCCGAGTATGCCAAGGTAGATAATCCCGTGGCAGACTATGTCAACGAGGCTCCTATCAGCGACCTCGGCGACGGCAAGTACCAGAACCCCGTGGTGCGGGCAGACTTCCCCGACCCCGATGTCATCCGCGTGGATAATACCTATTATATGGTTTCCACAACGATGAGCCTCTTCCCCGGTGCCACCCTCTTGAAGTCGAAAGACATGGTGAACTGGGAGTATTGTGCACAGCCCTTGCAGCAACTCACGACATCTGATGAAGCCTACCAACTGAAGAACAGCAAGGACGCTTACGCCTGCGGCATGTGGGCACCCTCCATGAAGTATTACAATGGCAAGTTCTATATCCTCATCAACGAGAAACGACCCATCGACGGCTGGAACCTGAACGGCTGGCTGTTGACGGCGGCCAACCCAGAAGGTACGTGGACAGCCAAGAAACTGTCTCGCAGCTATTACGATCCGGGAATGCTCTTTGATGACGATGGTAAGATATACGTGGCACAGGGCATTGGCAATATCTCTGTCTGCGAGGTGGACGCGAACTTCAACTGCAAGAAGGAAGTGACAGTGCTCACTGGCAAGGACGGGCTGGAGGGCTGTCATTTCTACAAGAAGGGCAACTATTACTATATCTACGCCACCTACGGCGGCTGGCCCTCGGGACAGGCGGTGTTCCGCTCCGAGAGTCCTTTCGGTCCCTACGAGGAGAAGATGCTGGTGGAGAAATGGATTGACGGCAAGGCCAACACCATCCATCAGGGTGCCCTCATCGATGACGTGAAGGGCAAGTGGTGGACCATTATGCAGCAGGACCTTGGCTGTCTGGGACGCTTCCCCAACCTGCAACCCGTGAAGTGGGTCGATAACTGGCCTGTGGTGGGAGACAATGGCATCCCCTACGAGAGCTATACCAAACCGGCCACGTCAGAGACCTATCCCCTTATCAAGCGCCTTCCGACCACTGACAACTTCCGCAGCTATCCGCTCGGTATGCAGTGGGAGTGGAACCACACCCCCGACAACACGGCATGGAGTCTCTTCGAGCGTCAAGGCTGGCTGCGCATCAAGACCAACGAGGTGGTCGGCTGTCTGCCACAGGCACGCAACATGTTGACACAGCGCATCTTCATGAATCCCGACAAGGCCACAACAGGCACGGTACGCCTGGATGTCAGCCGTCTGCAAGAAGGCGACCGTGCCGGCATCTGTATCTTCCAAGACCCATATGCCGCCATCGCCGTTGAGATGAAGAACGGCCAGCCGCAACTCGTCTGGTGGCAGGACAAGGTGAAGGATGCCGGCAGCAACTTCACGGCCACCGAGAAGACACAGGCCGTGAACCTGACCGACAACATCGTCTATCTGCGCGCCGCCATCAAATATGGTGACAACAAGGCCATGTTCTATTATTCCACCGACAACAAGACATGGAAACGGCTGGGAGGCGAGACCTCGCAGAGCTTCAACCTCAGCATCTTCTTCGGCTCACGCTTCGGACTGTTCTGCTACTCCACAAAGACCAGCGGCGCCATTGCAGACTTCGACTGGTTCTCCACCGAGGCAGCGTTTGACGAAGATGCACTCTATCAGCCCTTGGTTCCCAGTCTGGACGAGAAGATGTTCACCGCAAAGAACATCGTTCCATCCAAGAAACTCATCGAAACACTGATCGGCGGATGGTGCTCACCGGGAATCACGGCTACGTTCCTCGACAGGCACAAGGAGAACGTCAGTTCGCTGACCAACTTCGAACCCGACTCACTCGGCATTGTGGAGTTCAAGAACGGACAGATGGGTGGCATAGGACAAGGCTCCACACGTGTGAAAGCATCCTATACCGACCTGCTCGGGAACCAGGTGGACACCGCCTTCACCGCCAAGGCAAGCTACTTCCCGCTCGAGCCGCAGTTCATCACAACCAATCTCTCCGGCACCAACACCTTTACGAGAAACAGCACCTACGGTCTCTTCAAGTTCAGCGCAGACGGTCAGGCCGGTTGGGTCTATGACAAAGCCATCGACTTGACGGGTTACAAGTATCTTGTGGTGCAGCTTTCCAGAAAGCAGACAGCAAATGTTCATCTGAATATATACACGACAACGAAACTGACGGGTTCCTGCTTCTCCTCGGAGGAGTTCGGTGACAGCCTGACGATATGCATCAACCTCGAAGAAGCCAAGTACACCTCCAAGACGAATAACGGCAAGGCCCTCAACCGCAAGTCTGTTCGCATGGTGACCTTCACGGGCACTTTGGCTAATAAGCTGATGTACGTCAAGGATATGTTCCTGACCAATGACAGCCAGTATGACCCGACAGGTGTCACGGACTTGGTGGCAAAACCCGAATCGGTCACGGTCAATGTCTATACCCTCTCCGGCCAGCTCCTGCGTCATGGCGTCATGCACCAGCAAGCCACACAAGGTCTGCCCGCAGGAATCTATGTCATTGACGGGAAGAAGGTGATTGTCAAGTAACATAGAATTGTAAAATCGTGTAATTGTGAAATTGTCATTTTATTCATTCCTGTGCCTCCTCTGCGGTCTCTCCATGACCGCTCAGGGGGCACGGCCTTTCAAGGCCACTTCCCCCGACGGGAAACTCGTGCTGGAACTGACCGACGGACAGTTCCGCCTCAGCCACACCCAACAAACGGTTCTGGAGATGCCCGCCGTGGGTGTCACCACGACTACCCGTGGCGGCAACCTCCAGTTCCAGAAGGCCAGGAAGAACAAGGCTGTGAAAGTGAACTATCAGATGCTGTCGGGCAAGCGCCGACACTGTCTGAACCAAGCCAACGAATACACCTTTATATATAAGGATGCCGCTGGCAAACCCGTGCACCTCGTGGCTCGCCTGTTCAACGACGGCTTGGCGTTCCGCTATGAACTATCCGACCTGCAAGACGAGCGTCTGGTGTCCGAACAGACCACCTTCCGCATCGCCGAGGGCACACGACGCTGGTTCCAGCACTGGACAGACGGCTATGAGGACTTCTTCCCCCCTAACACTTCGGGTAAGGTACCAGAGCCGTGGCCCTTCTTTGACAGACGCTTTGACCGCAAACGGTGGGGCTATCCCGCCTTGCTGCAACCTGCCGACAGTCTCTTTGCCCTTATCACCGAAGCCAACATCGAGCGGCAGCAGAGTGCCTCGTCCTTGAAGAACGAGGGTGCCATGACAGATTATGTGGTATTCCTGGACAAGAACGAGGCAACCCTCTCCGGGGACTGGCACACGCCGTGGCGTGTCGTCATCGTGGGGTCGCTGGCCGATGTGGTGCAATCGACCCTTGTCACAGACGTTTCGGAGCCTTGTCAGTTGCAGGACACCTCATGGATTCACCCGGGGGTGGTCTCCTGGGTCTATTGGGCCAACAACCACGGCAGCAACGACTATGAGATTATCAAGAAGTATGTGGATTTGGCCGCTACGTTGCATCTGCCCTACGTGCTCATTGATGCCGAGTGGGACGAGATGAAGGATGGCAAGACCGTTGAGGATGCCGTGAACTACGCCAAGCAGAAGGGCGTGAAACCCATGATTTGGTACAACTCCACCACGGGATGGATCAACGGTGCACCCGGTCCCAAGTACCGCCTCAACAAGCCCGAAGACCGCGAAAAGGAATTTGCCTGGTGCGAGCGCATCGGTGTGGCTGGCGTGAAGATAGACTTCTTTGCCGGTGACACACAGGAGAATATGGACTATTGCATAGACCTCATGGAGAGCACCGCCCGCCATCACCTACTGGTCAACTTCCACGGTGCTACCATTCCTCGCGGCTGGCAGCGCACCTATCCCAACCTGCTCTCCACCGAGGGCGTGTATGGTGCCGAATGGTACAACAACGGACCGACCTTCACCAAGCGTGCAGCCGCCCACAACGCCACATTGCCTTTCACCCGTAACGTGATTGGCCCTATGGACTATACGCCATGCGCCTTCTCCGACTCGCAGCACCCGCACATCACCTCCCATGCCCATGAGCTGGCTCTGACAGTACTCTTTGAGAGCGGCCTCCAGCACTTGGCCGACCGCCCCGAGAGTTTCCTGTCACAGCCCCAGCAGGTGCAGCAGTTCCTCTCGCAGCTACCGGCGGCCTGGGACGAGACGCGCCTGGTACGTGGTTATCCTGGCAAGGATGTCGTCATTGCCCGCCGCAGCGGAAACACGTGGTATGTGGCTGGCATCAACGGAACAGAACAGGCTTGTGTCCTTGATATAAGGGCACTGGCTGACATTGTTCCACAGACGGGTTCCATCTCCTGCTTCCTCGACGGTGCCGAGGAGCGTTCCTGGCAGTTGAAACAGCAATCGAGCCTCCCCACCTATATCCACTGTCTGCCCCGTGGTGGTTTCGTCCTCGTTATTCGATAAGTTCAAAGTTAATTCTTAAACGTTAAACGCCAAACGTTAAACGATTATGAAAAGAGTGCTCCTCATCTTCTTGGCACTGGCCTGTACGGCAGTGGCACAAGCGCAAGAACGTCGTCCCATAGACAATCAGCATCCGATGTGGCTCATCCACGTTGATGTATGGTACAAGGCTGACCCGCAGAAGATTATCGACCTGATTCCTGAGGACATCCGTCCCTACGTCTGCCTGAACCTCTCGCTTTCCTGTCAGTATGACAAGGACAAGAACCAATACAAGATGCCGCACTATGCCTTCCAGACCTACAAGTCGTGGGGCACGGTGTGCCAGCAGAACGGTATGTTCTTCACCTGTCAGCCTGCCAGCGGCGGCCACACACACATCCAGGACGACGACCTGGCCACCTTCGAATACTTCTTCCGCCGCTTCCCCAACTTCCTCGGCTGGAACTACGCCGAGCAATTCTGGGGTTTCGACGAGGCTGGTGACAAGAGTTCGAGCACGCAGACATCCCGTTGGGCGCTGTTTGCCAAGTTAGTGGAAATGTCCCACAAGTACGGCGGCTTCCTCACCGTCTCCTTCTGCGGCAACATCTGGAGCCACCCCCTCAACCCCATTGGCGAGATGAAACGCAACAAGAACCTGCTGAACGCCTGCAAGCAGTACCCCGAAGCCATCCTGTGGCTCTACAAGTACACCACCAGCAGCTGCTTCTACAACAACGAGAGCGTCACGTGGGGTCCCTTCGTCAGTGGCTTGGCCAAGAACTACGGTGTACGTTATGACAATTGCGGATGGAACGGTGCCCTGGGATCCCTGTTGGGCGACAATCACGGCAAGAAGTACCCCGCCGCCGCGGGCATCGGCACGGTGATGGAGCAAATGGCTGTCAACGGCGGTGCCGTGTGGGACGGCCCAGAACTGACGTGGAACCAAGAGTGTTTTCATGAGATAGGCACCACCACCGTCGATGGCTACACCCGCCGCCAGTGGGAACGTTTCCCCAACTTCAACGGCGTGTGGATGGACATGTTCCGCAAGGTGCTGGACGGCACCATCTATATTCCTACGCGCGAGGAAGTGGTGGCAAAGACCAAAATTGTGGTCATCAACAATGTCAACACGGGCAGCGACGAGCAGCAATATGCTACATGGGGCAACCTCTACGACGGTGTCTATAAGCAGACAGACCCCTTCAACCGCGGCAACGGGCAGTGGATGGACAACTTCTGCTACTTCAAGAGCACAGGGCGCTATGGCACCATCCCCATGGTCATCGACCTCTATGACGAGGCCGCCAAGGCTATTCCCGTGCAGGTGAAGAAGTCCAACTACACCTCGCGCTGGAGTACCATCGCCCGCAAAACCAAGGATTTCAACGACCAGTACCCCGAGGTGTCCGTGGGTGACCTCTATGTCAACCGCTACCGCAATCAGCTGGTCACCTACACCCCCTATACCTATCTCAACAGCAAGACAGGAGCCTCGGCACGCATTCCCTTGCAATACAACACATGCGACACGCTGGAACTGCAATATGACAAGCTCTCCAGCGGCGTCATCCGCGAGTACGAGGACCATATCGACTTCTATCTCAACAACTACCGCTCAGACACAACCGCCCTACGCAAAGATATCATCATCCTGCACGGCACCGCCTCTGAACCCACCTACACATTCAGCAAGCACACCACAGCCAAGGGCAGTGCCAAAGCCGAATACGATGCAGAATCTGGTGTTTACACCCTCACCGTCCAGCACTGCGGAGCCGTGGAGATCACCCTCAATTGTCAAGGCACCGCCCCGCGCGCCGTCGCCTCTGCCACCCCCTATCAAGACACCACCCCGCGCGCCGTTGGCGACGGCTCGTCCGTCGCCCCTGCCATTCCCCTTGCCGCCCTCCCTCTCCCCCTCCAGCCCGCCCCCTACCGCGGCGAAATCCTCATTGAGGCCGAGGACATGGACTACAAGAGCATCAAGAGCTGCTGCACAGACCCCTTCAACTGGTATTCCTCCGTCATCGGGCACAGCGGCAACGGCTTCGTCGATATGGGCACAAGCACCTCTGGTGCGCTTCGCCACCAACTCACCCTGCGCGATGACCAAGCGGGTGACTATGTGATCTCCGTGCGCTACACCTGTCCCACCAAGGCGGGCAACATCGCCCTCACCGTGAACAGCAAGCGGCAGACCGTGCGCTGCGAGCAGACAGCCACCAACGAGTGGGCTTATGCACAGGTGGAGGCCACCTTGAAGGCTGGCAAGAACACGCTCGTCATCATCAACACCGGTGCACTGCCCATGTACGTGGACCAAGTCAGCTACCGCCCAGCCGACGTGGCTCCGATGACCTACGACATCGCCGTCCGCCAGACAGAGCACGGCACCGTGACACCCGACGTGACCGAAGCCGCCGAAGGCGACACCGTGACGCTGCAAGTCAGCGCAGAAGAGGGATTCCAACTGAAACAATTGCGCGTAGTCAACTCCGTCTTCTACACACTCAATCGTGAAATCCCCGTCAATCAACTTTCAACGCTCACCTTCGTCATGCCCAATGACAATGTGACGCTGCAACCCGTCTTTGCCGATGCCACCTCAGCTTATAGTCTTGACCTTTCTGAGGTGGTTGCTGGTGCCATTCCCGCCGGGTGGCGTTGCACGCAGGAGAACAACGACGTGCATGAATACCCCTCCACCTTCTCGTCGGGAGCGCGCACTTTCTCCGGCTTCACAGGCCATCAGGGCAAAGCCCTCTACTGGCGCAGCGGCAGTGCCGAATATGGTCGCCAGACAGCCTATCCGCTCACGCTGGAGCCAGGCAGCTACAAGCTCACCTTCGCCATGGCCGCCTGGAAGGGGACACCGCGCTACAAAGTGAGCATCCTCAATGCCACCACAGGGAGGGCTATCGCCACCTCAGCCACCTATTCTGCCACACCCAACGCCAATGGAAGCACCTCCGCCAACGTCACCTCGGCACAAGACCGCACCATGGAGTTCACGGTGGAGGCCGCTGGCAAATACGTCATCCGCTTCAGCGATGAGAGCAGCGGATCTGGCCTCCACGAGTTCCTGCTCCTGGAGTGCAAACTCAACACCGTCATCGTAGATGGAATTGCCTCCCATCCCTCAACCTTCAACTCTCAACTTTCAACTTTCAACTCATACAGCATAAACGGTATGCGCCGCACTACCATTACCCGTGGCATCAACATCGTCCGCACCGCCGACAGCCATACCCGCAAGATTATCGTCAAGTGAATTCCTTACCACAGATTAAACAGATTAAACGGATTACCTGTCCTCTGACGCCCAAATTACATCTGTATTTCACAGATTTTTAGAGTAGCACGCTATCCATGTGGTGAATGTAATTCGTAGTATTAAAACATACTCAAGACCTACGTAGCATCTCGCTCTGAAATCTATGTAATACACCTCATAATTGAAAACTAATGGTAAAGTAATCCGTGTAAACCGTGTAATCTGTGGTGCTTAAATAAGCTATTCGACATGAAACGACTATTGTTCCTCGTTCTCCTCTCAACTTTCAACTTTCAACTTTCATCTTTCGCAGTTTCTCTCCGCCTCCCCGTCCTCCTCTCTGACGGCGTGGTGTTGCAGCGTGACCGTCCACTGCCCATTCACGGGTGGGCAGAGGCGGGTGCCAGCGTGACCGTCAAGTTGGGCAAGAAAAGCCAAACAGTGACGGCAGACGAGCGCGGCTGCTGGCAGGTGACATTGCCCGCACAGAAAGCTGCCGGACCGCTCATGCTCACCGTTCAGAGCGGCTCTGAGACCATCCAAGTCAACGACGTGTGGATGGGCGATGTGTGGATGGTGAGTGGCCAGTCCAATATCGACACACACATCGAGCGCGTCTATCCCCAATATCCCGACGAGATTGACCGTGACAGCACCACCGACGTGCGCCTGTTCAAGGTCGATAACGCCATATCACTCAGTGGCTTGCGTGACGACGTGCGCAGCTCTGCCCGCTGGCAGACGCTTTCCAAGCGCAACGCTTGGCATTTCTCGGCCCTCGGCTATTTCCTTGGCAAGCACAAGGCCGCAGAGACGGGCGTGCACCAAGGTATCATCCAGAGCAGTTGGGGCGGCACGCCCATTGAGGCGTGGCTGCCCATGGACTCCGTGGAGACCATCATCCCGTCACTGGCCGCCGAAGCACGCTACTACTCCGATGACGAGCTGAACCGTCGCGCCGGTGCCGCCAACGCCCGTGCCGGAGAGTGGTGGAACCAGACGCTCAACGCCACCGACCCTGGCATGACTGGCGGGTGGATGAACGAGACATTTGATGACAGCCAGTGGCCACAGGCCAACCAATACAACCTGCCCTTGAAGGGGCGGGGCCTCAACGGCTCCTACTGGACACGCCAGCGCATCCGCATCGATGCCACTCATGCTGGGCAGACCGCCCGACTGCTGGCGGGCACGTTGATTGACGCCGACTTCACCTACGTCAACGGCCGTCTTGTGGGGCAGACGGGTTATCAGTATCCGCCCCGCCGCTACAACGTGCCGGCTGGTCTGCTCCATGAAGGCGACAACGTGCTCACCGTGCGCTTCGTATGCCACGGCGCACGCCCCACCTTCATCAGCGAGAAGCCTTACAAACTGATATTCAACGACGGCACAGAAGTGCCACTCTCCGAGACGTGGCGCGTACATGACGGCACACAGATGCCCCAGCAACCCTCCATGCCCACGGGCAACCAGAACACCGCCGCCACCCTGTGGAACGCCATGCTGGCACCCCTCGCACCCCTCTCCCTTTCCGGCGTCGTGTGGTATCAGGGCGAAAGCAACACAGGCCGCGCCGAGATCTACGAGCGTGAGCTCACCGCCCTCATGGCCTCGTGGCGCCAGCGTCTGCAGCAACCCGCCCTGCCCTTCGCCATCGTGCAGCTGGCAGGTTACATGGCCCCGCAGCAGGAGCCGCAGGAAACCAGTTGGGCACGTCTGCGCGAGAGCCAGCGTCGTGCCGCCGTGGCCGATGCCCATGCCGCCGTGGTTCCCGCCCACGACCTGGGAGAGGCCAACGACATACACCCCCTGCGCAAGAAGGAAGTGGCCGCCCGCTGCGCACAGGTTCTGAACCTGCTACAACAGAAAGACACGGAAAATGAACGGAAAGTTCGGAAACAGAGTAGAAAGGCATCTTCCGCCCCCAATTCTCAATTCTCAATTTTCAATTCTCAATTCTCAACTCCCTTCCCCGCTGTGACCCACGCTCAGGTGAGAGATGGCCGTGTCGTCCTCACCTTCGACCAACCCCTGCGCGAGGGTGCCGTCCATGGTTTCGAGGTCTGCGAGGCCGATGGCCGCTTCCGCAACGTCGCCGCCACCGCCGCCGGCAGCCAAGTCACCCTTGATGCCGCCACGGCAACCCGCGTCCGCTACGCATGGAAGAGCAACCCCGTCGAAGCCGACTGCACCGCCCGCGACGGCATATCCCCTGCCGTCCCCTTTGAGATATCTCACCCAGTATATTAACGTTTACATATCCCAATCATCCCACTCGTCATCCCACACGCTTTGCTGGCGGGCGCGGGCGGAACCGTGGCCGCCACCACCACCTTTGAGGCCGACGTTGCTTTCTATGTCGCTGACGCAGATGATGCGCGGGTGCTCAATGCGCATGGTACGCAGGGCGGGTTCCTGATATACTCTTTTCATTGCTTCTATGTTTTTGTTGAGTTGATTATAAGCCTGAAGGGCTGTTGAGACCACAGGCAGGGGCTACTTTATCACGACTCAAGTCGTCCTTGACCCGCAACCGCATCGCCTCCCTGCTGAACCGCCTCGTGAGCGACGGCCGACTCATCCGCGAAGGCATGGGAGCACAGTCGCGCTACCGCAGAGGGGCGCTGTGAGGGCGATGTGAAAAAGATGCAGCCAATTCTTCACTAAAAGCTTGGCTGTTCTAAGAAAAAGCGGTACCTTTGTGCATAATATTTAATGCGTAAAGCCATAAAAACACATTTTACACATATTATATGATGCAGAACAGGTATTTTGCTTATGGCAAGAAACTTTTTTGAAATACCAAACATATTTGCATTCAACTTTTGACTTTTGCCCGTGCGAATCGTATCACAGGTAAAAGCACTTCAAAACAATGATGCAAATAGACGAGACAATCATCAACAGATGCCAGACGGGCGACAGGGATGCATTCCGGTCGCTTGTTGAATGCTGTCAGGGGATGGTGTTCTCGGTGGCGCTGAAGATGCTGGCCGACGAGGACGAGGCGAAGGACATCGTGCAGGAGACGTTCCTGCGGGTGTGGCAGAACATCAGCAAGTATGACTCGTCGAAACGTTTCACCACCTGGCTCTATGCCATTGTCTCCCGCCTGTGTTTAGACCGCCTGAAGAGCCGGAGACACATCGTCGCAATGCCAGAGGATGAGGCTGTGCTGCGGCACTATGCCGCAAATGACGGCGGACTGGAGTTGGAGAACCGCGAGTGGGTGGCCATCGTGCGTCTGCTGGCAGAAGGACTCAGCCCAATGCAACGCCTCGTTTTCACCCTCAGCCAGCTGGAAGGACTCACGTCGCAAGAAGTGGAACAGGCCACAGGCATGAGCGCCAGGCAGGTGAAGAGCAACCTCTATGTGGCACGACAGACCATTCGTGAACGATTAAAGAAGTTAGGATATGAATAAGATAGACGACATTCTCGACAGCCTTCAGGGGCGACAGCCAGAACTCACAGACGGCGAGGAACTGACGACACGCATCATGGCCAACCTCCCAGACAGGAGGCATCGCCACGAGATGATTCCCCTCAGATGGCTTATGGCTGGCATCGCAGCAAGCATCATGCTCCTGGTAGGCTTCTCCTTGCTCAAGCCCCTCTCTTTGTCCGTCCTCGGCTTAGGAGATAATCCTCGGTCGCTCGGAGAGCTTGACATTAAGTCAAACTCCTTTTCCTTCGCTACCCCCCGTGGAGGGGAGGACTCTTTATCCTCTGAAGGTAAAGAAGATTACATAGGTTTGGCAGCCCTCCCCCCCAAGGGGGGACCAGGGAGAGGGGCTGATAAGAAGGAAGAGGTATTGGCCGAGGTGCACCCTGCGCCACAGCCTGTGAAGAAGCGCAGGAAGGCAGATAGAAAGCAGAGCACACTTGCAGAACCCGTGCAAACAGAAGCAAAACCCATGAATCGGCAGATAGAGTTTGAACCAGTTAACCCTCCCACTGATTCCGAACCGTCCTATGACGACTTCGCACAAATCCAGGACATCCGTGCACGCGGTGAACGACTGCAACGAATGGTGGATGCAATGATCAATGAATGAACATTATTTTCAAACCATTAAACAGCATAGCAATGATGAAAAAGTTTATGATGGCAATAGCCGGTATCGTGTTGTGCCTCACGGCCAATGCACAGGTGAATCCCATGTTCACAGAGTTAGAGGACTATTTGCAGGAGCAGGGAATCGAAGTCTTCTACAGTCAACGCAATAAAGGAGAATGGATAGATCATGAACGATCGGCCTCGTTCTGGATCAATCATTATCGTGACTTCCCAGACAGCGTGATGGCTCTGAGGAACAAGCCCTTGCAGATGGCCATGGACAGCATCCGAAGGACATTCTCTGTCTTGTCCACCTCCGCCGCAGAGAGTTATATGTATGAATACCACAGAGGGCAACGGGACACCATTGAATATTCCATCGCTTTTGCCGGCGAAGAAGGGGATTCAGCCCTGTCATTTAAGCACAATAATGCAGTATCCTTTAGGAATATGCGCGAGGTGGGGCGTCTGCATTATAACAACACCATTCTATCCGCAGACACATTCGGAAACGCTCGCTATTGGCACCACTATTATGAGCAGAATCCCCTCACATGGGAGCAACTACAGGATTTCGATGCCGAGGGTTTCCAACAATTGATAGAACCGTTCTTCCAAGCTGCACTGAAGGAAAAAGGCGTAAAGAGCTACCCTATCTACTGGCGTCATGACGAGGGATATACGGACAGCGTATATTGGTCGCGCGGAAAAGGGTCAGATAAAGAAACATCTGGTGGTCTGCAATTCAAATATACCTTATCCCATGATGACGACGAGGAGAACAAACATACAGGGATGACAACAGGTACTCATTATCTTATCCCCAAAGAAAAAGAAATGCTGGCATTAGAATTACTGCATCGCCTGGATTCCATCTCCTTTGCTTACGTCAATGCCCATCCAGAGCAGGTATATAGTTATCATCGATACAACAGATACTACAAAGGCAGTTGGGGGGCCCTGGTGTCGGGCACTGTTCATTACAGGAATAAAGGACGCGGCTATGAGCTGAACTGTTTCCTTGATGAAGACGGCTTTCATATTGTCTCCATCGTCACCCTTGGAGAGATGTGGATGCCCCGCGACTGGACAAAGCTGAAGAGCTGGATTAATGGTGAACGGATTTATTTCAAAGGTATGAAGCCCAAAGACAGCAAAAAGTAATCTCTAAAATAAGGTAAATTTTCTTCATCCGTCCCGACTGGCTGCGAAGTCCGTCGGGGCTTTTTGTGAAGGACATATCAGTGACGTTAATTCTCAATTCACTTGTGCGGCCAATGCTTCTGGCTCACGACGAGTATCCCAAAAGTCCACAACCGATATCTGATTGTCAAGAATACAATAGACAATCTTGTTAAGATGGCCAACCACCACACTACGATATGCCACTTGCCGATTGATAAGCAAAGGCTCTATAGGACCGAGATGAGGATGATTTTCCAATAATTTTGCCGTATGAAGCACCCTATAGAGAAATCTGTCACAGGCATCCCAACCATACTCTTGAAAGACAAAATCCGTAGCCTCGTCCAAAGCCTGTTCTGCCTGTTTGGTCCATTCAACAATCATACAGCCATAGCCTCTTCTAATTGTCCTGCAGCTTTCTGCTCGTACTTACTACGAATCCTGCTAAACACTTCTTCCGTTGTGCTGCACTCGCCTGCTGCTATCTGCCGCTCCGATTCATCTATACGGGCATTAATCTCTTCCATGGAATATGGCTCCAACTTCCTTAGAGACTTGGAGGTAACAGTATTTAGTTCAGTTACCAACCATATCAACTCCTCTTCAGAAAGAGAGTTCGTGATATACTCAAAGAGGCCATTTAATGCAATTGTACTCATAACTTTTCCTTTTTCTGTCGCAAAAGTACAACTTTTCTCCAAATTAGCATCAAGAAAAGGAGAAAAAACGAGAAAAGAGTGTAGAAGAGAGGTGATTTTGAGTGGTGATAGACTATTGTTTGTCAAATGTCAGACAAATGTCAGATAGTTTTTTTGCGCGGTTGATGGGGCTATAGTACCTTTGCCGCCGAATTGCTGAAAGTGTACAAGATGAACGATTCGGCATTTCGCGTGTAATAATAAAAGGTATTATCCAAACAAAGTACTATGGCAATGACAAGGAACATGCTGGCAGCGATGCTGCTAATGACAGTTGCGTTTACATCGCAGGCGCAGGAAGTGAAATGGGAAATCACAGGAAGTGTGATGAATGCAGAGGCAACGGACACACTTCAAGTCATTAACCTCAAGACGCAGAGCGTGGAGGCCACTCTCGACGTGAAGGACGGACAGATCTTACCCACGGAAGGAGCTCTGGCAGAGCCTACGTTCTGTGCTATCCGGCGCGAGGGACGGACGGGTTGGATGATGGCTTTCGTGCTGGAAAGTGGCACCATCTCCTTGGACATTGACCTCATGAACAGTTGCATCCTCCGCACCGCAGGCACGCCGATGAACGATGACCTTGCTCCCCTGCTACATTACCTCGCTAATCCCACAGGCGGATATGACCCTGCCAAAGACGAGGAGTATGCACGACACATCCTCGGCCTTGTCCGCGACATCGTCCTGCGCCATGCAGATGATGCCCTCGCGCCTTTCATCATTCAGATGACACAGACGCGCTACACACCGACAGAGACGTTGGCGCTTATCAATCTTCTGAGCGAGCAGCAGCGCAACGACCTAGACATACAGCGCCTGCAGGAAAACATGACGCTGGCGGCTGAGACCGATGAGGAAATGCCATATCGTGAACTGACGGGAATAGGACGCAATGGGAATCCCGTGCGACTTAGTGATTTCGTAGGTCACGGGCAGTATGTCCTTGCAGACTTCTGGGCATCATGGTGCGGTCCCTGCGTAGCTCGTATGCCACAGGTGATAAACCTCGCTCGCCGCTATGCCGACCAAGGACTGCAGGTCATCGGCATCACGATGAAGGAACCGATTGAAGCCTCTGAGGGCGCTGTCCAGCGGCTCGGCATACCCTTCCCTCAAATCTACCAGTCCACGCCAATGTCCACTTACGGCATCACCGCCATCCCCGCCTTCATCCTCTTTGCCCCCGACGGCACCATCCTCCTGCGCCGCACCATCAGCCCCGAAGCCGTGGAAGCAAAGCTAAAAGCTTTATTCGAGGGCGTTAATCTTCCTTAAATGACGAATTGATTGTGTAGCAATCGCTGCATGACCGCGTTATATATTATATATGCACGTATAACATCATTAACGAATAAACATTAATGAACAAGAACGCTCGACCTTTGGTCGCTTCGACACTTCGAAGAAACATCATCACCGCACTGCTGTCCATCTTCACAATGGCAGGGCAGGGACAAGTAAAATCCAGCCTCGACCTCTGTTTGAGGGACGAGGCAACGGGCGAATGGCTTATAGGGTTGTTTGATGATTATGCTGTCTATGACTGCGAGTACTGGGAGTACGCGGATATTCGAAAGGATAAGCTCGTACTGACGTGTGGCGAGAGACGTATGGACGTGCGTCTGAAGAGAAAAGGACAAGCGGTGACTAACGTCTATATTGACGGCGCGAAGCATCGGACGTCGGTGCTGACCTCAAGGTCTCTGCCAGATTACCTATCCAAGGATGAGACGGCATGGCCAAGCGGCATATATGCCGAAGAAGATAGTGTCACCCTACGTGTTTGTGTACGCACTACCAGAACCGAAACAGAATATGTGTCCTTCGTTAACAACCTGTTCAACGACAAGCAAATAAAGGAACTTGCAAAGGCTGATGCTCAAGGCCGCCTTGAGGTCAGGATGCCGGTAAACGGTTCTGCGGTGATGGGCATCTTCAATGATTCCCAGCATCCGCTGGCGCACTCTTTTTGGCAGTTGTTGGCGGTTGTTGGCGGCGACACGCTGTTGCTTTACATCGATGACATGAACGAGCGCACCTACCTGATGGGTGGCCGATATGCCCGTTTTAACAATGAACTATTAGGCTGCGACTTTCATCCTGATTTTGTAAGGACCGACGAACTGACTATTGATAGCACGATTGTGCAACAGCGGCATTATATGGCGCTGTGCCAGGAGAGGATGGATTCTTTGTACGCTGCACGTCCCAACCTCTCCCGCCGTTTCCGCACCTATTATCAAGATGACATACAGAATCAGTTTGCCCGTCCGATGCTCCTGAAATGCTGCTGGCCATCGGCTGGTGAGAATCAAAGCGAGCTCTTGCAGAAGACAGAAGCGGAACTGAACCCGCTGCAATGGACGCGCTCTGAACTGCCGCTGATGTGTCGCTATGGTTTTGGGACAAATATCCAATATTACGTCTCAGCACTGACAGACATCAAACAAACACGCCTGACTGATCCCTCTGATTTTATGATGCAGCTTTACCAAGACGGCAAGGTGCAACTGAGCGACGAGGAACTGCAGAAAGTAAAGGGGTTCCAGACGTTGCGTGCCAATTATAACGGGGATGTTGACCTGAACGATGCCTTCAGATCCGACATCATCCCCATATTAGGGAAACCACTCATCACCCAATATTGGGACTGGGAGCAGAGCGACACAAACGTTCCACTGAGCATCAGCGTCCTCAATGCGCTCGATATAGAGGAGGCCACTCGTGAGATTCTCAAGACACAGGCTTTCATGAAAGATATCGATGGCAAAAGTCATGTTGCCTCGCCACGTGTGTTGGAATTAGCACATCAGGAGGTTCGTCATCCCCGCCTTATCCAAGCCATCGACAATGCCAATCAGCGCATCAGGGTTTTCCTGGAAGAGAGCCAACGGAAGCGGACTGTGGCCGCGCCCAAGGAGGGCACACCTGCCTCATTGCGTGTTTCCGAGGAGGAGCTGAAGGAAATCATCGACGGTCAGGCACTCTTCGAGCGCATCACGGCCCCATTCAAGGGATATGTCATCTATGTGGATGTATGGGGAACATGGTGTGGTCCTTGTCGTGGTCAGATGGAGAATGTGCCCGCCCTGAAGGAAGCCCTGGATGGCAAGCCCGTCGTCTATCTCTATTTCTGCAACAACAGCCCCGAAGATGCGTGGCGCACCTTCATCGCCCAGAAGCACCTCGACACCGACAATGCCGTCCACTACAATCTGCCCCGTGAACAGGAGAGCGCCATCGAGCGTTATCTGGAAGTCAGCGGCTTTCCCACCTACCGGCTGGTAGATACCACGGGACAGCTTGTGCCAGGTGCTGCTCCCTGGCCCTCCAACCTTAGCAGCGTTGTCGCAGCCATTGAGCAACTGCTGCCTCGCTGACAGGTAACACACCAGAAGTCATACCCATGACTTACTACAGAAGTTTCTTTCAAAATGGGATACATCAATGAATAAGAAAACCATTCTCACCGCACTGCTCCTCGTCGCAATGGCGGGAAAGGCAAAGACCTTCAACTGGAAGATAGAAGGTTCTTTTCTGTAGGAATAATGGTCAAAAGCGTTAATTATAATGAACAAAATAAATTTTCTTTTTGATTTTGTTTAGTATAATCAACAAAAACAACTATCTTTGCAAGAGTTTACGAATGCAATGAACGTTTTCGTTAAGCCAAATGAGCAGAGTGAAGCTCGCTTCGACTCTGCCATGGCGAGAAAAGGTCGAATGAAATTCAAGTAAAAATTATGGAACTGATAGCAAGACCTCATTATTATTCGAAAATAGAAAAGCTGCTTGGGAAAGGTATTCTGATTGTCCTGACGGGTCAGCGGCGTGTCGGCAAGAGTTATGTCATGAAGGAGATTGTCCAAAGGAAGCAGTTGGATGATTCCTGTGTCATATATATAGACAAGGAAAAGACGGCCTTTGACTTCATACAGAACTACAAAGACCTGGTAACATACGTGGATGCACACAGGGAATCAGGAAAGCATACTTATATTCTGATTGACGAGGTGCAGGAAATAGAGGAGTTCGAACGGGGACTCAGGAATTACTACGATAGTCCTGATATTGACATCATTATTACTGGCAGCAATTCTGACACGCTCTCGAGTGACTTGGCAACGCTGCTCTCCGGCAGATATGTGGAAATCTTCGTACAGGGACTCAGTTACGGGGAATTTCTGATTTTCCACAATCTGGAAGACAACGATGACGCCCTACAGAAGTATATCAACTACGGAGGACTGCCTGGCCTTCGCCCGATGGGATTGGATGACCCAGAGGTGATCAGACAGTATCTTCAGGGCGTCTATAATACCATTCTCGTGAAGGACATCGTTCGCCGCAAGAAGGTGCGGAACGTTACTTTCTTGGAAAACCTGATCAAATATGTAGGCGACAATATCGGCAAGCCGCTGTCGGCCACAAATATCCAGAACTTCATGACCTCCAACAAGAACGAGGTATCCAAAAACCTCGTTCTGAAATACCTGAAAGCTACCGTTGAGGCTTTCCTGGTGCATAATGTCACTCGCTATAACCTGCACGGAAAGAAACTCCTGGAGAGCAATGACAAATATTACTTTGGTGATGTTGGTCTGCGCAATTTCGTCGTTGGAGGACGACGTGCCAACGACATAGAGAAGATTGTGGAGAACTTAGTGTATCAACATCTTGTACGGCTTGGTTACAAAGTCACCGTAGGACAGATATATGCAACAGAGATTGATTTTGTGGCAACGAAAGGCAACAACACGATCTACGTGCAGGCATCCTATCTCATCAGCGAGGAGTCCACCTTCCAACGGGAGTTCGGCAATCTGCAAAAGATCAACGACAACTATCCAAAATACGTGGTTTCAATGACCCCCTTCATGGATTCCAGTAAGTATGAGGGCATCATTCACATCCCTTTGAAAGAATTCTTGAAGAACGATCTATAGATTGGCAACCGCATCTGCGCGTTCTTATAAAAAACAAACAACAACAATGAACAAGCAAACCATCATCACCGCACTGCTTGCCCTCGTCTGGATGGCAGGGCAGGCAAAGACCTTCAAGACCATCAAAGATCCAGAGGCGATGGCCTGTGTGAATGTGCATTCAGGCGAGCTGAAAGCCCGCGAAGTAGTAATGACTGATACGGCTACCACCGTGCGATTCACGATGGAGTATCAGGCTGGTCAGAGCTTCCGCTTCATCAGCAGCAGCTATCTCATCGACGAGGGTGGCAACCGCTATCCTTTGCGCTCGGCGGAGGGGCTGAAGCTCGATAGTTGGGTGACATCGCCCGCAAGCGGGATGACCGACTTCACCATGCACTTCGAGCCACTGCCGAAGCGCACGCAGGTATTCCATTTCATTGAGGGAGATGCCAGAGGCTCTTTTATGCTCTTGGGAATCCACGACAAGAATACGAAGCTGAAGGCTCCAACCTTGCAGGAACTCTTGAAAGCCAATCCCTATACGGTGCCTGCCGATTGGTTCAAGACCGACAGCATCACCATCAGCGGTCGCATTGAAGGCTACGGTGCTGAGCTGTTCGGCTTCACGTCGATGGAATGTTATTACGAAGACATCTTTGAGAAAGACGGCGGCGCATTGGTGCTTGACATCGCTCCCGACGGCACGTTTGAGAAGAAGTTCCTTGCCAGCTATCCCATCCATGACTCGTTCTACACATCGAACTCAAAGGTGGATTTCTGGTCAATACCTTTCTTTGCCCGTCCTGGTGAGACCATAGACATCACCATCCGGAAGAATGAGCATGGCCGTCACCAATATTACTACAACAGCGGCAGTAGCAAGGAGGTGGAGCGGTGGCTGAAATCAGATCTTCAGTCGATGAACATCATGAATGCCTTGGGTCGCTTCAAGGGGAAGTTTGCAGAAGCTAACCAGAAGGCCGATGAAGTATGGCAGAATATGCTGTACCGCATCCATGCTATGGGCAGCCGCGACCACTTCACACCCATGGAGATGCAACTGGCTCTGGCAGAAGCCCAGGCGTCGTTTGCCTGTGCCTACATGGACTATGCGATGTACCACGAAGATGAGGTTCGGAAATATGTCCCGGTGAAAGACGGCTACGAGCAACAGATTACAGACAGCGCGGAATGGGAAGCGCTGTGCGACGCAAAGAACTACAGACAGTTGCAACGCATCGACTTCGACAATCCACTGATGGTGGCGTGTGATATGTATCGCTTTACGCTCAACCGTATCCAGTTCGCTCAACCCGTCAGACAAAAACAGTTCAGAGCATTGATCAACGAGGATGGCGAGTATGAAGACAACGTCGAGAATAAAGGGAAGGAGCTCACCGTCGGCTATGCTGTAAGGCGTGAGATGATGGGGTGCGACCACGACAATCTGTTGTCTCAGCTCTGTGCCTACAAAGACATGCTGAATGGTTTTAATTTCTGGCGCATGAATGAGGAAGCCATCCCCGGCATCCTCGCCGATACAACGATGACCGTGGAAGAACGTGAGAAGGGGGTGGCCAGCCTTCAGACACCCAGTAACGTGATTCCTCTTTATCTCGCCACATTTACAAATCCCTATATCCGTCAGAAGGCAGAGCAATACTACGCCGCCAAGATGGCGCAGACCGAACTCTCCTCACCGCTGCCCGCCGACAATCCTTCTGCCGACCTCATCCGTTCCCTGTCTGCCAAATTCTCCGGCCGCATCCTCATCATCGACTTCTGGGGAATGGGGTGCGGACCCTGTCGTGGAGCGATTCAGCAGAGCAAGGACCTCCGCGCAGAGATTGCCAAGCGCGATGACGTGAAACTCGTCTTCATCGCCGGAGAGAACACAGCAGAAGGTAGCGAGGCCTACCACAAGTATGTCGATGAATGGCTGGCAGACGAAGAGACCGTCTGCATCACCAATGCCGACTTCCGCCGCCTTCAGGAGCTGTTCCAGTTCAATGGCATCCCACACTACGAGACGATCACGCCCGACTGCCGCCGCGTCCGCGATGACCTCAGCATCGACGGTTTCCACAACTTCGACTTCGAGCTGAAGAGACTGTTGGAGCAAATGAAATAAAGCAAAACGAAACAATGAACAAGAAAACCATCATCACCGCACTGCTCGCCCTCGTCGTCTTTGTCTCATGCAGCGACGAAGAAGAACCCATTTGGGAACAGCAGACGGAGCAGACCGTCATCTTCTTCATGCCGTGGTCGACGAACATGACGCCGTATTTTGAGCAGAATATCGCCGACTTCGAGACGGCCATCGCTGGCGGACTGCTGAAGAATGAGCGCGTCATCATCTGCATATCCTCGACCACAAGCAGGGCCAACGTGATAGAACTCCGGCAGAAAGAAGGGCGATGCGTCCGCGACACGCTCGGCGGCTACGACCATCCCGACTTCACTTTGGCGCAAATTGTCACGACGATGCTCAACAAAGTGAGGGCCATTGCCCCCGCCCGCCGTTATTCGCTCATTGTCGGTAGTCACGGCATGGGATGGCTCCCTGTCAGCAAAAGCAGGGCGAGAAGCCAATACCACTTTGAGCGCGACGACGTACCGCAGACACGTTGGTTTGGAGGATAGACGAGCGAATATC
>JAFSZU010000106.1 GCA_017455585.1 Bacteroidaceae bacterium | reverse complement strand
CGGGGCATGATAAGGGTTCTTGAAGGGTCAAGCGTCCCTTTGGGCCGAGCGGCCAGCCATGCAGACATGCCCTTGGGTATGTCGAAATGGCTGGTACATACGGTGGCAGGTGGAACGCGTGCCTTTAGGTACGCGACAATGAACCCCTATCGCGTACCTACGGCACGCATTCCATTGACATCCGCATTCCCAGCCATTTCGCTGTACCTACGGCACAGCTGTATGGCTGGCTACCCCTATCAGATGCCTATGGCATCACTTGCGAAACTTGAATAAAGTAACAACGAAACGGGTTGTGTTTTACTCATGATATGGTTCCCCGTCTATCTGATCTTCTTCCTTCACAATTTGATTTCCAGGAAGAGCTCGCAGTGGCGGCCGGCCATGGGACGGGAAAGGACGGTGACGTACTCGGAGTCCAGGAGGTTGTAAATGACGGCTTTGATGGAGGCGCCGGGTGGACGGCGGCTTGCCTGTGTGTTTCGGCTCCAACGGATTTGGCGTTCCAGTGTGAGGTGGCTCATGTAGTAGGGGCGCAGACGGCCGGTGATGCGGCTGACCTCGTTGCTGGTGGTGGTGAAGCGCTCGCTGTAGGAGTGCCATTGGTAGGTGAACTGCCAAAGGTGCCAGCGAGCGGTGGCCGTGAGGTTGGCAGAGTGGCGGGGCACATAGACGAGTTGTTTGCCGTAGGACGTGTCAGCGTCATTGAGGTCACGACTCTGGCTGATGGAGGGGGTATAGGCGTAGTTGCCCATGAGGGTGAAACGCCAGTCGGCGGGGAGGGTGAGCTCGGTGGTGAGGGTGGCTTCCACGCCGTAGTTGTGAACGCGCTTGAGGTTAGCGGGCTGCCAGAAGCCCTTGGCGTTCGGCGTCCAGAGAATCCAGTCGGTGATGTAGGAGTTGAAGGCAGAGAGGTTGGCACGGAGGGATAGGGAGGGGGAAGGACCCTCGGGAGAATCCTCGGGAACAGTAATGGAGGGAGAATCCTCGGAAACCGTAATGGAAGGGGAATCCTCGGGAGCAGTAATGGAGGGGGAGCGGTGGCGGGGGGAGGAAAGGGGGAGGACGAGGGAACCTTCCAGACCGCCATCGTAGGTGATGCCACGCTCGGGCCGCAAGTCGGGGTTTCCGCCGGGTTGGAAATAGAGGTCATCCATCGTGGGATAACGGTAGTTGCGGGCCACGGAGGTTTTGAAGATGAGGGAAAAGGAAGTCCCTCTCCCCGTCTTCCCTTTAGGGAGGGAGCGGTTACCGTTGACGGCAGCAACCTTTTCGGCAGATGACTCTTTCCCTTTAGAGAGCAAAGGAGAGGTGTCCGTTTTTTGCTTCACAAGGGTGTACTCTGCAAAGAGGGCGGGGATGGGGGGGACGGCGTCGTGACGGTATATCTCTTCACGCAACAATGCGGAGAGAGAGAGGCGCGGGGTGGGGCGGTACTTGGCGGCGAGGCTGAGGGTGGATTCCAGGCGTCCGCGGTTGTAGTTGTCGCCAATGTGGAAGGGAGTGCGGTCGTTGCTGCGGACGTGGTTATGGGTGAAGGCAGCGTCTGCTGTCAGAAGCCAGTCGGGAGCGGGCATGAAGTCGGCCCGGCCTTGCAGAAACGCTTGTTGGCTGTAGCTGCGCGAGGCCGTGATGACAGAAGTGGTGCCTTGGCGGGTGGAGGAGTAATCGTAGGCGATGTCCTGATAGGTGTAACCGGCGCGGGTGGTGACGTGCCAGTCTGTGCCGAGGGGCCGCTGCCAAGAGAGAACGTTGCGGATGGACTGCAAGACCTGTTCGTTCTTGAACTCGGTATCATCCCGATAATCCACGCTGAGGAAGGGCAGCCCGCGACGACTACGTGAATACCAGACACTGGCAGCGAGGGTGCCGCCCGCTATGTCGCGAACATGGAAATCCTGCAGGGCGTGAAGGTCGCGGAAATAGCCGCTGCGGTTGCGCTCGGTGGGATGATATGATTGCAGGAGTTTGCCGTCGGCATCGCGCACGTCTATTTTCTTATCATAGTTGGTATAGGGAAAGTTGTTCTCGCTGGCAGAATAGACCAGGCGCGTGCTGGAGGAAAGGCGCGGGGTGCCGTAGGTGAGACGCAGGAACTGGTCGTAGGTCTCGAAGGAGCCGAAACCTTGCACGTATTGCAGCCCCGGCCCCGTCTCTGTCTGGGGCAGTGTCTTCAAATCCACCGCTCCACCCAGCCCTCCGCCGGTGAGGGTGAGCGAGGAGGCTCCATGCAACAGGTTGGCCTCGTCCACGAAGTAGGCGGGGATGGTGCTGAAATCAACCGTTCCCAGCATGGGGGAGTTGATCTTCAACCCGTTCCAGAGAACTTGTGTGTGGCTGGGCGAGGTGCCACGGAACTCGGCGGTGGATTCTGTGGCGCGGCCGTAGCTCTTGATGAAGAGGGAGGAGTGGCGTGTGAGGACGTCGGCCATGGACAGTGCCACGTTCTGGTGCAGCACGGTGGTGTCGAGCGTGGTCTTCTGGATGCCAGTGTCGCTGAGGCGGCGGTGGGCAGTGACGGAGACCTGGCGCATGAGATTGTCTTCCTGTGCACAGAGTGCAGAGGAGAAGACGATGGCTGCTATGATGGTTGACCAGATTCTCAAAGTTGCAATCTCTGGGAGACGCGCGAATACGCGCTACACCCAACCAAAGTTACACGAGGGAAATGATTGCTTCAACTCTCAACTTTTACTTCTCAACTTTCAACTCTCAACTTTCAACTTTCAACTTTCAACTCTCAACTCTCAACTTTCAACTTTCAACTTTCAATTCTCACAATGATAGTCGCTGATGTAATAGACCTCGGTGCTGATGTCACCCAGGTTGGGTGTGCTGCCGATTTGTGCGGTCTGTATCTTGATGAAGTCGATGTATTCCAAGTTGGCGGGCTGGCCGTCCCAGGTGCGGGCGTTGGAGAGGCGGAAGTAGTTCATCTTGCCGGCGGGACCGTCGATGAAGTCATAAAAGTGGCTTTGCGGGTTACTGAGGTTATCGACATAGCCCCAGTCATAGGGCGGAATATCGGAGATGCCGTTCTCGTAGGTGCTGCGGTCTGCCAGACGGGAGGCGAAGTAAGTGTACTCTGTTCCTTCCACCCACGGCTGCCAGTAATAGTCGTGAGGGTTCCAGTAGCTCAGGTAGGGAACGTAGCCCGCCTCGCCGAGGCAGTCGCGCCAGGCGGTGGCACTGTGGGGCAGGGTGGGGCGGTAGTAGGTGATGGCGTAGTTAGTGAGGTGCCGCTCTGTGCCGTATTCCGACCCTGCCAGTTCAAACCATTGGTCGTTGGGGAGACCATCACCATTATCGTCCTGACTGACCCAGATGATGCCGGGTTCCGACTGGTAGCTGAAGGGGTTTCCCTTGATGCAGAGGTCATAGTCGCCGCCGGAGTTTCGCACGCTGTGGTCGAAGCCCGCGATGAGGTAGCCGCCTTGTGAGCCGAGGCTTACGGACCAACGACGCTGGAAGTGAGCGAGGACGCTGTCACAGGCTTGCTCATGGGTGCAGCCGGGGGGATAGGCGTCGCCCACGATGATATAGCCGTTGACCTGGTGGCCGGGTGCGGGCATGAACTCATATACCTTATTTATTATCGCGCGCCCGCGCGAGGAGCGCTGGTGGGTGCCGGGCGGCGGGCAGACGTGGAGGGTAAAGGTCTGGATGGCGGTGGTGTCTGGGGTTTGCAGGGTGAGGGCGAGGTGGTGTGTGCCCTGGTCGGCGGCGGTGAAGAGGAAGGAGGCCACTCCGGCGGGAAAACCGCCGGACACCAACGCTGATGAGGGGGCTAAACAGGAAGGGGGGGCAGGACGGGAAAAGGGGGCAGGACGGGAAGGGGGGGCAGGACGGGAAGAGGGGGCAGGACGGGAAGAGGGGGCAGAATGAGAGGGGGAGGCGATGATAGCGGGGTCAGAGGGGTCAATGGTGATGCCGTCGAGGGTCCAGGTGAGGTGGGTGTCGTCAGGGATGGACTGGAGTAAGTGGACGATGACGGGGATGGTGCGGCCTTGCGCGATGTGGATCTCAGTCCAAGGGAAACACCAGAGGCGGTGCTCTGTGGGCAGTTCTGGAAGGGCGGCGTTCTGGTTTTGCTGGACGGTGATTTTGGCTTCGTCACGGGTGATTCCGTACCGATTGCTCACTGCTAACTGGACAAAGAACTCGCCTACCTCATGGGAGAGGAAGGAGAAATGGTCTTCTGTGCTGACCACACTGTCATTCATAGTCCAGGTGTAGGTGGTGGTCTCATCTGTTCCTGTGATGACGGGTACCAGCATCAATGTCTCGTCAGTGTAGATGCGGAAGCGGGCGGAAGGCTCGTCCCATGTAATGACGGGAAGGAGGCCGACGGTATCTGCAGGTTCAACGGGCTGCTCCGGTTCTGCTGGGCTGCTGGAATCCTCTGTGCAGGCAGAAACAAACAGCTGTGCCGTAACGAGCAGAGCCAGAATGATAGAAAGCAAAAGGTCTTTTCTCATTTGAATGCGAAGCCGTTGGGGTTGATGCCAACGCGGAACTGGTCGAGGAGCGTGCCGTCGGGACTGTAGCGACGGATGACCCCAGCTTGACTGTAATCCACCGCATCGGCCACGTATATCTCGCCGTTATGAGGGTTTACACCGATGCCATAGAGCTTGTTGCGGATACCGCGGACGTTGCGCTCGGCCTGGATGAAGGGTCGCACAGGCAAATGGGCATCGGTGATATTCATGCGATAGACATCGTTGTTAATCAAGTAGAGCACGGTTCCGTCTGGGGTTGTGGCCAGTTGCACGCCGCCCTCATCAGTGTCAAGGGCTTGGTCCAGTTCTATCTGATGCGTGGCGGCATCGATGCGGTAGAGGTGCGGGATGTTGTCACCGAAGCTATCCTCGGTGGTTTCATAGCCGCCGTCTGTGACCACCCACAGCTTGCCGCGTGCATCCAGCACCATGCTCTTAGGCTGCCAGCTGGTGAGGACGATGCTGTCTGCCAGCGCATCGCGCTGGGTGTCAATAATAAGGAGCTTGTTGCTGTAGCTCCAGCAGTTGGTGAAGACCTCCGAGCCATGCTGCACCATCTGCTCCGTGGAGCTGTAGCCGAAGGCCGTCGGTTGCAAAGTGCTGATGCTGGCGGTATAGGTCATCGTCTGCGGGTTGAAGACAGTGATGAAGGGGGAGTAGAGGTCGGTGACGTAGGCCTTCTCATCCGTGAGGAAATGGATATAACGCGGATTCATCATGTGCTCGGTCTGGCCCGTGGTGAGCTGTCCTTTGACACGGAAGGTCTCTGCGTCAATGGCCCAGATGATGCCGCTGTTCTCCACGGCGATATAGGCGGTGCTACCGAGGAGCGTGATGCTCTGTCCCGTGTCACCCAACCGGCGGTCGTTGGCACGCTGGAAGACAGCATTCTCCACGGTGCGCGCTTCGGGGTCATAATAGGAGAGCGATGCGTTGCCCGCGTTGAAGTTGCCCTCGCAGAGGATGAAGACACCGTGAGCCGAGGCATCAAAATGCTCTTCTTCTGTACCTGGGTCAGAATTGGAGCAAGCTGCCAGCAGCACAATGGCTGTCAGCAGCTTGCACAAATAGCTGATATGAACTGCGAAGCGGTTCATGAACACGTTAGCACATTAACTTATCAACACGTTAACATTGATACTTTAGTACTTAACAACCACGTTGTCGAAGGCGAAATACTTGGGATGTTTCACGCCCCAGTCAGATTTGTCGCTGCCATCCATGGTGAAGGTGAGGCTGTTGACTTTGCCGAGGCTGGTGAGATCCACCTTCGTCCACGTAGTCATGATCTTGCCGTCGCGGGCCATGTCAACCTCCAGTTTCTTGCCGTTGTCAGCAGTGATGGTGATGGTGAAATTGCCGCTGTCCTTCAAGGATGCAGCATAGCCGTCGCCATTGGTGACAACGCCTAACTCGTAGGTCGTTGGACCAATTTCCATAGACTTAATCATGTGCCTGACACCATTCTTGAAGCTGATGCTGGCATCACAAAAGACAACAGCAAAGTTCTGGCTGCCGTTGCTGGCAGGTACTGCCAACTGATACTCGTAGGTGGCGTGGTTTTGGATGTCGGCGTCAATGTAGTTGGAGATAGCCACACCGCCTTCGGCGAAACCGTAGCTGCCACCCCAGGCTTTGGTCAGTGTGCTGGAGAGGCCTGTCATCTCATCGGCCCAAGCGTAGGTCATGGCATTCTCGCCATAGAGCAGTGTGCCATTATACTGCTTGCTGTCAATAAGTTTTGTCCAATTGTCTCCCTCGAAGGTGACAATTTTCACATTCTCTTGCTCGTCATCTGTACACGAGGTGAACATCGTCATGCCCATGGCGAGCACGGCGAATGCCAAAAAAATCTTTTTCATGTGTTTTGTTTGATTTGATGGATACATTTATAGTGAACTATTTTTACTGTCCTCGCAGTTTCTTGTAGTCGTTTCGTGCGGCAGGTCTTCTGACTTGTTCCTGGACAGGCACCTTCCCGACCCCGTTGGCACAACGGTTGAAGTCAGTGGCGTGTTGCCTGTCCGACAATGGAACTCACAGCAGCGGGACTGTGCAGGAATCTCACCTGCTTCCCTCTTGGCGCCAGCCGCTCGGAGCGGAGGCGAACCGCGCTCATGATGTCTCTTTAGTGAAAAGAGAGACTGCCGCGGGCGACATTCTCTCTTTTCCTTTTTGGAGCTTCAACTCCCTTTGTTGCGGAGGCAGGACTCGAACATGCGACCTCCAGGTTATGAGCCTGGCGAGCTACCAACTGCTCCACTCCGCGATGTAGATTTCTCGTTTGCGGGTGCAAAGGTAGTGCAAAATAGCGAAACAGCCAAATAATTTGCAT
>JAFSZU010000105.1 GCA_017455585.1 Bacteroidaceae bacterium | reverse complement strand
TTGCGGTATATCGTCGGTTTATCCATCTTTATGTCCGATTTGTGCCACAAAGGTACGACTTTTTCTTGAATTATACAAGCAATTTGTTGTTAATTAACACTTTAATTTATAGAACGTCCCTGAAATCTGTGGTAGATAAGTAGAGTTTAATGGCTTGTTGGCTGTTCGGGTGTTTCCTCTGGCTGGGCGGTCAGCAGTTCCTCGGTGCGGCTGTGCCAGGGACGCGGGCCAAAGATCTTCTCCACATCCTCGGCATAGATGACCTCGCGCTCCACGAGGAGGTCGGCCAGGGCATTGTGACCCTCGCGCTTCTCCAGGAGGAGCTGCTTGGCGCGCTCATACTGCTCGGCAATCATCTTCTTGACCTCTTTGTCAATCAGTTCCGCGGTGGCCTCGCTGTAGGGTTTCTGCCAGGAGTACTCATCATTGTTGTAGTAGCAGAGGTTGGGCAGGGTGTCGCTCATGCCCATGTAGGCAATCATGCCGTAGGCCTGCTTGGTGACGCGCTCCAGGTCGTTCATGGCTCCGCTGCTGATGTGACCTGTGAAAAGCTCCTCGGCAGCACGGCCGCCCAGGGTGGCACACATCTCGTCGAGCATCTGCTCGCGGGTGGTGATCTGACGCTCCTCGGGCAGATACCACGCGGCACCGAGGGCACGGCCTCGGGGCACGATGGTGACCTTGATGAGCGGATTGGCATACTGGAGGTTCCAGGAGATGGTGGCGTGACCGGCCTCGTGGAGGGCGATGGTGCGCTTCTCCTCCTCGGTCATCACCTTGGTCTTCTTCTCCAGACCGCCCACGATGCGATCGACGGCGGCAAGGAAGTCTTCCTTGGTGACGGCCTGCTTGCCGTAGCGGGCGGCGATGAGGGCGGCCTCGTTGCAGACGTTGGCGATGTCGGCACCGCTGAAGCCCGGTGTCTGGCGTGCCAGCAGGTCGATGTCCAGGGAAGCATCCACCTTGATGGGCTGGAGGTGCACCTTGAAGACGGCCTTGCGCTCGTTGAGGTCGGGCAGATCGACATGGATCTGGCGGTCGAAGCGTCCGGCACGCAGCAGGGCCTTGTCCAGGATGTCGGCGCGGTTGGTGGCGGCCATGATGATGACACCACTGTTGGTGCCGAAGCCGTCCATCTCCGTAAGCAGCTGGTTGAGGGTGGACTCCCGCTCGTCATTGCCGCCCATCATGGTGTTGTGGGCACGGGCACGACCCACTGCGTCAATCTCGTCGATGAAGATGATGCACGGAGCTTTCTCCTTGGCCTGACGGAACAGGTCGCGCACACGGCTGGCACCCACGCCGACGAACATCTCCACGAAGTCCGAGCCAGACATGGAGAAGAAAGGCACGTCGGCCTCACCGGCCACGGCCTTGGCCAGCAGCGTCTTACCTGTTCCCGGAGGCCCCACGAGGAGGGCACCCTTGGGAATCTTGCCGCCCAGGTCGGTGAACTTCTTGGGATTCTTGAGGAACTCCACGATCTCCTGCACCTCCTGCTTGGCCGAGGCCTGGCCGGCCACGTCCTTGAAGGTGACCTTGGACTCGTTGTCGCCACCTTTTTCTACTAATTGCGCGCGCGAGCGACCCACGTTGAAGATGTTGCCCATGCCGGTGAAGCCGGCAGCACCGCCACCCATGCGGCGCATGATGAACATCCACACGGCGATGATAAACAGCAGAGGGAAGATATTCCAAAAGAACTGCATCAGCCCGTCATTGGTGCGCTTGTAGCTGAGCTCGCCCTTGAAGTTGCCCAGTTCCTGCTGGGTGGATATGAACTCGTCGAGCTTGTCAGCAGAAGGGTATTCTGCCTGCACGAAGGGTTGCTTGCCCGTCTGCGTGACACCCTGCTGGAAGACATCGCGGATGTGTTCGGGCTTGACATACATCTTCACTGTGCCCTCGTCCTTGTGGGCGACAATCTTGTTGGCATAGCCCTGTTCCACATATTGCTTGAAGACGGTGTAGGTCACCGTCTTGGAGATGCCGTTCTGCTCCGAGTCGCCGCCGGCAAAGAACAGGTATCCGAGGGCGATGGCAATGATGACATAGATCCAGGAGAGGTTGAAGCGCGGCATCTTGTTCTTGCCACGGTTGTTGCCGCCTTGTTCGCGCTGTGGCTGCTGTGTGTCCTGTTGCTGGCCAGTGCCAGAATGTGTGTTGCCGGGATTCTGGGTGTCCATGTCGTCAGTCTAAGTTGGGGATTTCGGTGAGCGCAGCGTCGGCCCAGAGGTGCTCCAGGTCATAGAAGTCGCGTGCTTCCTGCAAGAAAATGTGAACGATGACGTCGCCGTAATCCATGGCCACCCACTGGGCATTGCGCAAACCGTCAATGGCAGTGGGACGGGCGTTGAGGGTTTTGCGGACCGTTTCCTCCACGGAATCGGTGAGCGCGGCGATGTGTGAAGGCGAATTGCCTGTGCAGATAACAAAGGCGCGGCAGATGGCATCAGGAATATCGGTGAAGTCGGCAATAACAATATCACGGCCCTTCTTGTCCTCCATGCCCGCCTGAATGTGATGAATAAGTTGTTCGGTGTGTAAGTTCATGCAATGGATGTGCGTTTTTGCGTGCAAAGATACGACCTTTTCCCTTAATAGATGGAAAAATGCGACTAAAATTACATTTTTTTAGGGAAATGCTTGTGCGTTTCACGAAAAAGGCCTACTTTTGCACCCGCATTCGCGGAAATTCCGCGCATAGCACGGCGATTGGGCTATGGTGTAATGGTAACACTGCAGATTCTGGTCCTGCCTTTCCTGGTTCGAGTCCGGGTAGCCCAACGACGATGGAGTTGAAAGTTAAAAGTTGAAAGTTGTAAGTTATAAAACAACGAGTAAACGCACTAACAAGACAAGTAGGCTCACAAGAGGCAAGCTTGTGGAATAGCGGCCTCACAAACAAAGGTTGAAACGTTAGACGCAAAACGTTGTTAGACAAACAGTGAATGCTAAACGTGGTACGTTAAACGCTAAACGAAAAGATTGGGCTATGGTGTAATGGTAACACTGCAGATTCTGGTCCTGCCTTTCCTGGTTCGAGTCCGGGTAGCCCAACAGAAGAAGAGGAGGCGAAGGTCTCCTCTTTTTACTTGTCTCGCAGTAATCGCAGACAACGCAGATTTCCCCGCCCAGAGGGGGGCTGAAAGTGGTGAATCGAGGGTCATCAATTGTCTAATTGTAAATCGTCAAATTACCAAATACACATGGGATTCTGTATGGATAACTCACCGTGGTTCCGGTGGTTAGAGCTGGGCGAGGTGGATTCCACCAATACTTTCCTGCGTGGCTACCACCCCACACAGCAGACGGACATCACACTGGTAACCGCGGAATACCAGACGGCAGGACGGGGACAGGGTTCCAACCGTTGGGAGGCAGAGAACGGGAAGAATCTGCTGTTCAGTCTGCTGGTGCGCCCCACATCCTTGCCAGTTGGCCAGATGTTTGTCCTCAGTGAGGCCATTGCCCTCAGCATCCGGGAGGCCGTGGAGGGAGTGGCGGGGGAGGCTGCGACGATGCCGCAGCCTGCTCGGGCAACTGAGCTGACGGTCAAGTGGCCCAACGACGTGTATGTGGGTGACAGGAAGGTGGCGGGCATCTTGATAGAAAATGAATTGAAAGGCAGTCGGTTGGAACGTTGCATCATCGGATGTGGCATCAATGTGAACCAGCAAACGTTCGTGTCCGATGCGCCAAACCCTGTCTCGCTGTGCCAACTGCTGGGGCGCGAGATGGAGCGCCGGTTTGTCCTTGAGGCTGTCATGGCAGCTTTCACACGGCGCTATGATGCCATCCTGCGGGGCGATTATGCCGCCGTTCATGATGAATATCTCGCCTCGCTCTATCGTCGCGCTGGAATCCATTCCTATAGAGATGCCGACGGCCTCTTCCAAGGGGAGATTGCCGGCGTGGAACAGTCCGGACATCTTCTCATACGGGATGAGACGGGATTTTTGCGTCGTTATGCTTTCAAGGAAGTGGCCTTTGCATGAGGAAAATGCACAAATTAGGGGCTTAAGATAGAAAAAGTTGGACTTTTCTTGTCGGCGGGTCGAAACTTTTGCCTACCTTTGCACGCTCAAAGCGACAATTAGTTGTAAACATTATTGTAATTATATGCGAATTCATACTTTATTCTTGCTTCTCATGTTCTCTTTGATGTCCTTTGCCCAAGGTTTCAAAGTGAAGAATTTCAAGGTAAGTAAATCCGATGACTTGGCAGCGATCTCACCGCGCACAGACCACCAGGGTCGGACATGCGGGCTGGTGAAGGTCGTCTCCAAACTGGATGATCTGGAGTTTGCCGATGCTGTCGGTAAGGTCACACGTTCCATGGACGAATACTGGGTTTATTTGCCCGACGGTGCCAGCTCGTTTACCATATCTCGTCCTCACTATTTGCCCACAACCGTGAGATTGACAGACTTCGACACCAAATTCATTACCTCCAAAACCACCTACGTCATGGAGGTGAAGGAAGCCGCACTGGACATGGAAAAATTCGGAGTCACACTGATTGTGAAACCTGCTACAGTTCAAGTGAAGGTGGACGGTGTGGACTTGCGATGCGAACCCCTCGGCGAGTATCAGTTATTGCTGGCGAAGGGTGACCACCAATGTGAATTTTCGGCATACGGCTGTCGTTCTGCATCGCGCTCTGTGACCACAGGACGTAGTATGGAACGCTTGGAAGTGGAACTGGAGTCCATCTTGGCCGATGTGACCATTTTCAGCCAGACAGAAGGTGCTGAGATACTGGTGAATGGCGAGATGAAAGCCACGGGGCGATGGGAAGGCAAGATGCTGCCGGGCACCTATACGGTTGAACAGCGGCTGAAAGGCTACCTGTCTGCCAAGCAGACCCTCACGCTGGGTGAAAAGGAACAGAAAACGCTGGATTTGGGAGCGCTGGAACATCTCAAAGGGACATTGCGTGTGACGGCACAGCCTACGGGGTGTCTGTTATGGCTCGATGGTAACGGATGCGGCCAGGCTCCCTGTGACGTGTCAGGTGTCATCTATGGCAAACACACACTCACGGCGGAGATTGATTCCTGTGGACTGAAACGCAAGAAAGAGGTGGCCATCCGCATTGAGGACGAGAGCACGCAGGACGTGGGCATCACCGTGGCCTCCAACGAGGAACTTGAACGCCATGCGGAGGCACTGGCACTGTTCCGCAGAGCTGTTGCCCTTGATGTCAAGGGCGAAACTGCCAAGGGTTACATGCCGCAGCACTCTGCCAAAGAGCAGTTTGACAGCATCATGAATGTGATGGAACAGTTGGACAGCACGTTCTTTGTCCATAAGGAATATTTCCCTGAATATGAGGAAGACCCGCTCGTTTCGCCGAACCAGTGCGTAGGTGACCGCATGTTTATGTACTATACCTACGTGGACATCACAGAAGATGAACCCGTTAAGCTAAAGGGCAATGTCAAATACACCTACGTCAAGCAGCCGGACAAAGCCGTGCGTATTGCGCAGAAGATGGGTAAGGATCTGACCCGCCACGAACAGGCGTGTCTCGCCATCTGCTACTATAAGACCGGGAACTATGAGCAGGCTTCTCAGTGGTTCCAGAGGTGGCACGAGGCGGGGTTGGCGCTGGGCGAAGAGAATGATTACTATGCAGGCCGTTGTTACTTCTTCTATGGTGACGCTTGCAAGAAGTTGGGCAAAAGCACGGAAGGGAAGGAGTGGCAGGAGCTGGCACTGACCATCTTGGAGCAGACGGAGAAGAATCAGGCGCGTCTGAAGAAGTTCCGCATGGCTGCCAAGGGAGCTTGAGATAAACAGAAAAGGTGCACATCATTGTGCACCTTTTCTGTTGATACGCCGTTCATTGGAAAAAGGAGAAGTTCACGCTGCCGTAGGCGCGGTGATCCACGAAATGGGGATGAGCGGAGAAATCCTGTGTCTTGCCGTGTTCCAGGACGAAGAGCCCTCCGGGATTGAGCGTTGAGCGTTGAACATAGAAAGATGCTCTCTCATCTTTATTCTCGATGCTCTCATCTTTGCTCTCTTGAAAGATGAGGTCGGGCAGTTGTTCCAACTGCGGAAGGGCGTAGGGCGGGTCGGCAAAGATGAAGTCATAGGTCGCTGGTGACTTGCGGAGGAAACGCAGGACATCGGCACGCAGGAGCGTGACATCCTGCTCACATCCCAGGGCCTTTAGGAACGTGCGGATGAAGCTGGTGTGTTGTGCATCCATCTCCACGGCCGTCACATGTGAGCAGCCTCGCGAGAGCAACTCGAGAGTAATGCTGCCTGTGCCGGCAAAAAGGTCGAGGGCTGAGGGCGCCTCTTCTTCAAAATCGACATAAGAACGCAAGACATTGAACAGATTCTCCTTGGCGAAGTCTGTGGTAGGACGTGCCTTGAACGAACGGGGCACATCAAAATGACGCCCGCGGTATTTGCCTGCAACAACTCTCATATTCTATTAAGGAGTAGAGCCATCAGATCTACAGGCACTTGTTTCTCATGGGCCAGAGGTACGCGGGGGAATACATCGGGCGGCGTGAGGACATCGATGTGGAGTAGATAATCTGCCAGGGACTTCTGCACTTCATGGTCGCGTTCACTGCTGTCTGTGAGGAAGACGAGATGCTGCTTCAGGGCATCCAGACCCAGTTGCTGCCATGTGTTGAGGATGAAGTAGATGGCATCTGCTGTGTCGGAAACGGTAAATGTATTGGCAAAGCGCAGGTGCCGCCCTTCAAAGGCATAGAGCGTGAAGCCATCAGTCTCGGAAATCACATAGAGACCGGGCATGTCACGGTGGGCATCGTCTTCAAGCAGTAACAGCCGCTCCATGAGGATGGCGCGCGCCGCGAAGAAGCGGGCGGTGGGGTAGAACTGTAGGATGGCCTCTTCGACATCGCGCGGCACAGCGTAGAGTTCCACACATTCCAGCTGAGGCAGTATGTTATAAGCCACGCGCAGCTGGTTCATGTCTTGTTGCCCAAATGTATAGGCATAGAGTTCCGCAGCCTCGTCACGCCGGAACTCCTCAAGAGGCACATGGGTGGAAGGGCCGCAAAGGAGGACAAAACACTGGTCTATCTGGCGGTTGAAATAGTCTGGCCGACTCAGTTCCTGCAGGAGCTGGTCGGCCACGGAAAGGTTCTCTGCGTGGCGGAAGTGCTCGCCACGGATGAGACTGCTGTTCTGTAGGTCACAGACAAAGAAAGAAAATCCATCCGCGTGGAGGCGGATGGATAGACTAAGCGGGTGATAGGGCTTATTCCCAGTTACCGGCATTGTTATTCCAGTTGTAGAGGTCACCAATCTTCAGACCGGCATAGCTGCCCATGTCGTCGGCCAGCTGGCGGCGGTTGACAATGAGGCGTTCACCGTTGCGACCCATGTTCTTGAGGAAGCTTGCATCGGGAGCGGCACACTCCATCACATATTGCAAGGTGCCGGAACGTGTGGCGTTGACGGAGGTCATGAGGGTAAAGGTGTCACCCTCTGCGAAGGGGATGTAGCGCAGACTGTCGGCATTGAAGCCATCGCCAAAGAGAGAGTCGGAGAGGATGACCCATGTGGTGTCGCGACGGAAGTTCTGCAGACCGTTGGCCTCGATGGCCTTCTGGTCGCCGCTGTTGACGATGGCAGCGGCCTTGGCCTCGGTGAGACCCTTTTCCATCTGCTCGTCAGAGAGCACACCTTCCTTGACAATCTTGGGGATGCGTCCGGTCTGGACAAACTCCACGAGTTTCCAGAGACTGTCACAATAGTAACCCTCATGTTGGAGCTTGTACTCCTCTTCGGCTGCCTTGATTTGCAGCAGACGTGCCTTGACGGCGTTTTCACGAATAGTGACCTCAGCCTTGAAGTCGATGTCGTCCTGGATACTGCGCCAGCAGATGAACAGCAGGCCGACCACACAAAGCGCTAAAAGCGCGTTAAAAACCTTTTTCATTACGTTTATTTGTTGCTTTTTTTGTACTTTTGCCTCGCAAAAATAGGAATAATTATTTGAATACGCCGCATGTTCGGGCAATTTTTTCACTTTACATGCCGATAATTGAGCAAATGAAGGGTCTAATCCTCGATAATTTCGGGTTTAGACCCACCAATGAGCAGAATTTAGCTGCACAAATGATGGCTGAATTTGTTTTTGAGCAAAGTCGCGAAAGTGTCTTCGTGTTGAGGGGGTATGCAGGTACGGGCAAGACCTCGCTGGTGGGGGCGCTCGTCCGTTCACTGGACCAGTTGAAGCAGAAGAGTGTGCTGATGGCTCCGACGGGAAGGGCGGCCAAGGTCTTTGCGTTACATGCCCAGCATCCGGCCTATACCATTCACAAGCGCATCTATCGGCAGAAGTCGTTCACGGGGGAGATGCTGGATTTCCTGCAGGACGTCAATCTGATGAAGCATACACTCTTCATCGTGGATGAAGCCTCGATGATCGCCAATAGCGGAATGGGCGGTTCGCCCTTCGGCACGGGGCGTCTGCTGGATGACCTGATTCATTTTGTCTATTCCGGTGAAGGATGTCGCCTGATGCTGGTCGGTGACACGGCGCAGCTGCCGCCGGTGGGTGAGGACGAGAGCCCGGCGCTCTCCACGATGATGTTGGAGGGTTATGGGCTGCCTGTCCGCGAAATCACATTGACAGAGGTGGTGCGCCAACTTGATGGTTCCGGCATCCTATGGAATGCGACGATGCTGCGCCAACTATTGACCGAAGAACAACTGTTTGCATTCCCGCGGCTGCGGGTGGCAGGGTTCAAGGATGTCATCTGCCTCAGTGGTAGTGATTTAATCGAGGAACTGGAGCTGTCCTATTACCATTGTGGCACAGACCAGACGATCGTCATCACACGTTCCAATGTGCGCGCGAACGCGTTTAATAAAGGTATAAGAGGGCGGATTCTTGGACAAGAGGAGGAACTCTCGGGTGGTGACCTGGTGATGGTGGTGAAGAACAACTATCACTGGGTTGCTCCCTCTGGTACTCCCGAAGAACCTCCAACTTCCAACTCTCAACCCTCAACCCTCAACTCTC
>JAFSZU010000011.1 GCA_017455585.1 Bacteroidaceae bacterium | reverse complement strand
TCGATGTCAAAGCCGAAGTCACGGCCACCACTCACATAGCGCCATGCCACGTATGCACCGGCGGCGGCCATGAGCGCTGTGACGATGTAAAGGACAATGGAATAACTGCCACTGCTGCCAGAATCGGACCAGCTATCGTCATTTGTAGAAACAGAATCGTTGAAGTTGTTTAGTTCGTCCATAATAGTGGTTGGGTTGGTTAAGGGTTATGCACGTTTTATTTTCTTGGTATTCACGCCACGCTGCTCCAGAATCTGGTGCATGAAGTCCAGGAGCTGCTCGTCCTGACGCAGGGCAGAGATGGCAGCAAAGCGCACGGAGCCGAAGAGGTGCCGGGCATTGTTGAGCAGATTGTTCAGGCCCATTCCCTCGCGCAAGAAGGTTTCAATCTCCTCGGCGGTGGCATCGGTATCGCTAAAGTCCATCTGGCTGAGGTAGCCCAGATCGCTCTTAGTAAGGGTGATGACAAGGTCAATCGTCTTGGGCTTGCGCTTCACGTTCTTCAGATAGTCTGTCAGCATTTCAAAGGCATTATCCACATTATACTGCTCTGAAGAGGGATGCTCCTTCAGCCACTCTTCCAGCCTTTCATGGACAGCATACCCAGAGACATCTGTCATTGAGGGGTCAATGACGAAGACAATGGTCTGCACATTCCTGTAGAAGTCCATGGCATTGTCATCACGTCTCTCATCAACCTTGAACTTCTCGCCGGCCACATCATAGAAATAGAGGTGATAGGGATAGAGGCGTCCAGCCTCTGTGAGCATGAGCTGGATGGCCTTGTAGCGTTTCTTGCTGTCTGTGTTGGGCAGGTCACCCGTCTGGATGCGGTCATAGTTCTCCATGATGCCGGTGTCGCGGTCTGCGTCGATCTGTTCGGCAGACTTGCCAGCCTCCTGCATCAGCAGTCCCAGTCCCTTGTAGAGCAGATAGGACTTGCCGTTGGAGCGGTGTCCCACGATGCCGATGTGGATGTCCGTACCCACGAGGTCATCGTTCTCGCGGTTATAAATCTCCTGACATTCGCTGCACCGGCGCGTGAGTTCGCCCTTGCCGTTGAAGATCATCGTGGGCACTCTGTATTCATAGCCGCTGGCCCAACCGACGAGCGACTTGACATAGCGGGTTTGATGGAAGATGCCATAGACACCGGGATGCAGCCCCACGGGATGCTCCTTGCCGTCAATGAGATAGGTGAACTTGGAACTGCCGCAGTGCGGACAGCTCATCTTCAGCCGGTAACGCCGCATGACGAGCGCCTCGATGCCCATGCACGTCAGGTTGATTAGGATAATGAGCAGGGCAATGGCAAGGAAGACGGCCACCGGAATGGCAATGATCAGGAGGATGACATCCCAATAATACTTGAAGAAGTCCAGCGTCCACTGCACCATGTTCACGCGGTCAAAGAAGGCACTGCCCCACTCGGTGAGGCTCTTGCCCCACCCGATGATGTGCTCATGGAAGCCGGCAATGACACCGCCGATGATGACGCCGAGGCAGCCGGGGCCCTTCTCCTCGGTGAAGAATACTGCCAGCAGGCCACCCAGCAGTGCCAGGCCGCCTATGATGACGACAGCCCACAGGAGGATATAGACGACCCACAGCACCCCGTAAATGACGGCTCCCACCAGAAGCATGAGCAAGATGGCGAGGATGAAACTGCCCACCATGGCCAGGAAGGAGGAGCCGGCAAAGGCGTAGGGCTGATAATTATAGACCCAGAAGCGTCTCATGCCCGTCTTGGGGTTAGGTTCACCGAGGAAGGCAAAGGAGTGGTGGTTGGCGCATCCTTCCTTCTCGTAGTAGCTGACGATGATGCCGATTTGTGAGAGCAGATACAATATCAGGACGATGACACCCAGGATGATGAGCAACGTCTTGTTGGTGCCGTAGCTGATGAAAGTGCTCCAGTTGTCGATGCGCTCGCGCACACTCTCCACGTATGAGTCGCTCATCTTGGCACGGCTCAGGCGGATGGCCTCTTCACGCGAGCCGGCAGCAGAGATGTCGATGGCGATGTCTGCGTATGTGTACTCGCGGCGCGCCACTGTCTGCGTGCCTTTCTTGCTATCAGCCAGCTTCAGAAACCAGTTGTTGTGATCGTCATAGACATAGGAGTAGTTCGCTTCTTGCACCGTGCGCCCTTTCTTGTCATACCGGCAGAGCCTGATGACATTGCCCAGGGTGTCACACTCATAGGTCATGCGCAGCCCCACAGAGTCTGTGAGTGTGTAGCCTTGCAGGGCACCATTCTCCTGATAGGTGTAGTCATAGACAAAGGGTTGCTGACCTGCATTGCACTGCACTTTCTGTGTGATGCGCCCCAACTCATCATACATGTATTCACAGTAATAGCCCAGTCCTGCCGGCTCATAGACTGAGGGCGTATAGTCCTCGCGCACGAGATTCCCGTTCTCGTCAAGATTCACAGAATAGGCATAGCCCGGTGTCTCTATTTCCTTCAGCCAGCCATTTTCGTCATCATAGATGAAAGTCTTCACTCCAGAGACAGAATCCACGACTTCATGGCGTTTGCGGCCTTTGCCCTTCCAGTGCCTGTTATAGGTCTTTTCTGAGATGGTCTGGATGCGCCCCTGGTCATCATAGGTGGTGAGGGCGTCATACGTGATCTTGTCATCACTCAGCTGTTGCTCGCTCACCTGCAGGATGTTTCCATGCAATTGGCTGTTCAGCATGTCGTATGGTGAACCGCCCATGCCTGTCTTATCCTTGCCGCAAGCTCCAAGGAGCAGTCCACAAAAGGACAGCAGGATGATTGTCTGTTTATTCATAGCACTTGTTTATTTCTTTTTTAACACCTTACGCAGCAGCACGCGCCACCAGACATATTCCTTCTGGATGACTTGCGCCACCTCACTGGTTGTTTCCTGCATGAAAGCCTTGCGGTCACTGCCGCTCCATCTGGCGGCATCAATGATAGAGAGCACATATTCGCTGCGATAGCCCTTGCCCTCTTTCCATGCCAGTTTGAGAAGCTCTTTTGACACGGGCACGGAGATGGCGGGGTCAGTGCTCACGAAACGTGCCACGTCCTCGACAGAGGGCAGCTTCTGAATCCACACCTTGAAGAGCTCCTTCAGATATTCGTTGTCCAGTCCAGGCAGACGCTTCAGCAGCAGCATCTCGCGGATGGTGAGCTTGGGTAACGTGGTGCTGCGCGCATACATGTTCAGCAGCAAGTTCCCGTCCTGTTCGGTGGCAGGTGAGAGTTGCACGCCCAGCCCGGCCATCGCTTTCAGGTTCGCGGCATTCTTCTCACCAGTGGGCTTGTTGAAGCTGCGACGCACATAATTGTCCAGCAAACCACTGGCACCCATCTGCTGGAACTGTGCCACGCCAATGGCTTGTATCTGTGTCAGGAGCGAACTGAAGGTCTCGTCATCCTCGCTCTTGAAATACTGTGAGAGCACCAGCCCCAGCTGACGTAGAACCTGACCGCTGTCATCGGCGGCATGGATGAGTGTAGCAAAGACATCGGGCGTGGCCTTGCGGCACAGGTCCTCCACAATCCCCTTCAGGGTGACGATGCGCTGTTCCACGGTGGTCTCGGGAATCGGCAACTCGTCCTGGGACTGAACTTTCTGCACGATGTAATTAAACAGTTTCTGCCCGTATTGCTGCAAAGGATAATACTCGCGGATGAGTGCCTCCTTGTCGCCGCCATTCATCTTCGGGGCTGCAATCACTTGTCCGCAGATGAGCGGTATCAGCTTATTCATGTCGGCCACACCGCCGTGGTAGAAGTCTATACAATGCTTCCATATTTCCCGTTTGCCCACTTCCTGCAATGCGGGGAAGAGACTCTCGTAGCCTTCTATGTAGTTGGCATCCTGAATAATGTAGGTCAGGAGTTCTGCACTATATCCCTTCGCCAGATAAGCACTCAATTGCCGCTCACGGTTGAACAGCAGGTCGGCCAGGTGCTGACGGCTCTCCTTCGTCAGAGCCAACAAAGCGGGGTCACTCTTCCGCATCCGGTCCACCAGCTTCAAGGCATCGTCGATGGAGGCATCAGCCGCGGTCAAAGAGGAGTTGATGAGCTGGTTGATAAGCTTCTTGGAATTCTCCAGCTGGTCTGCGCTCAAGCCCAGAGCGCGCAACTTGTTGAAGAAGTCCGGTGTCAGCTCAGCATAACTCAGTCCCAGTTCCGGCTTACGGTTGATCTTATAGAGTTTATAGATGAACTCATAGTCGGTCTCTGCCGTCAGTTTCATCTTCACCAAGAAATGCAGCAAGTCCAGCACCGTGGCAGAGTCGCTTTTTTCCGTGAACTGGTCTATGATGTGATAGAGGAAATTGTCGTCGAGGTTACATGCCTTGCCATTCATGAGGTCTATGGTCACGTAGTCCTGCTCATACATCTCCTCCTTATTATATTCGTTCACGAACACCATGTTCAGCGATGTCGGCACGCCGTAGCCTTCGAGATAGTTGGTCTGGAAGGTCATGTCCTCCATCAATGGTCCGGGCAGATACTGCATCTTCTGCACCAGTGCCGCGGTCTCTGCGTCCTGTGCGCGGACAATCACCTTGGTCAGTTTCTCGTCCCGCCCGATGCTCCGGTTAATATACGCCTGGGTGAGTGCCTTCACCAGCTGTGCAAAGTGCCTGTCAATCTGCAAGGGCGGCACATCCACCACCACTTCCTCGTCCACGAGGGGCGTGGGGTCGCCCGTCAGCAACCGCTGCAACTCCTTGTTATCCGGGCTGCACGTGTTATCCAGCGGCTCAAAGGTGTGACCGTCGCCCACCACTTGGAAGATGATGGCCCCCGGAAAGCGATCAAAGACCACATAATCTGCGATATAATTGCTGCCCACACGCTGGTACTGCTCCTTCCCACAGAAATACCCATAGTCTATTCCTATGTATGTAGCACAGGCAACAATCCATCGCTCTACGCCCTCTGCCAGTTTCAGTTTCTGATACAAATAGGTGCGGGGATAGCGCGTGGTGACGGCAGGGTCTTCCTGTATTTGTGCGAAACGCACCTTCCGGGATGTCGGCAGGTCGTAGGTGAACCCCAGCCCAGATACAATTTTCTCCGCCTCGTCGGGGGTGATATGACTGTTCAAGGCACGAATGCCAAATCCCGCGGAGCCAGAGATACATGACTTCTCGGTGGAAGCATAAAGGATTTCTCCGTAACTAATGTTGCCCATATCTTTCTGAGTTGAGAGTTGAGAATTGAAAATTGAGAGTTGAGAGTTGAAAGTTAAACGATTATTGCATGTTCAGTTTATAGCCCAGTTTGTAGAGGATCCACACCAGCGGGTCCAGAACGCGGTAGGGTTTCACATCTGGCTTGCCTTGGGCATCCAAGACCTGTCTATCTACGGGATTCTTTCCCAACGCAGAAACACCAAAGAGATGCACAAGTGGATCTGTGTCCTTATCACTCTTCGCTTTCTTGGGGAAATTGATCCACAACTGTGCTCCTTCCGACCCCCACATCCCATCAATCAATGCTTTCTGCAATGCGTCACTGGCTCCGTCAATCACATCCATATTGATGCCATGACCGTCAATGAACGAACTGTTCACGCCCTTTCTCAAGTCGGATATTTCGCCCATGCTCTCCGTGAGGTAATCCAGATACAGGTCGATCTTGTTGAACACGACCGCCTTCGGGATATTCAGCAACCTTTCCTTGATTTCCTTTTGATTACTTAGGGAAGCTACCACCTGCTGCACATCATGCTCTGCTTCCTCGAAATTCAGTCCACATTCCACCAGTTTCTCCAGAATATCAGGAATGTTGGTGATGTCGAAAAGGAAAATCACTGCATCGGACTTGCTGAGGAAACGCAGGTTGTTTTGGATATTGGCTTCATTGCCTTCCTTGAAATTCTCACCTGCGGTATCGTACAGCACCAAATGCAGAGGCGGACGACCTGCTTGGTTGATGGTGTAAATCAAGGGCACTTCACGGTATTTGTCCATGACCTTCGTACCGTCAGGACATTGTCCCTCCTTGAACAGCGGTGTCAGGAAATCCTTCTTGAAGCGGATGCTGGTGATGGCATCTCTGTCATCCGCGACAGTAGATTCCATAATTCCCAACTGTCCCATCTTGTGGCCATAGCGCTTCAACTGTTCGATGAGTGCCGTGATATAAACGGTCTTGCCAGAGTTGCGGGAGCCTACGATGGAGATAATCTTTCCGGGATTCAGCACCATCTCATTGTCGATGCGGTTATGGCAATGAGGACAAATCATCCAATAGGTTTCCTGTTTGCAACTGGGACAGGTGGCCTCCTTGGGTGTGCCGCTGAAGAAAGAGGTCCTGGGACGTATGGCAGGGGATTTCTTGGGCACTTGTATTTTATATTGTTCCCAGTGTTTCATGAGTATCTCATCATCATCTATTCCGGGACACGTGCTGTTCTTGCAGCGGAACATCACCTCCTTCTGTTTAAAGGTTTTGAAGCAATAGGGGCAAACGACTTCTGCCATAGGTATGAGAGTTGAGGGTTGAAAGTTGAGAGTTGAAAGTTGAGAGTTGAAAGTTAACGTGTTAACGTGCTATTTACATTTCTGGGTTTCTGGGAATATCTTCACACGGTTTCTCAGTTCCTGGTCTGCTACCACCAGACGGGCGTAGAGGGTCTCCTTCTTGTTCTGGCGCATATAGGTGAACGGGAACTTCTTGGGCTGTCGGGGTGTGAGGTCCGAGGATAACAGCGTCATGTGTTCCATATAGTTGTTGCGGTCGAAGAGCGGCGAACCTTCCATCAGCACCAGATGCAGGTCACAGGGCAGGACGGAATCTGTCACCACTGTGACAGAAAACTTGTTGCGGCTGAAGAGACCGCTCTCGTCCTTGAACTCCTTGAAATCGACCACCACGGACTTCTGTTGCACACTGAGCCAGTCGCGCTTCTTGCTCTCGATGATGCCCTTCCGGGTTGTAACAATGGATGTTACACACACACGGATATTCTCGGCACCTTTTGAGAGACGGAGCGTGTAGGATGACGGAGTGTCGCCCTGCTTAATGATGTCCTCATATTCCTCGTTTCCACCGTCGGCGCACCAGCGCACCCTGACGGCGGGCACATTGTTCCAGAGCCAGTGCGCCGTGATGATGCCTTTTTCATTGGAGAGCCGGACACCGTCAGGTGCCACCACAGACGTCACACTCACCTCCTTGCCGACAATGCCCAGATCTCCAACGAAAGTCACTGGCAGGAAGAAACACTCGCCGCAGAAGTTCTGATCTACACGATAGGTGGTATCCAGCGTGGGCAGGGCAGACTCGCCACTAAACTCGGCAGCGCTCACGCGGTCATTATAGTGTTTCCCGAATGGCTGCATGGATTGATAGACCTTCACCTGTCCACGCTCAGGCAATGACCACGTGAGCAGGAAGGAACCGTCCTTGTTCTCCACAGCGATCTCCACGGGTGCCGGCATCGACATTGCCGCCGTTGTCACTTCAATATGGAGGGGGCGAGACTGCTGGCGCGCATTGGTCTCGGAGTTGATAAAGACCGCCACGAGCGTATATTGATAGGTTTGCTCTGGCTTTAGCGGCTGGTCCGTCTCTCCATAGTCGGTGAAAGTGGCCGTGCGCACGCTGCGCACGAGTTGCTTGTCGCGATAGATTTCCACCTCCGACACGCCCTCCGGGAAGTCAATGTTGAACTCCACGGCGTTCTCTCCGGGACGGATCTTGACATTCCTGCGCGGCAGCGCATCCAGTCCTCCCACAAAGTTGGCCCGCGAGAGGTCGTTCAATGCCGTAGCGTCCAAGACGTAGTCGTTGGCAATGATGCTCTCGCCCACTTCTGTCAGCAGCGCTTCCTCAAACGCCCGGTCCATCTTGACCATTTCCGGGAACGAACCACGCAGCATATCCAGGAAATACACGTTCTCTGCGATGTCTGGGAGCAGCACCACGGCACAGCGTTCCCGCTCAATGCCGTTTTTCTGCAATATCTCGCTCAACTGTGTAAGTATGCGCGTGCTCGGATTGGTCTCGATCACCGTGCGCTCTATTTTCTTTCTGCTGATGATGAAATCCAGGAACTGGCCTGCTAGTTGCACGGTGCCCTCCAGCTCACTGCGGCCAGACTGCAGGAACTCTTCGGCAATCTGTCGCAGCACCGGCCAGGCTGTCTCGCGGTCCAGATAGCTGGCTTCTGCTGTCACATCCGCCCAAATCTGCCGAGCAGCCTCCTCCACACGCGGATCCTTGCCGGCTCCTATCAGCTCACAACTGTCCATAAGCTGCTGCTGAGTGCACTGATACAACCGGCAGAAAACGTCCTCGCTGTTGCTGCTGACAAAGAGCACATAGGGATTGTTCTTCACATGATGCATGCGGAAATGGTCCAGCTGCAGCACGGCCACATTGCCATAGCCCTTGTTCTGGAGCTGGTCCAGCAGCGTCTGGCGTTCCTTCTCGCGGATGTCTTCGTCAAAGATGATTCCCAGTGCCATGCTGCGCCGATTATCTTCCAGCGTGCCTACCTTATTCAATAAGGTGGCGGAGAGGATTTCTGTGAACTCATATTCCAGCGCTACAAGCAGCAATTCACTCAGCGCGTGGCGTTCTCCCCGGAAGTCAAAGGAGTCTGACTGGCGGATGGTGTCAAAGATGTCATTATATGCCCCCTTGGAGCCGCCCAAGAAGGATTGCAACGCACCCTTGCCGATTTCGATCTTGCTGGCGGACACATGGATGGCCAACGGCATCCTGACACTGCCCTCAAACGCCGGAAAGAGGCCTTGACGTCCGAGGCTTTCACTGTGATAGTAGAACGAGATGAAACGCCGTGAGAGGCGTACAACGATGGTATATTTCATTTCTTGCAGACACCGTCGAGGAGGAATGCATCATAGAAACGCATGCCCTCCAGAATGATAATGGGAGCCACGAAATCAAACTTCTGAGCCTGAGAGGCGGAACGATACTCCTGCATGTTGGTCACATACTGGATCAGGTTCATATTCTCCCAGCCGTTGTAGAACTCCTCGGGAGTCATCTTGGTCTCGAAATAGATGCGGGTGGCATCATAATAGAGATTACAGAAATCACGGAAGTTGAGACCTGCCACACTGGGGCCATAGAAGACGCCGCCCATGCGCTTCATCATGGCGGTGGTGATGCTGTTGTCATAGTCCAGCTGCACGGTATTGTTCTGCTCGTCCGTGAGTGTGTAGCCACTTTCTCCGATGATTTCCAGCGACTTCAGCGAGCGCGGCTGCCACAGGTTGGACGTGCGCTGTGCCAGGCCCATGGATACCTCATATTTCACATTCCCAGACACGCTGTTGGAGAGATCGATGGTCGGGTAGTTGGAGATGAAGTTCAGTGCTTCCTGCTCACCGCCCATACCGCGGACAAACATCTGCTGGTAATATTGCAGGGCGACATTGAAGTTGGTGGTGGCCCACCACTCGAAGATGCGGGCACCCTTTCCGGCAAAGACCACATTGATTTTCGGGCGGGTCTGAGGTGTCCAATAGGTCTCCTGACACATGCGCACCTGCTTGATGAGTTTGCGGGACAGCTGGCCGGCATAATACAGGATGAGGCCGGTGACATAGAGGTTGACGCACATCAGTTCCGGACAGCGAGTGCTAATCAGCTGATACAGATAGGGCAGTTGCTGTGTGGTGAGGCGATCCACGATCTGCTCGAAGTAGTAGGAGGCGGTCTCGGATGTGTACTTGGAAGCGCCGAGGTTCAACCCTTGCACCTTGATGCCGAACTGGTCACAGGTGGCCAGCAACACGTCCTTGAAGTTGGGCGAGTAGCGGGTGGCACCAGAGACGCGCTGGGCAGCAAAGCGGATGCTGTTCTGCTTGATCATGGTCAGCTGCGGTGTCTGCTGACCGGCAATCCTCAGATTGCAGAGTGCCGAGATGTCCGACGTGCTGCCTCCGATGTCGAAGCACAGGGTCAGTGTCTCACGGTCTATGGCATTGTTGTTGCCACGGACGTTGGTGGACAGGTAATTGGCCACGGCCTGGGCTTCTGTCAGTGAGACAGGTGCTCTGTCGCCCCCGCGGTCACTCAGGAGCTGGATGGGATCAAAGGCGATGCGTGCGTTGTCATCGTCACGGGCGAAATCCACGGTGTCGCTGTCTTCGTCGATATTCCCCTGAGCACCAGACGTACCGCTGAAGGCAGACTGGCCAAAAGCATTGGCTCCGCCGCCCAGAGCACCGCCGCCCAGAGCACCGCCGCCCAGTGCGCCGCCGCCCAGTGCGCCGCCGCCGAGCGGTCCGCCGCCCAACGGAGCGCCTGTCGAGAGCCCCGGCTGCTGCACAGCAGCACCTGGCATATTGCCCATGCCCAAGCCGCCATAACCCAGGCCGTTGGGAGCCGCCGCCGGTGCTGCCATCTGGGCATTATCCAGCGGGCCGACTCTGCGGTTCAGTCCCTGCTGTGGTCTGGACACCACTAAATGATAGCTGGAGTGGTCTTTCAGGGGCAGCACGGCTGAGACAGAATCCCAGATGCGGCCGTATCTCGTCTGCAGTGACTCTCCCATGGAGGAGGGGTAGGACCATATCAGGCGAGTGGGAACGATATTGAGGTCAAACAGCTCGGCATAGACATGCAACATGAGCGTGCGCAGGAACGCCATCTTGTAGGCCTGGTCATAGATGTCATCGGCCCACTTCATGTTATGCACCTGCTGCACCTCTCCACACTGCGGGCACACCAGCTGGATGATGTTGTCACTGACGGTGTTCAGCGGCAGGTTGTTGCTGAAGCAAGGGAACCCGCCCTTGACTTCCTTCTCAAAGACGGCGACGTCACCGTGCTCGTTGTTCGTGCGGTTGATACAGCGGTTGTCATGCAGGGTGAGCACACTCTTGATGGAATTGGACTGGATGGGGTTGGACTGGAAGAAGAACAGTTTGTTCTCTCCGGCCACACCGTTCTCGTCCTCGCTGTCGGCACGCAGGAGCATGATACGCCGGTTCTTGAAGGTGATGGGTTGTGCGTCCTGGTCCCGGAGGCAATAGGCGATGGAAGTATTGGTGCTTCCGAAGTCAACACCCAAGTTGGCCTCGCTCAGGTGTTCATGTTTGCTCAACCTGTTGACAGGCAGCCCCGCATGATTGCCGGTGGTATAGTTGATGAGCAGGAAACCGGCATCGTGCCCGGTGGCAGAAATCAGTTTCACGCCCTTGAAGGGCTTGTTGCTCTCATAGATTTCATACTTGAAGGGCTTGTCTGCCGTGAGTTCGTTGGATACGAGGTGCAATTGCGACTTGACCTGCTCATTGCTGACAGCACGGTTGGCGTGATTGGCATCGCCCAGAAACAGAGGCTCGTCGTTCTCTGCTGTGAGGATGTTGAAGTTCTGTCCGGCACTGAACTCTTCTCCGTCTGGCGTGTCACCGGATGTTCCCGGGGCAAGGCGGACATCTACATAGTCCCCCACGAAAGGCACCGCACGGAAGGGGTGATCCTTGGAGAAGACATAATGCGGGAGTTCTGAGTAGAGGAAATAACGGTCCCACTCGGTGGAGATGAAGTTGGGCCACATGATGAGTTCGCGGTTCTTGATGATTTCCTCCGCATTGACCGTATAGGTCTCTGCCATCTCGTTGATCTGTCCGGTGTCTGTGACCACCACTTTCAACTTGACTTCCAGGTTATTCCGTTCGCGCTGCGGGTCATAGACGGCGGTCAGCGAGGACGCAGTCTTAGACTGGCTCGTGTCCAACTGCTGTCCCATCAGTGAACCGACGTTATTACCATAGACGCGCAGTCCGAGGGCGCTCAGCGGGAGGGAGAAATAGGCATAGCCGCCATCTTCGCCTTTTATTTCTGCACGCATGACAATAATCGGCAGACGGTTGCGCAGTTCCGGTTTCTGGCTCAGGCCCTTGATGAACAGTCGTGCAATCTGCGCGTCGCCAGAGAGCAGCAGCTGCTTGGGGTTGAACTCAATGCGGTTGGGGCCTGGCTCGCGGTAGATGGCACCGTTGTGGCCATAGAGCACATGCTTGAAATTGAAGATGACGTCAAAGGGAGCCCCGAACTGTGAGACGGGAGGAATGGAGGCCGACTCCACGCGATAATGTTTCTGGGCGGCGAAGGCCATCAGCTCCTCTTTCCACTTCGAGAGGTTGGCAATAATCTTGCCGTAGGTCGGTGCCAGTGCCCGCTCAATGAAGCTGGCATAGTACTGCTCCAGTTTGTGCATGTTGTCAATCAGATGTGAGACGTAGGCAAAGAGCGTGCGCGTCTGCTCCTCGTCCATATCCTTCTTCTTCAGCGGGTCACAGAACTTGCCGGTCTGGAAGTCCACGTATGGGCGGCCCGTCCGCTCGGGTATCTGATAGGAAACGGCCGTGAACAACAGTGTATCGGGCGACGTGGCACCCACGACGATGCTGTCATCAAACCTGATGACATTGATGAAAGGCACGTTCTGGTCGCCGTCCTTGGCATCACGGTCACACCACAGGGGTCTGCGGTCAAAGAGCATGTTGCCGAAGGCACCCTTAGGTTCATAGAGGTTCTTAGTACTCTGGATATCAAGGCCGTCTGAATAGGCGAGCCTGATGCGTTCTACAGACAGATGCGAATAGTCAAGGGCAATGCACGCAATGAACCCGCGCCATTCCGAGGTCAGCGTCTCATAGAAAGCGAGCAGCCCGCCCGGATCATTGTCCCGTCCGCTGCTGCTGTAGGAGAGTGCTAAATTAAAAAGGTTCGCGCGTGCGAAGGCTGTTGGGATGCCAGACACCAGCGGACTCAAGTCGGCGCCATCTTGCAGAGACGGGATGATGATGTCTTTCGTGAATGTCTCCATCTGTGTCGTTATATCTGTCCAGCGGGTCTGTTCACCGTTCGGGACAAAACGACCGTCAATAACCAAAGGCTTATATACTTGTTCTTGTGCCATAGCTGCTTACTTGGATTGGAGATTGAACTTCTGTGACTGAGTGATTGCATTGTAGATGTGTGCCAGGAACTTTTCCTTTGCATTGGACAGCTTCTGGCGGTTCACGTCGGGACGTGTACGGTCTTCTGTCATGTTCCTCACCAGGATGTCAAAGCTGTTATCGGCCTTGGCCAGCAGACCGCTGAGGGCACTCCAGTTATGTCTGGGGTCATCAAACAGGCGGCCAGCGCTGATGCGTTTCATCAGAGCCTTCTGAGAGATGAAGGCATCGGGTTGGAAGATGAACTTGCCGGGCTGGATGGAGTCATAGACCTGGTAGATCCATCCTTTCTCTATTTCCTCGTCCTTGAAGGAATAGGCAAATTTCTTCATGTAGTTGTCCAGGTCTGTGGACTGATTGGGCGAGAAGCATCCCTTGTAATCGTTGATGTTCTGCTGCTCGAAGCGGTTCAGCAGTCGGCGGATGCCGTCGGTGGGCTTATCGCTCCATGCGGCGTCGCAGGTCGTCAGGATAATGTGTGCCAGCGAGAAGAAGGCCCCCAGTTTGTTCTCAAACAGTTCGCCGTTGGCCACGAAGTCTGCGCCGGAGAACGAGAAGACGTCATCCACGCTCTTGGCAGAACGATAGAGATACTGCGACACCTCATTGGTCAGCTGGTCATCGGCCAACGTGAAGAAGTCGTAGGCTGCGCACGCACACATCAGCTCGGCCACGTGACAGGCGTTGCGCTGGCTCTGTCCACCCACCAGGGTCTCATTGCCCTTGTTGCTGACATCGATGCGCTTGCCCGAGGGCCAGCCGATATGGTAGAACCGCTTGTAGGTGCGCTGCACTGTGGGGTCTCCCTGATAGAATTGCAGGGCGGCCTGACTGTTGAGGGCAAAGTTATTGCTGTCTGCCACAACCTTGTCCTTGCCTTTCTGCACGCTGTCCGGAGCGTTGAAGGTGAAATAGTTGGTCAGCAGCGTGCTGCCGAACTTGGCCTTGGACGTGTCCAGTGTCTGCCCATTGAGACAAATCTGTGCAGCGTGTTCCAGAGCCTTGGG
>JAFSZU010000104.1 GCA_017455585.1 Bacteroidaceae bacterium | reverse complement strand
GAGAGCATCGCCACCGTGGCTGCCGACGGTACGGTATCCGGCTTGAAGGCCGGCAAGGTTATCATTACCGCCACCACCGATGCCGACCAGGGCTGGACAGCAAGCTATGAGCTGACTGTTGCCGAGCCAGACTACAAGCGCCGCGATGCCAACGGTATTGGTTATGCCATCCTTACTGGCGGCAATGGCTGGGACGATTCTCCTGTCTCTGGCCTCCTCGACAACGATGCCACCACGAAGTTCGGCACCTCTAATGTTAGTGACGCTTGGGCCATCATGATTGCCAGCGAGCCTGTGGCCGTGCAGCAGTACTCCATCGTAACGGGTGCCGACACCTACAGCTATCCCAGCCGCAATCCTGTCAGCTGGAAACTCGAAGGCTCTAACGACAACCAGACTTGGACTGTCATCGACGAGAAAGTGCAGACCTACCAGCTCCAGGCCAAGAACAGGGAGGAGTTTGAGTTCCCCGTCAACGGCACCGAGACCTACAAGTTCTTCAAGTTCTCTGTTACTCAGATTGCCGACGGTTTCCAGATGGCTGAGTTCTGGATCAATGCTCAGACACACACTTGGGGCGAGTCCACAGAGACCGCTGCCACCTGCACCGCTCTGGGCCAGAAGGTTTGGGAATCAGACAGTCACGTGCTGAAGACAGAGGTGCTGCCGCTTGCCGCACATGCTTATGAAAAGGGTGTCTGCACCGTTTGCAACGCCAAGGCTTCCGAGGTTGTGCTCCTGCCTACACGCGGAGACGATAACACACCTTACTATGTTAAGTACCGTCATGCCAATGAAGTCACCGATGACGAATATGTTGACATCGAAGAAGGCTGGACAGAAGCCGACTTTGACGACTCAGCCTGGGACGAGCTGATGATGCCGCTTGGCTCATTCGGTCCCTACCACACACTTTGGGTCAACGACTACAACACCTTCTGGTTCCGTCGTAGCTTCACCATTGACAATCCTGCCACCATCACCAAGCTGACGCTGAAGGTTACTCACGATGACGACTGCGCTGTATTCCTCAATGGCACAAAGATATGGAATGAATACAAGTGGACAGGCGGTGAGAACGACTGGAGAACAATCGAGGTGGATCCTTCCCTGCTTGTCGAGGGCAACAATGTACTGGCCATGTATATCGAGCAGAACTGGGGCGGTGCCTACTGCGACTTCGGTCTCGAAGCTAATGTCGGTGCAACCATTGAAGTCAGCGATGCTGGTTATGCCACCTTTGTGGCTCCTGTTGACGTTGACTTTACAGGCAGCGACGTTACTGCTAATGCCGCTACGTTCGATGGCACATACGTTCAACTCGCACCCGTAACCACCGTTCCTGCCGGAACAGCTGTGGTGCTGAAGGCTGAGGAAGGCACATATACCGTGCCCGCAACCACCGATGCAGCTCTCGGCACGGAGAATGACCTCGTTGCTGCTACGGCCGCCGTTGAAACCGACGGTACTCAGTATATCCTTGCTCAGGTCAATGAAAAGGTTGGTTTCTACAAGGCAACGGGCACCATCGCTGCTGGCAAGGGCTATCTCGTAATTGACAATGCCGTCAAGGCATTCTACGGCTTCGAGGGTGACATCGAGACCGCCATCAAGAGTGTGAATGCCCCGGCCGACGCTGTCATCTACAACCTCGCCGGTCAGCGCCTGAGCAAGACACAGAAGGGTGTCAACATTGTGAACGGCAAGAAGGTGCTCTACTAATCCATAACATGAATAATCACATCTTAAAACTGAGTTGATATGAAGAAGACATATATGAAACCTGCCATGCAGGCATACGAGGCTCAGGTGGCCGACATCCTGGCAGAGAGCCTGATTATCAGTGACACGACCGTGAGCGGTGACGATGCGCTCGTCAAGGACAACGCATGGGATAACATCTGGACAAACGCGGACGCGGAATAATCCGCTCACAGATACATTCAATCATCAGAAAGAGAGGCAGGGACGCTGGCGTCCCTGCCTCTCTGCCATTCATCGCCAAGTTATATTATCTGATGAGAATCTTCTGGCTGTGACGGATGTAGAGTCCCTTCTGGAGCTGATAACTGGACGATTGACCATTGGACGATTGACGTTTGGCAACCGGGCGGCCGCAGAGGTCGTAAAGGGTCGCGGCTTCATTTCCTGTTTCCGGTGCAACTCTTTCTATGTCCTCTATGCCCACGGACTTATCTACCAGTTCCGTGAGGGCGAAGTTGTTGAAGACGCACCATCCGTCGGCGACATAGCCAGGGACGTGAACGGTGATGGTGGCTTTCTTGGCCTTCCCGATGTAGGCATAAACCTCCATGGCGTACTTGCCGTTGTTCATCAGCGTGCGGGCCGTGGCGGCGGTGTTGGGTTTGGTCACGCTGGCACAGTCCGAGTACCACGACGGGATTTGTGCGAAGTAAGTGCTGTTGACGCTCACCCACGCATTGCTGAGTTCATAGCCTTGCTCGCCAAGGGCATAGCAGCGCTCGGCCGGTCCTTCTCGGAAGAGGGCGTTGAGTGTGAGGCGGTAGAGACCCTCGTTGGGCACCTCCACGGTCTGGCTGACGGTGCCGCACTTCTGATACAGCTCTCCGCCGTAGGACCCCACATTGTACTCGGTGGTCGATACTGCTTGCGCATATTCGGGTTCGGTGAGCACCCACACGTCTGCATTTCCCGTCTTGGCGTTCTTGATGGTGATCTTGGCTGTGGTGGGCACGAGGTCCTCCAGCGCTGTCTGGCATTCTTCCCACGTAGCGGTCTTGATGCCCGCTGCTTTGAGTGCCGCCATGATGTTCTTCTGCCGGGTTGCTTCCACGGTGGCCTGCTGTTCTGGCAGCGTGACCATGCTGATGCGCACGGCATCGGCAGCGGTGGCACCATCGACGGTGGATGCCCCGGATGTGGTCATGGTCAGATAGTAGCCGTTGGCGCATCTGAGGATATAGTTCTTGCCAGCCCGTTCCAGTACCCAGTCGATAGTATTGTAGTCGGCGGCTTTGTCGGTGTAGCTGTCTGAGCCGAGGTAGAGGTTGCTGTCGAGGAAGCGCACGCGGGTGACATTGCGCTCGTTGGTGGATACGAGGGCGGGCAGCCCGTAGTTGTCGGCGGTGATGCGCGTGCTCCACTTCTCGCCGCGTGAGAGGAACTTGGACAGGTTGGGGAGGTAGAGATAGAACTCACCGTCGAAGAGCAGGGGCGTGCGGAAGGTGAGGGAGAGATCCTCGGTGTTGGCCACGCCGGACGGGTCAACGACAGTGCCGGCGGGAATGGTCAGCGTGTAGCGGCTGGATGGCTCGAGGGTGCTGTCTGCCAGGCGGACGAAGATGCCGTCGATGCTCATATCCAGCTCCGTAACTGTTTCTTCTCCCACCATCTGCAAGCGGGCTTTTGCCTCGGGCGTGACGGTGGAACCGATGCTGCACAGCACGGGCACGGTGGCTGGTGTCTGGTAGTAGGAGTTGGCCGTGGCGTCGAAGTTGAGGGCGGAGTGTGTGAGGTCGCTCTCGCCGTCCACCATGCGCTCGATGAACTCCACCAGGTCCTCAACGCTGATGCCCACCTGTTGGTTCCAATAGCTGAAGAACTTGCGCTGCAAGGTCTTGCCGGGCAGAGTGTTGATGTAGTTGAGTTTGGCATCGAGGTTGGTCTTCACGCGGGTGCCGGCAATGGAATAGGAGGTGAGCTCATAGTCCTTATAGAGTTGGTCCACGGGCAGTCCCAGCAGTCCTTCGAGCAGGAGGGCGAAGCATCCTGTGCGGTCGGCGCCCCAGATGCAGTGGAAATAGACGGCGCGGTCTTCGCGCAGGGCACGCATGACGAGGTTGAAGCCGTCCTTCAGCTTCTCGGTCTGTGTGGTGAGCGCATCCACCTCCCACTGACTGAGGTTCTCGTAGGTGTAGAGTGCGTCGTTGCCGAGGGCGGACTTGGTGAAGGGGCTGTTATCCACGTCTTTGTCCTCGCGCAGATCCACCTCGGCCCTGACGCCCAGTCGGCGCAGCTCCTTGAGGTCGGTGCTGTTCATGGTGTGTGCCCCGTTGAGTTCACCGCCGCGATAGACGAGTCCGTAGCGGATGCGGTTGCCGTCGGCGTTGAGCCAGCCGCCCAGGTCGCGGATGTTGCTGCCGCTGTTGGCCTTGATCATGCGCAGACGGCCCTCGGTGCGGAAGCGTCCCTGAGTGATGACGGTGCCGGCGGCCTCCACCTTATAGGTATATTCCTGCTGGGGGATGAGGTTCGGCACTTCGCAGAGGGTGGTGCCGGCGGGGAAGGAAGTTGAAAGTTGAGAGTTGAAAGTAGAAAGCTGGGAGCCCGACGGAGAACCGTCGGGAACGGTGACGTGTTCCACGGTGAGGGTGAGGGGCTGGTCGTTCTCGGGCACGGGGATGAAGACGGAGTGTGGCTGGTCGCGGTGGGCGGGCGGTGCCTTGCTGTACTGCGAGACGACGGAGGCGGCCTCCTGGGTGTAGGTGTTGTCACCCAGGAAGTGGCGGATCTGCCAGTTCTCCAGGTTGGTGGTGAAGCGCACGTCGGAGAAGTCTATACATTTACAATTTAGCGATTTACCATTTACCATTTTATTCCCTTGATCCAGATAGATGTCGAAGGTGCAGCCGGTGTAGCGTCCCACGGTGAAGGCTCCGTCCCAGATGACGGGGATGCTGTCTGGCACGGCGGCGCGCAGCAGCACGCTGTCCGCAGCCAGCGTCTTGTCAGAGGCGACCTGCACGAAGTAGGCTTCACCCGCCTTGATGCGGGTAGCGGGCACGAGCCATCCCTGCACGGCGTCGCCGTCGGTGGTCACGCCGCCGAGGGTGTAGGCGGCGGTGAAGGTGGTGGCCACCTGCTCCTTGGTCATGTCGAAGGGCAGACACACCTGATTATATGTATCGGCTTTCAGGGCGATGTCCGAGCGGACGTTGGCCCACGTGTCCTCGGTGATGGTGTAGGGCTCTGTGGCGCTGAGGTTGACGGTGGGGAGGTTGCTGCCGTAGTAGAGGCGGAAGTTGTCGAAGGGCAGCCAGTTGGATGATTTGCCGTTGGTCACTCGCAACCCCAGTGTGAGGTCGCCCGCCTCGGTCAGTTCGGTGTTGAGCACGTTCCAGTACATGCCCTGCTTGAAGGCCGCGTTGGCACCGGTGAGGGAGATGGGGATGCTGCGCTGTCCCGCGCCCGCCACGTCATCGGATGGCAGGGTCGGGAGGTAGCGTGCCTCGTCGTTGATATTCTTGACGTTGGCGGTCTCGTTCCCGATGAAGAGCTGTGCGGCCACAGGGTCCTTTCCAGCCTCGTAGGCGGCATTGGAGGTCGAAGTGTCGGCCGTGCGGTGGAAGGCCTGCACCTTGATTGTATAGTGTCCTGCGGGCATGTCCTTGAGTGTCTGACGGATGAGGTTGTTGGTCTGGTTGAAGGTCTCTGCCACACCCATGTCGCCCCATTTCACTTCGCTGGACGCGAGCCATCCCTCCGTGCCTTGGTCAAACGTCGTGTTGCGCAGATAGGACGTGAGGTCAAAGATCCCTATGGCTGTCGTGCCGGTGCGCAGGAGCGTGCAGAATGCCTCATAGACCCGCGCGTCGGCAGTCTCCAGTTCCTCGTCGGTCTGGCTCTTGAGGGCCTGCTCGAGCACGGCATCGAAGGCCGTGTGGTCCAGTGCCTGCTGGGCGATGCTCTTGAAGGTCTCCCATCGGATGAGGTATTTCTCCAGCATCTGGTTCTCGGTAATCTTCTCCAATGTAACGGGTCCGGCAACGAACCATGAGGCCTTGATGCGGTGTGTGCCCTCAAAGCCGATGCTGATCGCCGTGGGTTCCTCGATGCGGAATATCAATTCATTCAGGTAGTTGCCAGCGGAGAACGCCGCGGACGCCTCGGCCATGGAGCTGGCATAGCTGCTGAGTTCCAGGTCTCCCAACCGCATGATGTCCTGCTTGTTCTCGCCCGCTACAAGGGTGGCGAAGGTGCGGGGATTGGTGCGGTCGCTGTTATAGGCGGAACTGTAGCGGTAGAAAGCGTATGCCGACAGGCGGTATGTGCCGGGAGCAAGGGTGATGTCCTGCTCCTGCTTGATGCTGTAGGTCTTCAGTTCGAGCGTATTGGCTCCGGCGTATGCCTCAATGACGGCCGGTGACAGCCCGGTGTTGGCCGACACGTTGGCGGGTTTGTTGGCCTCGATGCTCCAGCCTGTGGTGCCCTGCCTGAAGTCGGGATTGACGAGCAAGGTGGTGAGATCCAGTGGGATGCCTGTCACGGCCGGTGATGACAGATAGACCTGCCATGCTGTCTGCAGGCCCTTGACGGCATCGTTGATGACGGTGGTCTCCGTGGCCTCCTGGATCTGTGTCTTCAGCTGTGCCAGTGCGGCCTGATAGGTGGCGTCGTCGCCGCCCTCCACGGTTCGTGCGGCATAGTCGCTCCATGTCTGCAGGGCGGCATTGCGGATGGTCGAGGGGTCGTTGCCGTAGTAGAGGAGCGTGAAGTTGTCGAAACATGCCCAGTCGCCCGACACCGCCTGTTCGAGTTTGCGTATGCCCAGCTGCAGGGTGTTGTCGGTGATGAAGATGTCTGCGAGTTCGTTGATATAATAGTCATCGGAGAAGCACACCGCGGCCTGCTCCTGGGTGTCGGGCACGTAGCCCACGCCCGTCACCTGACGGTAGAAGCCGGCAGACTGTGTGCTCTGTGCCTGGGCATAGAGCGACATGAGCGGGACGCTCTTCTGGTTGGCGTAGAGCTGCACCAGCGGCTGCTCGGTACCATTGAGGAAGGGGTTGCCCGAGGCCGTGCCCGCCCCTCCGTAGCGGTAGAAGCCCTGCACCGTCAGCTTATAGAGCCCGTTGGGTATGCCGGTGAGTGTCTGGCTGATGTCAAAGGATGCCTTGTCATATTGCTCGCCGTTGTGGCTGTTGACCAGATAGGACGTGCTGCTCTTGTTGCCGTTCAGTGCCGTGAGGTCGCTGCCCCAGCATTTGTTGGTGTAGATGCGCTGGTCGCCGCGCAGGAAGTCGGGTGCCTTGATGAGGAACGAGGCATCCACGGGCTTGTCCTTGGTGGCCGTGGTCAGGGTCTCTGTCAGTGCCGCCTTGGTCCAGAAACGCCAATGGGCGTTCTCTGTTTCCTTGGACGTGAGGAAGCGCAGCACCCACGGGTGCTCGTTGGTGGGGTCATAGCCGTAGTAGCCCGTTTGCGTGTCGCTGTACATGGCGTATGTGCCGTCATCAAGGGGCTCGATGATCCATGTGCCGCTCTCACCATCGACATAGCCGTCTGCCGATTTCAGCACACGCCCCACCTGGTTGAGGTCGGTCGTCAGTTTGTAACTTGTGCCCGACTTGGTCACCTTGACATCCACGCCGTGAGGCCGCAGGATGCCACGGTAGCCGGCGTTGGCACCGGAAGAGATAAACTGGCCTGTGGCCACGTTCTGGATGTAATAGGTGCCGGCCTTCAAAGCGGTCTGTGCATACACCGTTGCTGTCACCAACACGGCAGCGGTCAGCGACAAAAGGGAGCGAGATATATGAGTCATAGCAATGATTAATTAGTTGATAAAAGTATAATGACGTCACAAATGTACGCACTTTATACAGAATGGCAAAGGAAAAGGAAGAAAATTTGAAAAATGGTGAGATGAATGAAACAAATTCCGTACCTTTGCAGCGGCAATCCAACAGAAACGACCATGCAGAAAATCATCATCCTGGATTTCGGCTCACAGACCACCCAGCTCATCGCCCGTCGCGTGCGCGAGCTGGACACCTTCTGCGAGATCCTGCCCTACAACAAATTCCCGCAAGATGACCCCGATGTCATCGGCATCATCCTATCCGGTTCCCCCTTCAGCGTCTATGACCCCGAGGCTTTCCGGGTCGATCTGGACATGCTGTGCAGCCGCGGTGTCCCCATCCTGGGCATCTGCTACGGCGCGCAGTTCATCAGCCACACGCTGGGAGGACGCGTTGAGCCGGCTCCCTCCCGTGAGTATGGGCGTCAGCACCTCACAACGATTGATCTGGACAATCCCCTCTTCCGCGGCTTCGACCTCGGCTCGCAGGTGTGGATGAGCCATGGCGACACCATCACTGCCCTGCCCGAGGGGTTCCAGTGCATTGCCAGCACACCCACCGTGCAGAACGCCGCCTACTGGAGAGAAGAATCGTCAAATAGTAAATCGTTAAATGGTAAATCGTCAAATAGTAAATCGTTAAATAGTAAATCTCTATGGGGTGTCCAATTCCATCCCGAGGTGTTCCACTCCACACAAGGTTCCCTGCTGCTGAAGAACTTCGTGGTCGGCATCTGCGGCTCACGACAGGAGTGGAGTGCGGCCAACTTTGTGGATACCACCGTGGCCGAGTTGCGTGAACAGCTGGGGCAGGACCGCGTCATCCTGGGTCTTTCCGGCGGCGTAGATAGTTCGGTGGCGGCCGTGCTGCTGCACCGTGCCATAGGCGACCGGCTGACGTGCATCTTTGTGGATCACGGGCTGTTGCGCAAGAACGAGGCCCGCCAGGTGCTGGAGGATTACAAGGGCCTGGGGCTGAATGTCGTGGGCGTGGATGCCTCGGCTCGCTTCTTTGCCGACTTGGCCGGCGTGGCCGACCCGGAAGAGAAGCGCAAGATCATTGGACGGGACTTCATCGAAGTGTTCAATGCCGAGGCCAGGAAAATCGTCAGTAGTACATCGTCCGCACGGCCCGATGGAACGCTTGACCCATCAAGCCAGGGTCAATGCCGCTGGCTGGCACAGGGCACCATCTACCCCGATCGCATCGAGAGTCTGAACATCACGGGCAAGGTCATCAAGAGCCACCACAATGTGGGTGGTCTGCCCCAGGAGATGAACCTGCAGCTCTGCGAGCCGCTGAAATGGCTGTTCAAGGACGAGGTGCGCCGCGTGGGACGCCAGCTGGGGATGCCCGAGCACCTCATCACGCGCCATCCGTTCCCCGGCCCCGGACTGGCCGTGCGCATCCTGGGTGACATCACACCGGAGCGCGTGCGCATCCTGCAGGAAGCCGATGACATCTACATCCGTGCCCTGCGCGAGTATCGGTGTGAGGACGGCGACCTATTATATAATAAGGTGTGGCAGGCCGGTGTCGTCCTGCTGGCCACTGTCCGCAGCGTGGGCGTGATGGGTGACGAGCGCACCTACGAGCATCCCGTGGCCCTGCGCGCCGTGACCAGCACCGATGCCATGACGGCCGACTGGGCGCATCTGCCATACGACTTCCTGGCCCGCGTCTCCACAGACATCATCAACCATGTCCGCGGCGTCAACCGCGTCTGCTATGACATTTCCTCCAAGCCGCCAGCCACGATCGAGTGGGAATAGGAATCCCATACATTGCCCATGCCTGATGCCGCATGAAATCACGAGCACTCGCGAAGGCCATCACGAGCGCACGTGAAGGCCATCACGAGCGCACGTGAAAATCATCATGAGTGCACGTGAAAATCATCACGAAGAATCGCAGCATAGAAGCCGGGCGCAAGT
>JAFSZU010000103.1 GCA_017455585.1 Bacteroidaceae bacterium | reverse complement strand
TGCTGAAAGGAGTCATTGACATCCCCAAGGAACACAAGGATAAGGTCTTTCTGGATTTCTGGAATCATTATAACAAGATGTATTGCTCACTGACCAAGAATAAGGACTTGGTACTTGTCCTTTCGGACTATGACGATGAGGTGGGTATTATCATCAAGGTGGATGAAGAAGATGCGCCACCTGCTTCTCCTCCAAGTACAACGAACCCACGCAAACGCAGAAAACGCCGAGGAACAGGGGTGCAAGAGCTGGTGGCGCGGCTGAATCTGGAACAGGAACTGACAGAACAGCAAATCCACCTCATTGCACAGGAAGAAGTCGCCTTTTTTGACTATCTGAAAAGACAAGGAAAGCTGATGGCCATGATTCGCGGGAACAGCCATGAGCGAAAAGAGATAGAGCGTGAGTTCAAGAAACAAATGAACATGTATATTCGACTGAACAACGAGAAGACAGAAATCTGCCGTCTGTTAACAGGGAATGCAGAGTTCTTCTTCGACCGTTTCTTGGATGCTGTGGATGATTCTCATGGACAAACACATCACTTCAACTATGCCGCCTGGAAAGAAATGCGGGGATATGCCCAGGCCGCTGAAGCATCTGACGATAATCCATAGACTATGATCGGGAAACAGACATACATCGACTTTGACGAGTATATTCGCCAGGGCGAGCCAGAACAGCGGGAGAAAGCCTCTATCTGGCAGACTGCCATCGGCTTGCAGGCAGTGGATGGCTTGAAGACATCTGACTATCTGAACCAAACTGCCCGCAAGCATATCGAGGGCGAGATCGACATCGACCAAGCCCGCGAATTGATAAAGACCTACTACCAGTCTAAGACCCATCACGAACCAGATGACGATGAAAAGCAGGAGGCTGACAAGGTCTCTGCCAACATCGCGAAAATCCTTTCCACCAGAACGCTTGACTTCAGCACCAAAGGGTATATTGCCATGCACCGCAGAATCTTTGAGGGCGTGATGAAACATGCTGGCGAACTGCGCCAATATGACATTACAAAGCGGGAATGGGTGCTGGAGAGCGATACAGTGAACTACCTGAACTGGGAGGACTTACGCCGTGCCCTCGACTATGACATTGAGCAGGAGCGCGGTTTCAGCTACAAGAACATCTCACAAGACGAACTCATCACCCATGTCTCGCGCTTCGTCTCGGGTCTCTGGCAGATTCATGCCTTTGGCGAAGGCAACACACGCACCACGGCAGTGTTTGTCATCCAGTATCTTCGCGCCCTTGGCTTTGAAGTGAGTAATGACCCGTTCGCCCGCCACTCATGGTATTTCCGCAATGCACTGGTGCGTGCCAACTACAAGAACGCCCACAAGGGCATCGACTATACCCCCGTCTATCTGGAACGTTTCTTCCGCAACCTGTTGCTGGGCGAGCAGTGGGACTTGCGTAACCGCTATCTCCATATCCACCCGACAGCGGAATGGAGTGTCCAGCCCAATCTTGCCACCCCCACAAGTACCCCCACAAGTACCCCCACAAGTACCCCTGTAACTACCCGCACAAGTACCCGTACAAGTACCCGCGCAAGCTCGTTTGTAACACATTTAAATCCAAATAGTAAGATCTATACCAGCAATGACAATATCATAGAGCTTGTTCGGGTGGTTGGCCACGATGAATGGAGCATCAGGCAGATGATGGACTGTAAAGGGCTTCATGACCGAAAGAACTTCTTGGCATACCATCTTGAACCCTCGCTTCAAGAGAAATTTCTGCGAAGGAAGTACCCAGACCGGCCTAACCATCCCCGCCAGAGATACCTGCTGACGGTGAAGGGACTGGCACTGTATGAAACTCTCACGAAAGAAGAAGACGACAAACATCAATAGACTATGATATTCTATTTCTCTGGAACAGGTAATACGCGATGGGCGGCTGAACACTTGGCTGCCGCAACGGGTGAACGTCTCTTGTTCATTCCCGAAGAACTGAAGGGTGACTGTCGCTATACGCTGGCCGCGGGCGAGCGCATCGGCTTCTGCTTCCCCACGCATGGCTGGCAACCGCCGCGCATCGTGCGGCAGTTCATCCGCCGACTTTTCTTGAGGGGTCAAGGGTCGATGGTCAAAGGTCAAGGGTTGATGGACAAAGGTCAACTTTCCGCTCAAGCTTGCTCGCTTGACCCTTCAAGCCCTCGGCCGCAGGACGCTTCGACACCTCGAAGAACTCTCCGCTCGGCCCAACGGGACGCTCCACACTTGGAGAGCTCTCACTATTGCTATGCCCTCACTACTTGTGGTGACAGTATCGGGCGGACGATGGAGATATTGAACAAGGAACTGGCAGCAGTGGGGCTGAAGGCCAGCAGCGTCTTCTCATTGACGATGCCGGAGAGTTATGTCTGCCTACCTTTTATGAAGACCGACAAACCTGAGCGAGAATGTGAGAAGATAGCGGTGGCCACACGTGAGCTGGAGCAATACACCGACCTCATCGTGCGTCGTGTCCCTGATGTGACCCACACGCATCGCGGTCTCACACCCTGGACGTTCTCCCATGTCATCGGTGCCTATTTCAATGCCCGGATGATTACCGACAAACCCTTCACGGTAGATGCCGACCGCTGCATCCATTGTGGCCAATGTGCGAAGGCGTGTCCCACGGGCGATGTCACCATGAAACCATCACAGGACGGTGCAGTTCTGCCCCAGTGGCATCATGACGGCAGTTGCACCAACTGCCTTGCCTGTTATCACCACTGCCCATGCCACGCCATTAACTACGGTCGCATCACCCGCCAGCGCGGACAATATTATTTTGGACATGGAAACAGTTATAACTAGCACACAAAATCCGAAGATTAAACACTTGCTGGCCCTTCAGGAGAAGTCTTCGGAACGTCGCAAGAGCGGCTTGTTCGTGGTTGAGGGCCGACGCGAATTGGAACACTGCATCAATGCCGGTTATGAGGTGGAATGTGTGTTTGCACTGGCAGATTCACATGTACCTGCTAATCTGCCAGTGCAAACAGTCTCTCCCCATGTCTATGAGCGCATCGCCTACCGCGGCAGCACAGAGGGCGTCATTGCCGTAGTGCGTGTGAAATCCCATACGCTTGAGGATTTATCCATAAAAACGCCCTTATTTGTGGTGGTGGAAAGCGTGGAGAAGCCCGGAAACTTAGGAGCCATCCTGCGCTCTGCGGATGCTGCCGCCGCCACCGCTGTTATCGTCTGTGACCCTCTGACAGACCTCTATAATCCCAACCTTATCCGCGCCTCTATCGGTGCCTGCTTCACCGTCCCTATAGTGACGTGTAGCACAGAAGAGTGTATCGCGTTCTTGAAAGCCCACGACATACATATTCTTACTGCACAGTTACAAGACTCTCAACCTTATTATGATACACCCATGACTGGCCCCACCGCCATCGTCATGGGCACAGAATCTACAGGCCTCACTCAGCAATGGCGTGAGGCAGCCGATGCCCATATCCGCATACCCATGCAGGGGCAGCTTGACTCGCTCAACGTGAGTGTATCCACCGCTATCCTTCTGTTCGAAGCCGTGCGGCAACGACAACATATAGCTGTAGGATAAAATTATTTTGCTGTACCATCTTTGTCGGTTGTGGGCATGATGCGGTATTGCATGGGTGTGACCCTGTAGAGCTTCTTGAAGAGGTTGCAGAAGTAAGGTGTATCATCGAAACCACACTCGTAGGCGATGGTACTGATGGGTTTCTCGGTGTCTTTCAGCAGTCGCTGGGCTTTCTCCATGCGCAGGCGGTTAAGGTAGTTGCTGGCGCTCATACCCGTTGCGGCACTGATACGGCGTGTGAACTGTGAGCGGCTCATGCACATTTCTGCAGCCAGCTCGTCAATGCTCAATCGCTGCTTCTCCAGGTTCTGGTCATAGAGTTCGGCAACTTTGGCGAGGAACTCGAGAGAAGAAGGGGCAGAAGTAGCAGCCCCACTCCCAGCAGACCCACCCCCTTGCCTGTCCGTCTTCAACTCTTGAGCTGAGGACGGACAGGCCAGGGGGAGGGTCTGCTGGGTCTGTGTCTGCTTTCTCCTTCCCCACCATTGTCCTACCAATATGCCAAGTGCTGCGGCCACGATAACCAGCAGGAAAGCGTACCACCTCCACCCGAAGGTGTCACGATGCACTTCTGCCTTTTGCATGATACTCTCTTCTTGTTGTTGCCTCAGTTCTTGTGCCAATTGTTCGGCTCGCTGGCTGTGGAGGGTATCGTTGAGGGTGAGGGCTTCCTGCATGTATGCCAGTGCCCGTTCGGGCTGGGAGTGTGTATAGGCCTGAGCCAGTAGTCGGCATACCTGTTGCAGGGTATAATGGTTTCCTGTCTTGCGGCAGATGGCCTCACATTCTTCCAGTGTCCTCTGTGCTTCTTCCTCACGGTGTAGCTGCAGGTATAGCTGTCCCAGCTGTTTCAGGCTGATGGCCAGGGATTTCTGCTCGCCCGCTGCCCGCAGGGCCTCTATGGAGCGCAGGTAGAAGGTCTCGGCGGCCTTCAGGTCGCCCATGGCATCATAGATGTCGGCCATCTGTGCCAGTCGCCGGGCTGTCTTCACGTCATTGCCGCTCATGCGGTCGAGCTCGTAGGCGCGTTGTGCATACTGCAAAGCCTGTTGATGGTCACCTGCCTTGGCATAGATCTCGGCCGCCACTCCGTAGCGCACGCTCAGGTGGCTGCTGTCGGGCAGTTGGCGCTCCATCTCTATTGCCTTGCGGATATAAAGCTGTGCATCGTCCAACCTTCCAGCTTGCAGACTGAGACCCGCTAAAGTATTATAGGCTCGCGCGAGGTTGGGCAGGTCTGCGGCGAGGCTGTCCAGCCGCAGTTCCTCGCGTGTGGCTTCCAGTGCCACGTCGAGCTGTCCCATGCGCGATGCCGCCACGGCCTGATAGGCCAGTGCCTCGGTCATCGTGGCCGTGTCGCGGCAGATGCGGGCGGCAGTCTCGGCCCGGCGCGCGGCTTGCATGGTGTGACTCATGTTGGTGGCCTGTTCATAGTAGTGACCTGCCATATAGAGATGCAGTGTTGCCATCCACTGTTCCTTGTCCGTGTGGTGGTCAAAATGGATGAGGCTGTCTGTTGTTCCCTCTGCATCCAGAAGCAGCATCAGCTGGTTGGCCGTGGTGATACTGGGATGCCGCAGAGTGCAAATTACCTGATAGAGGCTATCGATGGAGTCTGCGGCAGTGGCAGTGGAGGTGTGAAGCGTCAATAGAGAAAAGTGCACGATGAACAGTGCTATGCGGCGGTAGTGTTTCATGTATTGAATGTTACAATGATGTGCAAAAGTAGGCAAAAGTTCACGTTCGGCCAAGAAAACGGGTGATATTTTGCATAGATGAGCCATAGAATCTATTGTAATAATAATCCGTTATATATCAACCATCTATTTGCCAGATGTGTGCGATTATTACAATTGAAGTCATGAAAATAGACCCAATAATCCAAATCTTTGCCGCGAAAACAAAACGTACAAAGGCGCAAAGGCGTTTATCTTTGCGGATGAATTGTCACTTTAACACGAACAATCACCTGTGAGTTCTAACCTTTAAACTTTATAAACTTAACGCGTATGAAACGATTATTACTTCTCATCGCCCTGGTTCTCGGCAGTGCCGTGGCGTGGGCTGACGGATGGTATGGAACCTCCCCTCAGACGAGTTCAGAGAAAGAGACACCTGTCTTCTTGCAAGTCAAAGTAAACGGAGCTGTAATGAACACTGGCGTGGAAGTGGCCGCCTACGTGGAAGGCGAATGCCGCGCCATTGTCACATCTCCCATGGATGTCGATGGAAACTACTTCTACCGTCTGCGCGTTCGCGGCAATGCCGACGATGTTGGCAAAGACATCTCTTTCAAGGTCTTCTACAACAAGCTTGTCTATACCTTCCCTGCCAAGACCCATGCCTTTGACGAGGAGACCGTGCCGGCCTCTAATCCCATCATCCTGAACGTGGATGCTGTCATGGGTATCTCGCTGACCAATCCCATCAATATCGTCGCCGCGATTCCTGCTACACGCGACCTGACGCAGGACATAACCATCCTCTACGACGAGGCTAACCGCAAGAATGAATCTGCATTGGAAAGTGTATTCACCTACACATGGACTCCTGCTGCCGTCATTCTGTCAGTGGCTGGAAACACCCTAACGGCCAGTGCTGTCACACCGCCCGACGGCATCGCTCTGGACCTCACGGTCAAAGGTCCCAACTATGGTAATAACGCAGGCCCCAAACAATATTCCTTTACCACTTCCACGCAGGTTATTGTTACAGAACCCGTGGTTGAAGTATCAAAGATTACTGTTTCGCCAGCAACCCTCACATTGGAAGTCGGCGAAAATTATCTCACCAAAATGAATGAGTTGTGTACAGTAACCGTGGAACCTGCCGAGGCCTCAGACAAATCATGGTCCACATCCATCGACCCCACCAGCACAGCCACGGCCTCCACAGCGGGCATCATCACCGCCCCCGGCACCCTGAAAGTGATCGTCACCTCCAACTCCAATCCGGAGGTCAAAGCCACACTGACTATCACCGTGCCGACACCTGTCAGCTTCAAGTATCCTGCTGAACTGATGCTGTCCAAGCTGCACGCCACGCCAATGGCCTTCACAGAGTTCGTCGGTGATAACTTCGACAAGAGCCTCATCACCGTGACCTTCTCCAACGCGTCCAACGACCAGCCCTGTGCCACGGCTGTCATGGCTGATGACACGGGATTGAACTGGAACGTTACGGGACTGTATGTGGGCAACAGCTACACCTATCAGGTGAAATACAACGGCACTCCCATGAAGACCACAACTGACGGCACAGCGGGTGTCGTGCGCATCCCCGCTGAGGTGGCTCTGAACAACGCTGGCTGGGACTGGATTTCGCTTTATGCTTTCCAGAGTGGCAAGGCTCCTTACACGCTCAAACCTGCTGGGGACTACCTTGGATGGTTGAACCTGAATGCCAACAACAAGGTGATTGATGTGCGCTCGCAAACCGCTCTGCTTTATAACGATGATATCTACGGTTTCATCGGCGACATCACCGAGTTATCCCCTACGGGCGGTATGTATAAGGTCAAGGCAAAGTACGAGGATGCCAACCTGTGTGTCATCGACCTCGGTGCCGACTGCGATCTGGTCACTTCTACGACCGAGACCTATAACACCATCCAGACGGGCTACACCTGGATCAGCTTCCCGATGGAGACCGCCACGACCATTGGCGACACACGCTTGGCAGAGACGGCACAGAGTGGCGACATGATTATCGGCAAGACCTCCTCTGCCCTCTTCAACGGCACCGAGTGGCAACCCGCTGACTTTGCCCTGCTGCCCGGCAAGGGATATATCTACTACACCACTGGCGGCGGTGGCTTCCGTCCCAACTTCAATGCTCCTGCCAGTGGTGGCGTGAAGCGATTTGCGCCCAAGCAACCTTTCAACTCTCATCTTTCAACTTTCAACTCAACTCCCAGCCCATGGAAGTACGACGCCAGCCCGTTTGCCGACAATATGCCTGTGGTGGCCGCGCTGGAGGGCGTTGAGGATGGTGACCGCTTCAGCATCGGTGCCTACGTGGGCAGTGAGTGCCGTGGCGAGGGTCGCGCCGTGGATGGCAATCTATTCATTATCAATGTGGCCGGTAAGGCAGGTGAGCTTGTCCGCTTCCGCCTCTATGACAAGGAAACAGAAGAATTCTTCGACCTCGACCAGGCTCTTATCTACACCGCCATGCACGGCTCGTTGCGGGCACCTGTCCGCCTGAGTGGCAGTGGCGTGGTGGACGCCGTCAAGGGAATTCATCATTCTCAATTCACAATGCATAATGACGGAAATGCCTATAACCTCGCCGGCCAGCGCATCAGCAATGCACCATTGAAGAAGGGTGTGATTATCCAGAATGGACGCAAAGTGGTGAAGTGAGTCTTCTTGCTTTAACATTATCATTATGTGCATGAACGGCATCTTCCATCGGGTCATGATTCCGTGTATGGCCACTAACGCGGACAGCGTGGCCATGTGCAAGAATATGGCCTCATGGAAGGTGCTATGTTCTATGAGGAACGACGCGGGGAAACCGCGTCGCACCAACGCTTTCTGGCGGGTGGTGTGTGGGTGGCTTGGCTTCACCAACGCTTTCTGGCGGGTGGTGTGTGGGTGGCTTGGCTTCACCAACGCTTTCTGGCGAGTGGTGTGCTTCTTGTTGATAATGGGGAGTATAGCGTTACATGCCCAGAACATCTCGGAGATTGCCGCCTCCGACCCGCTCATCATCTCCGGTGCCATCGGCACACGCAATACCTACCGCTACACCACGGGCGGCTATACTTACGCCTCGCCGATGAACAACAGCGTGTTTGCCGACATGAACATCTCGCTCTACGGTTTCAACATGCCCTTCTCGCTCTACTACAGCAATGACAATCTGGACTTTGCCTACCCGCAGCTGACGTTGAGTCTGCGGCCGCAGTACAAGAACTGGACGGGCTACCTCGGGCAGAACAGTATGCCGTTCTCCAACTACATCCTCAACCTCTCCTTCATGGGAGCCGGGGTGGAGTACAAGGCCAAGAACTGGCACAGCGGCATCTTCTATGGCCGTCTGCGCAAGGCCATCAACGATGACCCCACCGACCCGCTGGCCCGTTCCCCGCAGTACCGCCGCATGGCGTGGGGCTTCAAGGTGGGCTACGGGTCGCGCCGCAACTTCCTGGACCTCTATCTGTTGAAGTCGTTCGATGCCGTGAACTCCCTCTCCGAGCAGTGGCGCTCGCGTGTCAATGCGCAGGACAACCTCGTTGTGGGTGTGAAAGGCAGTGTGTCGCCCCTGCGGTGGCTGTCGCTGACGGCCAATGCGGCCATGTCGGTCTTCAGCAACGACATCACCACCGACCGCGTGGAGGCGGAGGAGGCCACGCGCTGGAACAAGGTCTTCGACGTGCGCTATTCCTCGCTCATGCGCTATGCGGGCGACGTCAGCCTGAACCTGATGCTGCGCGGCCTCTCGGCCAACCTCAGCTATAAGATGGTGCAGCCCGATTATACGTCGCTGGGACTCTCTTACTTCTCCAACAACTATCACAGTTTGGGGGTGAATCTGAGCACCCACCTGTTCAAAGTTGTCTCCCTCTCTGCCAACTTCTCCGGCCAGGCCGACAACCTGACGAACCGCCAGATGTACACCACCCGCGGCTTCATCTATGCCCTCAGTGCCAGCTCGCGCGCGGGCGAACAATTTAATATTAGCGGCACCTACAACGGCTACACTCAGGTGCAGGGCGACGGCACCTGCGTCTGTCCCGACTCCACACGGTTGCACCGTCAGATGAACAGCTTCAGTCTGGCACCCTCCTATTTCACAGACACCGAACAACTCAGCCACGTGGTGTCCCTCAGCTGCAACTTCACCCAGAACCTGGACCTCAGCCCCTCCGCCACGGGGGAGACCGATGTGAAGACCCATGCGCTGGGTGCAGCCTACACGCTGGGTGTCAAGGACTGGGGCATGAACTTCTCACTGAGTCTGAGCGACCAGCAGACACGGGGCTACAACATGCGCTACCGCAGCGACGTGGCCTCGCTCACCGCCGGACGCTCCTTCCTCGAAGAACAGAACCTCCACATCTCCCTCACGGGCAGCATGGTCTATAACGAGGTGCGCCGCCAGTCCAAGAGCCTCAGCATGGGCGGCAGCCTGTCTGCCAGCTACCTGCTGAAGAAGGCGCACGCCTTCTCCCTGGCCGCCAGCTTCAACAAGTATGGCGACGTCAACCTCTCGCACCGCCGCAGCGACCTCGGCAACATCGACTTCTCGGCCAGCCTCAACTACACCTACACCTTTGAGTGGCGGGCCATCACGCGGAGGAATTGAAAGTTGAAAGTTGAAAATTGAAAATTGAAGAAAGAACGGAATATGAACAGGAAACACGGAAATATGACAGAAAGACGCGGAAAGAGAGCAGGGCTGCCCGCCGTTGAACTATAGGAATAATGATCATGACGTATAGGAAAAATGACATCCACACGCAAGCGTATCGATTGCTGCATCACGATGAAGCAATCGCTGCATCACGAACAAGCAATTGCTGCATCATGATGCAGCAATCAAAACATGCGGGCCTCCTGCATGCCGGGTGCAGGTGTGGACGGCTGTCCGTGTGGCCCCGTCTTTTCGTCCTGCTGACCTTCCTGTTTCAATGCTCCTGTTTCAATTCTCAACAACGGAAAACACAGAAACCATCTGAAATACCCGGAAACAAATCTCTTTCCGCTTTTTTCCCGTTATTTCTGTTGTTCATTTTTCAATTTTCAACTCTCAACATTCACCTTTCAACTCTCCACGCCCAGGAGGTGATGGTCACGGTGACGCCTGTGCAGCAGGTGCTGCCGCCCCAAGTATTTCTTTATAAGGTTGATCCCGGCAAGTATTTCAATGTATCCATCACCAACCTGACGGATGAGGTGCAGGATGTCTATCTGTGTCTCCAGTTGGAGCAGGTGAACCCCGCCGACGGCCTCAGCATCTCCATCCCGCCCCGCCGCCAGCCCGAACGACCCTACTCCATTCCTGCAAAAGCCACCTACCAGCTCTCGATGGCCGAGATGCAGACGATGTTCAACCACGTGCCGTCCAACGAGATACAAGCTCCGCAGGACCTCTTCAACGACTATGCCAACGGCAGTGCCGGTCTGCTGCCCGAGGGCATGTATAGCGTGCGCATGACCGCCTACAAGTGGCGCATCCCGCAGTATGCCAACCCGCAGACGGCCAGCAGTCCCGACGGCGGCATGGCGTTCTTCAATATCTGCTACAACGGCCAGCCGCCCAAGTTCCTGACACCCGTGAACGTGGGCGTGGGCGATGACGACCTGGGCGTGGTGCCTCTCGACCCGCTGTCTCCGCAGTTCACGTGGACGGCACCCGTCGTGCCGTGCAACCCCGGTGCCATCAACTACAGCTACAACTTCCGCGTCGTGGAGATGCACCCCTCGCAGGAGCCCGACCAGGCCATCAACCACAACGGCGTCATCTATCAGGCCAGCGACCTGATGGCGCCCCTCTGCATCATCCCCCAGCAGATTATCGACAAGATGGACACGCGCAGCATGTATGTAGCTCGCGTGCAGGCCATCAACAAGAGCACCACATCGGCCTTCATCAACTACGTCTCGTTAGAGAACAGCGGCAAGAGCGACCTGAAGGTCTTCCGCCTCAAGACCTCAGAAGGGTCAGAGGTTCAAGAAGATCAAGCGGTTCAAGAGGAGGACATAGAGGAGGACGAGGGCGGCAAGGGCATCTTGGGCGACATCACCACCGAGGCGATTCTCAGGAAGGACTCGGCCTACACCTACCGTCTGCCGCGCATCACCGCCCCCGAGTTCGACTCGCTGACGGCGCGCAAGAGCTTTGTGTATGAGGACATCAAGGTCACATGGGACGGTGTCTATCACCTCGGCGGCGAAGGGCAGCGCCCCGACACGCTGGTCTTCAGCTATCAGGTGCAGCTCTTCAACGGCGGGCAGGTGATTGACAAGGCCGCCGCACTGGCCACGAAACCCATCTTCACCGCCGACATCACCGATGACAGCGATGACACGGTGCTGCAGCAGCTCATCCCGTGGGACGACATTGAGGAGAAGATTAACATAGGCGACTATCTGGTATTGCGTGTCCAACCCAAGTGTGAGGGTAGCTCCGTCGCCTTTGCCGAGGACACCATCAATGTAGTCGATTTTGCGCTGGCCGAGCATTTGGCGCCCAAGTACTTCCAGTGCAGCAGCAAGGTAGAGATTACCAACACCGAACCCACCACCAAGTCGGCCAAGGACCTGAAAGATCAGGTGGTGCACATCGGCGAGTATGAACTGACCATCGACGAGATCAAAGGTTCTGGTGCCAGCGGCTTCACGGGCAAGGGTCGCGTGGAGTGGCGTCCGCTGGGCTTCCCCGCCATGGTGTGTGTGAAGTTCGACAAGCTTCTTATCAACACCGAGGATCGTGTCTATGAGGGCAAGTGCGAGAGCTATGCCGACGATGCCAGCAGCGACATCGAGGTGGTGGATAAGCTGTTCAGCGACTGGGGCATCGACAACCTCATCGGTGACAGCCAGCTGCCCGCGGCTCAGTATTTGCAGCCCGCCGCCACGGAGGGCGTGAAGGAGATTGCCAAGAAGATTAACCTCAGCAAGTACTACAGCTACATCAAGACGGGCAAGAACGTCTATGACCTCATCGGTAAGGGCAAGATTGAGCGGCTGTATATGCCGCTGGCCCTGCCCAAGGACATCAACTCCTCGCCCGTGGATATCCAGATTGTGGGGATGACCTTTGCACCCGACCACGCCACGATGAACATCATGGGTCAGTTCACGCTGCCGGAGAGCGACTATCTGGCAGGTGACATCCTGGTCCTGGGTGCGCCGCGCGTCTGCATCTCGCCAGAGAGCATCCTGCCCGAAGGCGGTACGGTGGCACTCCTCAGTGACTTCACCATCAAGGACCCGAACTCGGCGTTCACCATGACGTTCAAGGCTCCCAAGGACCTCATCACGCCCAAGGACGGCTGCTATGTGGCATGGAAGGACAACAAGCTGGAAATCTTCGGTATCGACATGGACATGACCATCCCCGGATTGGTCAAGGATATCAACGGACAGCCCGGTACGGAAGCTCCGAAGCTGACCGTCACCGCCAGCGTGGAGAGCTGGGATGAGTTCCTGGTGGATCGCATCTCCATGGATCCCTTCCAGGTAGAGGACCTGCCCGGCTGGACATTCACGGCCAAGGACATTGTCATCGACCTGGCCAAGAAGCGCAACGCCGAGGCGATGGGTGCCTTCCCCAAGGGGTATGACAAGAAGAAGGCCGGCATTGTGGGATCCGACGTGGTGTGGCAGGGCTGCTACATCAACGAGATTTCCGTGAAGTTCCCCACGGCTCTGGAAATCGGCACCTCGGGCGACCGTCGGTTCGAGCTGACGGCAAAAGATATGTTCTTCGACAAGAGCGGTGCCACGCTGGCGTTGGATGCAGACCAGATTTTGGACGTGGCTGCCGAGGGCAAGCTGGGCGGTTGGGCGTTCTCACTGGATAACGTGGGTATCTCCATCTTGCAGAACAGCTTCAAGGACTGCCACTTCAGCGGCACGTTTGGTGTGCCGCTGGTGGAGGGCAAGATAGGCTACAGCTGCCAGATTATGAAGCTGGAAAGACCCACCCCCGACCCCTCCCGTGAGGGAGGGGAGCCCTCCGGCTTGAATGAGGCAGACATCGCGCAGCCTCTCCCCTCCCTCACGGGAGGGGACGGGGGTGGGTCTTTTGCCTACATCTTCAAGACGCAGCAGGTGGACAACCTCAACTTCGACTTTTTCTTGGCGAAGGCCGAGATGAACAAGAAGCAGACGTATCTGTTGGTGGAGTCGGTGCCGGAGGAGGGAAAGCAGAAGACGCGCGTGGAGCTGATGATGGGTGGTGTGATGGACATCGGGGAAGCCTCGTCGGGAAAACCGACGAGCACCGACTTCTCGCTTCCGGGCATCGTCTTCAGCCAGTTCCGCATCGCCAACTGCAAGGCTTGGGATTCGCAGTTCGAGGGCATCGCGGAGATGCAGAAGGAAGCAAGAGACAAGCTGAAACAGGTGAAGGTGAACGGCAAGACGGTCAACGTCAAATACTATATATCGAATAAGGAGTATGAGGTGAAGAAGGATGCCGTCTATATCAGCCGCGGTTCCTGGGGCTTGGCTTCGCCAGCGAAGAAGCTGGGACCCTTCGAGTTCACACTTAATAGCTTCAACTTCGACTATAACAACGACCTGCTGAAACTGTCCGTTGACGGCAAGGTGGCCATCGTGCAGGGTATCGACCTGAGTGCACAGGCCAAGATAACCATTCAGGCAGAGGTAAAGAACCTGAACGATTTCTCGAATCTCAGCATCACATATAAGAAGACCGAGCTGAATGACTTGGCCATCAACTCCACCTTTGCCGGTTGTACCTTCGTCGGTAAGCTACACCACGAGACGGGCGAGAACACCGGCTACAGCGGAAATCTGGACTTTTCTCTCCCTGGAGACTTTCTCAATATCAAAGCTGATGCGGCCTACTACGACTATGATGACGGCAAGGGGAAAGCGTTCACGTGGGGCTTCCTGAAAGCGAAGCTCGGCAGCAGCACCGGTATCGAGATTACCCCCATCAAGATCACAAGCATCACGGGCGGCTTCTACTTCAACTGCCAGCGTGATTTCGATGACGAGAAGGGTGCCAAACCACAGGAAGGACTCATAGGTGTGGTCGTGGGTATCGGTCTGAGCACCACAGCGGGCGAGAGTGCGCTGAAGGGTGACTTTGAGATGACTTGTATCTACGACAAGGACAATAACCGTCTTACCTCCTTTGTCTTCAACGGCTTCCTGTTCGCTGTCGATGGCATGATTGATGCTTTCGCCTCCCTGGCCTATCACAACGATGATACCGATCAGTATCTGGCACTGAACGTGACCGTGGATGCGAAGGCCGACGCCTCGGAGCTGGCGGGCAAGATTCAGGAGGAGGCCGACAAGTTCAAGGGCAAGATCGATGCCCTGAAGGAGAAAGGCTACAAGCTGGTGAGCGACGTGACGGGCGGCCTTGCCGACAAGATTGGCGACAACGACGGCGAAACGGAAGGCGACAAGACCGATGCCAAGAAACCCGTTGAGGTGAAGGCGGGTGCCACAGTGGCACTGAACTTCCGCGTGACCTTCAAGGAAAACGGCAAGCAGCTGAGTCCTGTCAAATGGCACCTCTATCTGGGCAGTCCCGAGAGCGAGCAGAAACGCTGCCGCTTCACACTGATAGACTTCAAGTCGCCAGTGGTGAGCGTGAATATAGGGGCTAACGCCTACTTGTGCGTGGGTAATGAACTGCCCAACGACGGCAAACTGCCCGACATACCTTATAAAGTAAGACAATTCCTCGATGGCAAGTCCAAGGGTTCGGGCGTGCAGAGTGCCAGCAAGAGCGAGGCCGACGCCGCCCGCCGCAAGGCCATGGATGAGGTGCTGGCAGCAGCAGCCTCGGGTTGCGGCGTGATGCTGGGTGCCACCGCTTACGGTTATATCGACCTCGACTTCGGACTCCTCTACGGCAGCTTCGGTGCCACGGCGGGCTTCGACATCGCCCTGACCAAGTTCAAGAACCCGCAGTGGTGCAGCAATTACGGCAGCAACATGGGCTTCCATGATTGGTATGGCAACGGTCAGCTCTACGCCTCCCTGCAAGCCGACCTGGGTCTGCGCCTGAACCTCGGCTTCTTCAACGACAGCATCAGCATCCTCAAAGCCGGTCTTGGCGGCTGCTTCAAGTTCCAAGGCCCCAAACCCAGCTACTTCATGGGCGAGGCCCGCTGTTACCTCTCGCTCTTCAACGGACTGGTGGATATCGATCGCACCTACGAGTTCGAGTGCGGCACGTTCTGTAAGGCGTTCCACGGCAACCCGCTTGATGACTTCGAGCTGTTCGGCGACTGCATGGGCTATGAGAATACTTCCGAGGGCTGGGATCAGGACAAGGCCATCAACCCCACACTCTTCCAGAACCCGATTCTCAGGAGCAACGCGCCCATCAACCAGCATTTCCGCATCCTCGACGAGAACGAACTGGACCGCATCGAGGAGAAGACGAAGGATGCCAGCCGCAGCCAGTTGGAGACACAGGCCAGCCGCACGTTTGTCTTCAAGATGAACGACTACGTGGAGATCCGCGAGTGCAACCCCTACCGCGACTATAAGCGCTACTACCTGAAAGGCAATATATCCGGCGTGCAGCATGTCATCGACCTATTGCAGCTTTCGCCCAACAAGAACTACGACATGCGTGTGCGTGGCTGGGCCAAGGAGATTGTGGGCGGCAAGGAGGTCGATCCCGTGACCTTCAACGAGAAGACGCACAAATATGAGAACAAGCCGTGGAGCCAGTGGAAACATTACTATTTCCGCACGGGCAGCAGCAAGGCCATTGAGGACATCGTAGATCTGCAGGAATACGTGGCCATCGCCTATCCGTCCTATTACAACCAGCTGAAGTACGACGGCTACTACCTCGCTGCCCACCGCCATGACATCCAGTACCCGATGATTGCGCTGACAGCAGACTTGAAGGACAAAGTGTTCCAGAAGGGTACCTTGCAGTGGCGCTGGACGACCTCGGACACGGAATCCACGCGCAAGGCACTGATTACCAAAACCACGACGGACGGCACCTACTGCCACGTCATTGCCCAGAGTGCCCTGTCCGTCAAGGAGAAACAATATGGCGTGCTGCGGTTGGAGTATATCCTCACTCGCACGGTGAACAACAAGATTGTGCGTGACACGACGACGCTGGCCAGCATGAAACTGCAAGTGTGGGACGATGCCGATTGGCAGTCGAGGGTGATGACCTACGAGAAACCGTTCGTGGGCATGGCTCCCCTGGAAATCAGTTATAATGGCGAGGAACGCCCGTCAGTAAGCGACCAGACCCTTGTCAAGGGGAAATTAGTCAAGACGGGTTCGGCCCGGGACAAGAATGTGGAACTGCGTCTGCGCGACCCCTACTGGTACATCGCCTATCTGAGTAATGTGGTGTTTGTGGGAGGCTATAGCATCGACACCTACCGCTTCAACAGCTACGTCACCACCAGCCAGTCACTGGTCTATACCGACAAGGGCGGCAAGTATGAGGGCAAACTCAGCTCACTCAACAGCGGCTGGAACTGCTACTATGACTATTACAAGGTACGCAATCTGTCATGGTATCAGTATGATGACTACAGCAGCATCACACCCTATCCGCTGCCCTACTATGCCGACCACACATACGACTATGTGCGTGGCGGCAACAGCCGACTGCCTTACTACTACCCGTCAACTACGGTAAGCTACCGCTTCACCAATCTCATCAACGACTTGTCGGATGTCTATAACCTCTGCGAGTCCTTCGAGACCTCACTCAACAACAAGGCTTACGAGATGCTGAAGGAGTATGATAAGGCCGTGACACCAACGGAAGGCATCAGCAACGTGCAGGCTTGGAACAACAAGTATCTGGGTTGCTACATCACTGCCGTGCGCAACGGTAAGCGACTGGAACTGCCCTGCTATCAGCTGCCTCTCATCTGGGGCGGCACATGGGGCCACTCCTACACGGCCAACATGTACCACTCACTCACGGATCTGGTTCAGAATCGTTTCAACCCCAACAGCAAGCATCCTCGTGCCGAGAAGGAGTACGGTGAGCCACTCATGTACCGACTGGTCAGCAACAAGGGTCAAACGCGCGACAAGTTCTGGTTCACACAAGACATGCAGTACTCCATCTCCCGGGTGAAGGTGAAGACCTACCGAGTCAATGGCTATGACATTGACAATGGTCGCTACTGGGTGGTGCCAAGTATCGACGGAGCCAAGCAGGACTACTGCGGCACGGCGGAGAAACTATACCATATCTTGAATCCCTTGCGGGGCAAATATTCCTGCACGATTACAGATGCTTACGGACATGAGATAAAATAAGAAGACCCACCCCCAGCCCCTCCCTTGTAGGGAGGGGAGCAGATACCAAACTAGAATTGTAACACAATAAGAATCTATATGAGACGACTGCATACACTGCTAAAAACGCTGTTAGCAAAGGTGACCACGCCCCTCCCTACAAGGGAGAGGGTGGGGGTGGGTCTTCTTCTCCTTTGTCTGGGAGTGAGACTGGTTCATGCTCAGAACGACCTGCCCGAAGGGACTGTGTTTGCCAACGACACCTTGGTTGTGGAGGATAGCACGCAGATGCAGGTGGGCATCGTGGATGCGAAGCTGCACCTGCTCGCCCGCACCTACGGCGACAGCATCGTCCTGCGCTGGTCTCCAGAGGACTATGCCACGTGGCGATACTGCAACCGCGTGGGAATGGATGTGCTGCGCTACAGCGAGGAGGAACCGTTCAAAGCCGACACGTTGGCGCATCGCCTGCGCCTCTTCACCCTCGAACAGTTCCGGCAACGCTACCCCACCACGGACACACTGGCCATGATGGCAGCAGGTCTGCTCTACGATAAAAACGCCCTTGGTTCGCGTGACGCGGTTTCCCCGCGTCAATCCGCCTCCCCCGTTTCCCGTTCAACCAAGAACCCGCCGGGAACCCTCGGCTCGCTCTACGAAATCTATCAGGAACAGCAGATGCGCTTCGGCTTTGCTCTACTAACCACCGAGTGGCGGCGGGATCTGGCGGAGGCACTGGCTATGCGCGTCGTGGATCGCACAGCCAAGCGGGGCAAGACCTACGAGTACATTGTCCGTCCCTCGGAAATCGACACCACGGGACAGATGATTATCCGCAGCGGACACATCCCCGAACTGAAGAACGAACGTTACAAGCCCGAACCGCTCATCACCACCCTCACCGACTCCACCATTGCCGAGAACACCGTGCAGCTGACGTGGAACCGAGGGAAATACTCAACGTTTGAGATAGAGAGAAGAAGCCTCACCCCCGACCCCTCTCCCAAGGAGAGGGGCGTATATACCAATGGGGATCAAAGGATAGCAGACAGCAAAGGTAATCACTCCCCTCTCCTTGGGAGAGGGGCTGGGGGTGAGGCTGGGGCTTCTTCCTGGCATCGCATCACCTCCAAACCCTACATCGACATGTCCCCCAACGAGCAGGGTCAGCCAGACTGCCTCTACACGATGACCGACCAAGTGCCGCAGCCCGGCCTCTATGAGTACCGTCTGCTGGCGCACGATGTCTTCGGTGACCTGACAGAGCCCACCAAGCCCTTCCGCGTGTGGGTGCGGGACATTACACCACCTTCGCCGCCACGAATCACCCTCATCACCATCGACCGCCGCGACTCCACAGACCTCTCCAAAGGCGTCTTCGCCACCTTCTACCTTCGCAAAGACACCATGGAGGCCGACTTCGCGGGCAGCTATCTCGTCTATTACCACGAGAAAGAGACCAACAAGCAGTGGCGCCGCCTCTCCCCAGAGTTGGCGTTCAGCGGTTCGGAAACCACCCTCACCCTCGATGTCACCGCTCTCTCCACCGGCATGGTGGCAGTGGCTGCCGTCGATACCGCCGGCAACACGTCCTACTCCATGGCCCAGATGCTGCGCCTCGAAGACCTGAAAGCTCCTGGTGTGCCCACCAACCTGCGAGCCGAGGGCAATGCCGAGGAGGGCACCATCACACTCACCTGGGATGCCCCCGATGACCTCGACATCGATTACTACGAGGTGGCCTACGCCAACGACACCACCCACCGCTGGGTGCTCGCCACCGAAGACAAATTGAAGGACACCCGCTTCATCGATACCGTGGATGTCACCGCCAACCAGAAGTATATATATTATAAGGTACGCGCGATAGATTACAGCACCAACGAGAGTGCCTACTCCCCCGTGCTGCAGGTCATCCGCCCCTCACTGATGCCGCCCGCCCTGGCGCACATCGACAGCACATGGACTGACGATGACGGGCTGCACATGCGGTGGATTGTCTCTGCCGAGCACTTTGCCGCACGTCACCTCGTCTGGCGGAAATTGACCAAGGACAAGGAGTGGACGCTACTGGCCGTCTGTGATGCCGACTCGCTGGCGGCGTATGATCACACCCTCAACCTCATTGACCGTCCTGAATACAACCGCGAGCAGCGTTACCAGTACGCCATAGAGACGCTGAACCATAGCGGCATCAGCAGCGGCAAGAGCCTCGCCGTCAGTCTGCGGTGGGAGGGAGAAGCCGTATTCAAGCACCCCATCCGCCTCTTGGGAGCCTACAACGAGGACAAGAAGGAGACCGCCCTGGCATGGGAGATGGACAGCGAACCTCCCTACAAGGGACGTTGGTACTTCTGCATCTTCCGCCAGGGACCAGAGGACAAGGAACCCCGCTTCCTCATGTCCGCGGCCCCGGCAGACCGCTCCTTCCAGGACTATCTGCTCCGTCCCGGACAGTCCGCCTCCTACTTCATCCGCATCAAATATGCCGATGGCCGCCAGAGCGAGGACAGCAACACGGTGACAGTGGAGAGGAGGGAAGAAAATGTTAAATAACAAATAAGAAATAAAAAATAATAATGATGAGGAAAGGTCGAATCATAGGAATGGATGATAGGGCATCGCAGTGCAAAGTACGGCGCGGCCTCTTATTTCTTATTTCTTATTTGTTATTTCTTATTTCATCAAGTCTCTCCTCCTGCGCCCTCATCGAAATCGACCCCGACGAAGAGGCGAAGCTGCCCACAAAGATGGCCTTCCCCTACGATACGGTTTATGTCATGCAAGGCGACACCTTCCTGGTGCAGCCCCTCTTCCAGCCGGACAGCGTGGCCAACAAGACCTGTTTCTGGCTCTCCCTCAACCCCGACATTGTCAACTTGGAGAATGACACCCTGGTAGCCGAACAGGAGGGATGGGCACGCATCATGGCAACCTCCGTGGTTACTGCCATGACCGATTCCGTGGATGTCTGTGTGATGAAGCCGTGGGAGATCCCCAATACTGCTTATCCTTATGAGATGGTGGTCTATGCCGATGTCACCGTGCATGGCCAACCCATGACCGAGGATATGATCCTCGCAGCCTTCATCGGTGACGAGATACGAGGCATCGGCACACCGCTGCGCGTGGGCGACAAAGACCTCTGGCGCATTCGCATCTACAACGATACCCAAACCGCATTGGACTACGCCGAGGTGAGCTTCACCTTCTGCCTCTATGACCGCAAGACGTTGCAACGTCTCCAGTTCCCCGCCGTTGTCTCCTACACGGGCGAGACCTACGGCACACCCAGCCAGCCGTTGGAGCTTAGTCTTTAAATAAGAAATAATAAATAATAAATAACAATGAGACACATAGCTATCATAGGGAACCGTGGAACGTCAGGCCGCAAACCTCGGCGCAGCCTCTTATTTATTTTTTATTATTTCTTATTTCTTATTTCAACAAGCTTAACCTCCTGCGTCCTCACCATGGACGACTACACCCAAGTTCCCGAAGACGAGCAGGGCGTGGGAGCACCCTATACCTACTCCGACAGCCTTGTCACCTGTACCTACGAGTTCAACCCAGGCGTGCTGCCGCTGCCCAGTGATGCACTGCCTTACGTGGCTGGTGCGCAGGATTCCACCATCTTCTTCCTCGACAATATTCCCGAGAAGTGGCTGCCCAAAGCGGGCGGCTATGTGTCCGCAGGCAACTCACGCCTTTTCCCCAGAGGTCTCGGCCACCGCGTCCTGAGCGTGTCGCACGCCAATGGCATGTATGCCGTGACACTCACCCCGGCCACCGTCGATGACATCTTCAAGGAACTGGACATCAAGATGACGCTGGGTGAGTATCAAGTACCAGACTATTTTATAGACGAGGATGTGTCAGACACTCTTTATGATGACGATGGTAATGTGGTGGATGTGATCCAGCCCTCGGCCGAGGCTCGAAGTAACTTGCCAACACATCGGGGGCTGCGCTCCTTCACCCGCGCCGCTGTGGAGGATGACCGCTTTGAGCTTGCCCCCGACGGTCACAGCGTCATCGATTGGCGATACGTGGATGCTGCCATGCAGACACGAGGCTCGGACACACGGGCCGAACCAGAGGTGAAGGACACCACCGCTGTCATAGAGCACAAGTTCGAGGGCACAATAGGACTTGTGACGTTTTCTTATGAACACAGGGAGGAGAATCAGCAAGTCATCACCTCCTATTACGAGGAAAACACAAAGAAGAAGACATCCACTCAGTGGTCGCAAAGTGCGAACAAGAAGACCACAACCGTCAAGGGCGGCATTCAGGCCAATATCGGTCTTGACCCTGCCGAATTCGGCGACGTAACCGTTGAGGAAATCTCCGGGAGAAAAGACAGATGGGCCAGGATTTGCAACGAGCTGAAGAATACCAAGAAGCTGAAGGCCAGAAAAGTATCGTTCAATCCCAAGCTTCACAACATTGAGATACCTTTCACAATAGGACCGGTTCCCTGTGCCTTTGTCATCAAATTCGAGGCCAGCATCTCGCTCACCGTCGGTGCCTTTGTCAACTTTGAGCAGCAGAGCACCAGCAGTGTATGGCGCACGACCATTGTCAGAAACGGGAAGAAAGAGACGAAGAGCAAGAAACTCATCAGCGAGGGTGAAGAAAGTTTCACGGCATCATTCATCGGATCGGGAGGCACCGAGTTCAACCTGCGTGTAGCCGTGGGCGTGATGGTGGGCATTCGCGGCTCCGGGGTGGGCGTGGATTTTGGTCTCGGTCTCAAAGGGGGAACCAAGTTCGAGTGGGAACCTACAGTCTATTCGTCCTATACCGAGGGTGTCAGCGATACAAGAGTCACACTGGAGATGAGTGTCTATGGAGATGTGGAGCCATTTTTGGATCTCTTTGGGGAGAATGTCTGGAATGGGAGGGCAACCTTATTTGAGAAGAAATTCGTTGATAAGGCCGGACACTTTGCACCAATAGTCGATACAAAAAAGACCAACGGCACCCATAGCTACATATATGACAATGCCCAGAATGCCACCGTCCATCACAGGCGCAAGCTCTGCTTCACGCAACTCTGGCAGGGATGGTTCGAGAAGAAGGGCACCATCCGTCCAGTGCTTCGCGTCTATAAAGGCGATTATGAGGACTATGACTACGACGAACTCAAGCCTGTCAACAGCAGCGCAGGGAAGCGGGACGAATACACCGCCACGCCGAAGGTGGTCTATGAATTCGAGTACGACTCCAAGCCCGGAGAGGTGCTGCACTTTGTTCCGGCACTGCATGTCGAGGATGAGGAAAAGACCTATGAGCTGCGCTACATGGAAGTCAGCATGGGTGAGGAGGCAAACGACCCTGTCGTCCTTCACATGGATGCCTATCAGGAGTCTGTGGACGAGGACAACGACTACTGGCAAGATCGCAGCTGGGAGTGGTTTGACACCTACCGCATCACCGATGTCGTGCGTCTGGAGAATGTCAGCAAGATAGCCGAAGTGGGTGTCTATGTCAGCCTACAGGATGCCCGGGGCGTCCAGCAATTCAAGAATCTCAAGGTCAAACTCCTTGAATCCACCAATTATGACATACCCATCCGTGACGGCGACTATAAGTTCCACCTCAAGCTGTCCATTCCTGCCAGTGGCCGCTGGCATTACATGTTTCCGCAGACAGAGTCCATGCCCATCTATCCTGTCATCACCCTCAGACCCTACGCCATCATCTGGCGCGGAGCGGAACGCGGGGATGAGGAAGAGAAATACTCCAGCAAGCAGTTCAACCTCAAATACCCCTACACCAACACCCACAATTATGGAAATGCGATTGATGTGAATATGTGATGTATGTGCATGGGGCGTGATTTTTCTTGGTGAAAAGAGGCAATATATCCCAAAAAAGCTTTACCTTTGCCGCGTCTTTTATTAAAGTTAAAGATGATATGGCAATGAAAGCAATACCCGTGTTGCTGCTGACGGGTTACTTGGGCAGCGGTAAGACAACACTCCTGAATCGCATCCTGAACAATCGGCGCGGCATCAAGTTTGCCGTGATTGTGAACGACATCGGGGAGGTGAACATAGATGCCGACTTGATAGAGAAGGGCGGCGTGGTCACACAAAGCGACGACAGCCTGGTGGCGCTGCAGAACGGCTGCATCTGCTGCACGCTGAAGATGGACCTGGTGGAACAGTTGCGCGACATCGCACGACAACAGTGCTTTGACTATATCGTCATCGAGGCCAGCGGCATTTGCGAACCGGCTCCCATCGCACAGACCATCTGCTCCATTCCCGGAATGGGATTGGAATATATTCGGGACGGTGTGCCCGTGGTGGACTGCATCGCCACGGTGGTGGATGCACTGCGGATGCGCGATGAGTTCGGCAGCGGCCATGACCTCCTGCGTCCTAACTTGGACGAAGATGATATTGAGAACTTGGTGATTCAGCAGATAGAGTTCTGCAACCTCATCCTGCTGAACAAGGCATCGGAAGTGACACAAGAGGAACTGGGGCGCATCCGCAGCATCATCCGTGCCATCCAGCCAAAGGCGGAAATCATCGAGTGTGACTACTGCGACGTCCCCTTCGAGAAACTTCTGGATACCCGTGCTTTCGACTTCGACAAAGTGGCCACCTCTGCGGCATGGATTGACGAGATAGAGCATCATCATGGGGACGATGAAGACCACGATGACGAAAATCACGATGAAGACCACGGTGACGAAGACCATGATGATGACCACGAAGAAGGGCATCATCATTCCCATGACCACCATCATCATCATCATGACCACGACGAGGGCGAAGCCGAGGAATACGGCATCGGCACCTTTGTTTATTATCGCCGTCAACCGCTGAACATGGGACGCTTCGACGAGTTTGTGGCGCGCCAGTGGCCGAAGAGCATCATCCGTGCAAAGGGCATCTGCTGGTTCTATGGCGAGCCGGACACCTGTTATGTCTTCGAGCAGGCGGGCCGACAGGTCTCGCTGCGCAATGCAGGAGCGTGGTATGCCACCATGTCCGCCGACGAGTTGGCTGAGTTTCGTGCACGGCATCCCGATTTGGAGCGCGACTGGGACGAGCGCTATGGCGACCGCATGCAGAAACTTGTATTCATCGGCCAGCACCTCGACCGCGAGGCGATAGAGTTGGCATTGGATTTATGTCTCGTCCAATAAAGAGTCTAACGTTTGATGACAGCCCGGATAACGAACCAGGCGTGTGCGGCCAGTGCTCGTCCCCATCCGTAGTGGTGCGCCATGATGCGGAGCCGCTCCAGAAGTGAGCGGCGGTGGTTGCGGGTTGTCATTCCCTCGGAGAGATAGTCTGTCAAAATGAGATGGGTGTTGTGACGGGCGAGTCCGCGGCGTTCTGCACGTCTGAGGACACGGATGCACCAGTCAAAATCTCCGGAAAAGCGATAGCGCAGGTCATAGAGGTCGATGCGGGCGATGTCTGTGCGGACGTAGAAGCTCTGATGACAAACTAACATGCCGGCGAGGAAGCTGCGGGCAGTCAGGTGCTCGGGAGCTTGCAGACGGCGGTGCCGCAGGAAATGACCATCATTGTCCACCAGGTCTGTCTCGCCGTAGATGACAGCCGGCCGGCGGGCAGGGTTGTAGCGCTCTTCCACCTGTGCAGCCACCTCTGCCAGCACGGTGTCTGAGTGGAGTTTGTCCCCGGCATTGAGGAAGATGATGTAGTCGCCCTTGGCTTGCTGGATGGCCTTGTTCATGGCATCATAGAGCCCGTTGTCGGGTTCGCGGACGAGGCAGATGTGATGCGGATGACGCAAGTCTGTGTTCTGTTCCACATAATGATGGATGTGGACCATGGTGTTGTCTGTGGAACAGCCGTCGATAATGAGGTGTTCCACGGCCTCGTAGGTTTGTGATGCCACGCTCTGCAATGTTCGTTCGATGGTGGCACCGGCGTTATAGGTGACAGTGGCTATAGTAAAGCGCAATAACATGGAGAATTACGATTTGACGATTTACGATTTACTATTTATTGGCGATGGACGATTGGAGACGATAGAGTCATACAACTCAATGTATTGTCGGCAGACAGTGGCCTCGTTCCAGGCTCTGACAGCCTTCTCAGCGGCAGCGTGGCAGAGCCGTTCATGGTTCTGCGGGTCAAGGGTATAAATGATGCCAGTGGCCAGATCCTGTGCGTCGCGGAAGCGGGCCACATAGCCGTTTTGCTCATGGTCAATCATTTCTGGGATGCCACCGACCTGGAACCCTACACATGGAGTGCCGCAGGCCATTGCTTCCATAATGGTATTGGGCAGATTCTCTTCCAGCGATGGTGTGACAAAGACATCTACCGCCTGATACAGCGAGGCCATCTCCTTCTCACCGCTGATATATCCCAACGGATAGACGGGGAAAGGCAGTGTGGCCGCCATCCTCTCCGCCATTTCTCCCACCACCACCAGTGCCAGCCGTTCCTGCCAGGATTGCAGCTCAGGTTGTTGCAGGGCTTGTAGCAACAGTTCCAGCCCTTTGCGGCGGTTGGTCACTTTCTGACAGGCGAAGAGCAACAGACGCCGTTGTCCGGGCAGTCCGTGGTGGCGGCGTGCCTCGTCGCAGTCTGCCGGGTGGAAGATGTGGCTGTCGAATGTGTTGGGAATGGTCACTATCTGGTGTCCTTGCAGGAGTCTGCTGCGGCTTGCCTGCTCCGCCAACCAGTGGCTGCACGTCACAAAGGTGAGTGCCCCCACGGCGTAGGTTTCCAGTTTCTGCTTGTAAATCTGCCAAGATAAATCATGGGACCGTGGTGCCACCAACTGCGGGCAGTCATGACAGTGAATAAAAAAATGTTCGCACGTGCGCGCATGATGACAGATGGCTGTGCAGGGCCACATGTCATGCATGGTCCACACCACGGGCTTGCCGCTGCGCAGGATGCGGGCGAGCTGATGGAGGGAGAGCATGCCCTGGTTGACCCAGTGCAGATGAATGATGTCTGCGGCCTTGAACTCGGGAAGCTGTGTGATATCCGCTCCACAACATGCAATATCCACTTCCCACAATCCCCGTGTATGCAGACGGTTGGCCAGGAAAATGCGAAGCCGCTCCCAGAGGAAAAACCACTTCAGATGTAGGCCGCGCCAACCAGTACGGGGGAGACCGACGGTGGTAGCGCGCTGCGTCTGGATATCACGCACCAGCATGATTGCTTTGATGCCAAAACAGTTCAAAGCATCTGTCAAACGGGAGGCCGCAATGGCCGCCCCGCCTACTCTCTCGGAGGTATTTACAAGCAGAACGCGCATTTTCGGGCACAAAAATAGGCGAAATACTTGGTACTTTCAAATATTTCCGCTACTTTTGTCGCGCAATTCGGCTCGAATGGTGGAATTGGTAGACACGAGGGACTTAAAATCCCTTGGCCAGTGATGGCTGTACGGGTTCGATTCCCGTTTCGAGCACGAATATTCTTTTAGGTCAGCTGGCTTTATGCTGAAAACGAAACTACATCGCACGCTGTGGTTGTTCATGATATTTACCATGAGCTCTCTTGTTGTTTCTGCAACCACGTCGGGCGGGATGGAGCGGCGGGATACGTTGCGGCGTCGCATGTTGACTACCGAGGTGCGTGAATTCCGCACAGTCGGGATGATGTCTTCTCCCCTTCCTGTTTCCATCCGCCAGCAAGGGCGCCAGCTCTGTGTCACCAGCCGTTACAACCAGCTTTTGCCTGTCTATAGTGCCAACGGCGTGTATTATTCCGCGTTTCGCCTGGCCAAAGGAACCAATTGGCTGACAGGTTTGCCGCGTGGGGGGTATATCATTAACAATAAGCGCTATGTCATCAACTGATGAAATAGATATTGACAAGATTGTGCGCTCGCGTTTAGGGGACCGTTCACGTTGGGTTCCCCGTTTCGCCACACGCTGGTTGGAGCGTCTGATTCATCAAGACTTTATCAACGCCTACCTTCGCCAGGGACGTGAAGGGGTGAATTTCTGTGAAGGTGTCATCGAGACGCTCAATGTCAGCCTCACTGTCGAGGGCCTGGAGCAGGTGCCGATGAATGGCCGCCCCCTCACCTTTGTGAGCAACCATCCTTTGGGAGCGGTCGATGGCGTGGCCTTGGGCGGCATCATCGGGCGGGCATCGGGCGGACATGTGCGGTTCCTGGCTCGTGAGTTACTGATGAACCTCAAGGGACTGGCTCCCTTGTGCATCGCTGTCAACAAGTTCGGCAGTCAGTCACGTGACTTCCCGCGCCAAGTAGAAGAGGCATTCCGCTCGGACAATCATATTATCATGTTCCCCGCAGGTCTGTGTTCCAGGCGCATCGATGGCCAGATCCGTGACATCCCCTGGCGCAAGGCTTTCATTCAGCAAAGTGTGAGGGCTGGGCGTGATATCGTTCCCGTGCATTTCCTGGGGCAGAACTCTCCCCGTTTCTATCGGGTAGCAGACTGGTGCAAGCATCTGGGCATCAAGACCAATTTGGCGATGGTACTATTGCCCGATGAGATGTATCGTGCCCGTGGCAAACATTTTACTGTCCGTTTCGGACAGCCCATCCCCTATCAGACTTTTGATCACACCCGCCATCCTAACGAGTGGGCTCGATGGGTGCAGGACAAAGTCTATGAAATATGACAAATGGACAATTTGCGATTGGACAGTTGGTCGCTTGTGAAATCGTGTAATTGTGAAATCGTGAAATCAAGATATGGAAGACATCATTGCTCCTATTCCCGTAGAGTTGCTCAAGGCAGAACTCACAGAAGACAAGCGTCTGCGCTTCACCAATAAAAGTCACAACGAGGTGTATATTGTTACGTGGCAGGACTCGCCCAATGTGTTGCGCGAGATAGGCCGACTGCGTGAGATCGCGTTCCGTGCCGCCGGTGGCGGGACGGGGTTGGCCATGGACTTGGATGAGTTCGACACCATGGAGAATCCCTACAAGCAGCTGATTGTGTGGAGCCCGGAGACAGAGGAAATCATAGGCGGATACCGCTATCTGCTCGGTTCAGAAGTGAGTTTCGACGACAAGGGGCAACCCGTCCTGGCCACGGCACACATGTTCCATTTCTCCGATCGCTTCCTGCGTGACTATCTGCCCTATACCATTGAGTTGGGCCGCAGTTGGGTCTCTCGCGACTACCAGACCACCCGTGCCGGAGTCCGTGCCATCTTTGCACTCGACAATCTGTGGGATGGGCTGGGAGCTCTCACCGTGGTCATGCCCGATGTGCGCTATCTTTTCGGCAAAGTCACCATGTATCCCAGCTATGACCGCACTGCACGAGACATGATACTCTTCTTCTTGCAGAAGCACTTTAGCGACCCCGACAAACTGATTATCCCGATGAAACCATTGGATATTGAGGCAGACCGTGACGAATTGTCAACGCTCTTCTCTGAGAAGGACTTCAAGGCAGACTATCGCATCCTCAACCGCGAAGTGCGCAAGCGGGGACTTAACATACCACCCCTTGTGAATGCCTATATGGGTCTTTCACCCACGATGAAGATGTTTGGCACAGCCATCAACTATGGTTTTGGCGACGTGGAAGAAACAGGAATCCTCATTGCCGTGGACGAGATCCTGGACGAGAAACGTGTGCGCCACATCGACAGTTTTGCCCGTCAGCATCCCGAGGCTGTGGCACCCACCAGCGGTGCCAACAAAATCATTAGTTGAGTCCATGGCGTTTCAATCCATATCATTTCAGGAACTCGGCGTGACCGTTGAGCTTTCTTCTTTTGCCCCCGCCGGCAAGGTGGCAGAGCAACACGCCATTCTGCATGTGGAACCCCGCGGAGAATCCTTCGACGGGCAGTTCGACCGCCTCTGCCGTGCCGAGATGGCTTTGTTGCAACGGCCTCAGTGCGCTGGTGCACATCCTGTCTTCAAACGCTATTTTCTCTCTGACGCCGCCAACCAGCAATCCTCTCTCACCGCTCACCTTGCATCTCTCAATGCCCACCTCCCGACTTCTGTCAGCTGTATCCAGCAGCCACCGCTTGACGGCTCGAAGGTGGCTGCCTGGCTCTATCTTGTGCAAGATGTGCAGGTGGAAGCGGTTCCAGATTCAAACCTCGTTATTCTTTCTCATCATGGCTATCGCCATCTTTGGCAGATGGGCATGTGTGTGCCAGAAGGTGATGCCGTCTGCCAGACAGCGTGTCTGCTGCAGTCCTATGAGCAGTTCCTGCAGCTCTATGATGCCAACCTGGCTGATAATTGCATCCGCACATGGTTCTACGTCCGCGATGTAGATACCCAGTATGCCGGTATGGTGCGTGCCCGCCGCGAGAACTTTGAACAACAAGGCCTGACGCCGCAGACTCATTTCATAGCTTCTACCGGCATTGAGGGCAAGCCCGCCGACCCAAAGGCCATTATCCAGCTGGGTACTTACGCCGTCACTGGTCTGCTGCCAGAACAGCAGCATTACTTGTATGCCAAGTCACATCTGAACTCTACCTATGAGTACGGCGTCACCTTCGAACGCGGCACTCGTGTGGACTATGGCGACCGCCGCCACGTCTATATCAGCGGCACGGCCAGTATCAACAACCGTGGCGAGGTGGTGCATGTGGGGGATATCGTTCGTCAGACCCATCGCATGTGGGAAAATGTAGAAGCCCTATTGGCCGAGGCGGAAACGACGTTTGACGATGTGGTCCAAATCATTGTCTATCTGCGTGACACCGGTGACTATGACACCGTCCTGCAACTCTTCCGCCAGCGATTCCCGCAAATACCGTTTGTCATCACTCTTGCCCCTGTATGTCGCCCCACATGGCTCATAGAGATGGAATGTGTGGCCATCAAAGAACTTTCAGATGACCGCTTCCGTGACTTCTGACACTGCCATCACTTTCACACTGCCATCTGGACTGCGCGTCTTGCTGGTTCCCACGGCGACTACAGAAGTCGTTTATGCGGGAATTGCCATTGCCGCGGGCACGCGTCATGAGCTGGACACAGAAAGCGGCATGGCACATCTGGTGGAGCACATGACTTTCAAGGGAACGGCCACACGCACTGCACGCCAGATTACAGGGAGCATAGAGAGTGTGGGTGGTGAGCTCAACGCCTATACGGCCAAAGAAGAGACCGTCTATTACGCAGCCTTCCACCGTCAGCACCTGCACCGCGCCATTTCCCTGTTACAGGATATTGCCTTCCATAGTATCTATCCACAAGTTGAACTCGAACGAGAACGGGAAGTGGTTATTGATGAGATAGAGAGCTACAATGACTCGCCTGCCGAACTCATCTATGATGACTTTGAGTCACTTATTTTTCCTCGCCAGCCGTTGGGACGCAACATTTTGGGTGATGCAGAAAGGCTTAGGCAATACACTTGCGCCGACTTACAAGCTTTTGCCCGTCGCAGCTATCGCCCCGACCGAGCCGTCTTGTTCTTGAGAGGGAATGTCACCGAGAAGGATGTGAGGAAGCTGTTGGTGCCTTCTGCTTCTATCAATTCAATAGATACTATAGACTCTATAGCTTTTATAGATACTATAGCTCCTATAGACTCTATCGCTTCTATGGAAACTATAGACAAGCACACCCATCAGGCTCACGTCATGCTGGGGGGGCCGGCCTATTCCCTTACTGATCCTCGTCTGCCGGGGCTCGCATTGCTCATGAATATCCTTGGAGGCCCCGCCATGAACGCCCGTCTCTGCCAATCCCTGCGCGAACGTGCCGGACTGGTCTATACGGTGGAAGCTGGCACCACCGCCTACACCGACACAGGTCTGTGGAACATCTACTTCGGTTGTGACCATGAAGATGTCCGGCGATGTCTCCGTCTCGTGCATAAGGAACTACGCCGCCTCACGCAAGCCCCTCTGTCTCCGCGCGCCCTCTCGGCCGCACAGCGGCAACTGTGCGGACAGTTGGCTATTGCCGCAGAAAACACAGAGAATTACATCCTTGCTACTGCCAAACAGTTCCTGCACACCAATCGCCTCAGAACACTTGAAGACCAGTGCCGCGACATATCACAACTCACGCCGGATTTCCTCTATCAGGTGGCTCTCGAAACCTTGCAGCCCCATCTCATTTCCACCCTCGTATATAAGTAACCCAAGAACAGCAGCAACGCAGACACTGCTGAGTAAACTGAACGGAGATGGTTTCACTGTCTTCAACCTTGGAGGTCGATA